>NZ_JONQ01000007.1 GCF_000711905.1 Methermicoccus shengliensis DSM 18856
AAAACACAAAACACAAAAAAGAAAAAGAAAAAAGAAGAGCCACGGACTTACAGTCCGTAGTTCTTCGGGTTGAACACGTCCACCTTCTCGGAGTACTCCTTGATGCACTCGTCCATGAAGGCGTCCATGGAGTCTGGGAAGCTCGCCAGCTCCTCGAGTGCCTTGTCGAGCGCCTTCCTCTCGAACTTCGTGAGCTTCAGCTCGCCCTTCTTGTTGGCCTCGTCCACAATCTTTGCGGCGGTCTCGCCCGCAGCCTTTGCCCTGAGGTAGACGTCGTTGCCATTCTCGACGATTGCCTGCCCAACTTTGAAGGCGTTGAAGTATGCGAGCACATAGGGCTGCGGGTCCCTGTACAGGTCGGCTGCCACGTACAGGTCTCTGAGCACCTTGTCCTTGCCCGTCTGCTTTGCGGCGTTCATCAGGGCGACCTCGTATCCGAGAGCCTGTGCCCACACCTGCACCGTGGAGCCACCGAACTCGGAGTGATACTCCACGGACTCGTTGGACCACAGGTCACAGCACTGTGCAATCAGGTTGCCCATGACGTCCGCGTGGGCGCACGTGGCGTCCTTGCCCTCCTGGGCGTGGGGCACACCTGCCACGGCCTTCACGATTGGACCCTCGTATCCACAGTCCTTGCCAGGTCCCTTGGCGCCACACTCGTAGCACACGAGCGTCCTGCCAGCTGCGATGGCCCTGGCGATGATGGCATACACGTGGGGCAGGTTGTTGTCCAGCAGACCGCCAGCCACGAACATGCACGTGTTGGCACCAGAGCAGTTGGTCTCACCGCCGGGTATGCAGCTCGTGCCCGCCTTGTTCACGGTGTCCACTATCTGGCTCCACACCCACTCCATGTCGATGCTGCCCAGGCAGCCGATGCCGAACAGGATGCCCTTGAGGTCCTGCCTGGCCACTGCATAGTCCAGAATCTCCTTGCCGCCCACGGTCTCACAGGAGATGTTGGACGCACCCGCCTTGGCACATGCCTCCACGGTAGCAATCATCTTGTTGGGGTAGTCGTGCTCTGCGTCCTCTCTCAGGCCAGCGGGTGCCAGCTCATCACGCCTGATGTCACCCGGTGTGTGCCTGAGAGCGAGCTTGATGCCATACTCCTCGTTGAACTTCTTCATCAGCTCGAACTGCTTCTTGGTGACCGCCTCGCCCCATGATGGGTCGTTGGTCATCTGGAACACGTGCTCTGTCTCGAGCTGCATGGTGGGAAGTCCAATCGTGACACACCTCTCGAGGATGTCCTTGGTGATGTGTCTGTACTCGTTCACAAGCTTCATCTTGGAGGCCTCAGAGCCGGGCCTTGGTGCGTAGTTGGTCTCTGGCACCACGTATCCTGCACCAAGCTCCAGGTCCAGTCCGTAGTTCTTGATGGGGTTCGGAGCCTCTCCGAACACCATGTCGTCTGGGTTGGTGTAGGCCATCTTGGTGTATCTCATCTTTACAGCCATAGTTCCTCCTCCCAATGGTTTTTTACAGGGGAGTGGTGGAGTTTATTCTGATATAAATGTTATCAATTGTAAGGATTTCACTCTGATTTTACCCTAAATCTTCCCACCACCAGAGCGCCCCCTACAAAATATTAAAATAGCATATGCCTTAGCGTAATGTGGAGGAAAGCAAATGACTGAGATGACACCTAAGGAGCGAGTGCTTGCCGCACTCCAGAAGAAAGAGGTGGATAGGGTTCCGGCTACCTCAGTGACCCAGACGGGCACCGTAGAGTTCATGCAGAAGGCTGGCGTGTTCTGGCCAGAGGCCCACAAGCACGTTGACCAGATGGTAAAGCTCGCCAAGATGCCCTATCAGGAGGTGGGGCTGGAGACCGCCCGTGTGCCCTACTGCCTGACGGTGGAGGCGGATGCCCTTGGCGTGCCAATCAACTGGGGCAACGAGGAGAGGCAGCCCTCGGTAAAGGAGACCCCATACGAGGATGTGGGCGACATCCCCTATGAGGACTTCCTCGAGAAGGGAAGGGTGCCCGTGGTGCTCAAAGCGGTGGAGCAGCTCCAGGCAGAGGTGGGGGATGAGCTGCCCATAATGGCGGGCGTGACAGGTCCAGTGACGCTCGCAGGACATCTCATGGGCGTGGAGAAGTTCATCAGGCAAAGCATGACTGAGCCAGACGAGGCGGACATGTTCGTGGAGCTGGCCACCGAGGTGCTCAAGATGTACGCCGAGGCGCTCGTGGATGCGGGTGCGGATGTGGTGGTGCCCCTGGACCCAGTGGCATCCCCAGATACCATCATCCCCACCTCGTTCGAAACACTCGCCTTGCCCCATCTCAAGGACCTGCACCGCACCATCCATTCCAAGGGCGCGCTGGCGGTGCTGCACATCTGTGGCAACGTGAAGCAAATTCTCACCCTCATGGCAGAGACGGGCGCTGACGGACTGAGCATCGAGGAGAAGGTGAGCATGGCAGAGGCAAAGAAGATGGTGGGTGACAAGGTGGCCCTCGTGGGCAACGTCTCCTCCATAGACCCACTGCTGCTCGGCGACCCAGAGAAGGTACAGTACGCAGTGATGGATGCACTGGATGGCGGCACAGACCTGTGCGCACCTGGCTGCGGCATAGCGCCCAAGACCCCGACCGCCAACCTTGCCGCCTTTGTGGAGGGAGTGAAGGAGTACTTTGCATAAATTGCAAAAATTGTAAAGAGATAAACTTTTTTTTCCTTTTTTCAAATTATTTTGTTTTACTCAATAAGTAATCTATATATAGGGCTGAGTAAAGATGGGGGTTTGTACCACCATTAAGGAGGAGGAAAACATGGCTGAAGTAGACTTTAGTAAAGCAAACACTGAGATGACCTTGGTGAGATATGACATCAAGGCTGAGAAGGAGGTAGCTCCCGAGGAGTTCGCGGCAGACGTGATGCCCAAGGACCCCATGTACAAGAAGATTGCCGAGGCAATGCTCAAGGGAGATGCTGCAGGTGTGGAGGCAGCCGTCAATGAGGCTCTCACAAAGGCAGACGCACTCGACGTGATCAACAATGCCCTGGTGCCAGGAATGGCAGCGGTGAGCAAGCTGTACGATGCAGGTATCTACTTCCTGCCACAGGTGATGATTGCCGCCGACGCAATGGCAGCGGGCATCAAGGCGTGTGAGGAGAAGATGGGCAAGGCAATGGAGAGGAAGGGCACAGTGGTGTGCCACGTCGCCGAGGGCGACATCCACGACCTTGGAAAGAACATCGTCGTAGCACTGCTCAACGCCAACGGCTTCAACGTGATCGACCTCGGCAGGGACGTGCCAATAGAGGAGGTCGTCAAGGCAGTGGAGGAGCACCAGCCCTTGATGGTCACGGGCACCGCACTGATGACCACCACGATGAACGCCTTCCCGAAGATTGCCCAGAGGCTGAAGGAGAAGGGCATCGAGATTCCATTCGTGTGTGGTGGCGGTGCCGTGAACAGAGAGTTCGTGGAGTCCTACGACATGGGCATCTATGGAGAGAAGGCTGCTCAGGGACCCGTGCTCGCAGAGGCTGCCCTCAAGGGCATGTCCTGGAAGGACATCAGAGACAAGTACGAGGAGCTCCTCGGAGTGTGATTTTGACCGGGTGGGCCTTCCCACCCTTTTATTATAAAGGAGGGGAAATAGTATGCATCCAGCTGCACTACCAGTATTGTTGTTCTCACTTGGATTTCTACCGATAGGCCTTGCCGTTGCCGGCAAGGTTCCAGCTAAGGGCGCCCAGTTGCTGGCCATCTTTGTGGGCATCACCACATTCATCACCGCGTGTCTGCTCTACAGCGGCTTTGGAATGGACGCGCCAGACTACCTCAGCGCCGCTGTGGTGGGCACTGCGGGGGTGACCTTCATCGCCGCAGGGCTTCCAGCGTTTGGCGCTGATGGAAAGTCGATGTCTGCCGTGGACGTGTGGACGGGCATCATGCTTCTCGTGGCTGGCGCCTATGTGATGTCCATCGCAGCTGGCTCCACTGCCACGCTGTATGTGGGGCTCGCAGTGTTCGTCTTCGGTATCCTGTGTGAGCTTGCGGCACTACCAGCGTTCGGCATCGGCGGAGCGAGCTTTGGCTGGCTCATTGTGCTGTTAGTCATCGTGAATACGCTGCTGGCATACGCACTGATGCTGGGCCTGTACTGAGCTGACCCCCAGCTCCTTTTCTCTTTTTTGTTTTACGATGTTAAGCGTATAAAAATGGCATTCTCTTACCCATCTCACGATGGGTGTTTGACAAGATAAAAAATCCTCCAACCTCAATCGAGAACCCAAGAAGAATGGCCATGGAGCGCACTCTCCCGATACTAAAATGAGATGAATGGGTGAGTTTAGCAGCGAACTGCAGTTCCCGTGCGCGCGAGCAGCACAGTACAGTGCAGTACGTGGGCGGGCTTATCTTCTGAGTTCGGAATGGGTTCAGGAGTACCCCCGCCGCTATGGCCGCTAAACTCGAGCCTCAAGCCAAGGTCCGGATTCGAACCGGAGTAACATCGCTCTGCAGGCGATTGCGTAGCCGCTCCGCCACCTTGGCAGATGCTGTTTGCCGCAAAAAGCACAATCTGGATTTCGCCTGAGTTGAGGCAAGAGCAGGCTGGCACGGACTTTAGTAGCCGCGGGCTGAACACCTCGTTGCCTTGGTGCTTACACCCCGGCCCTATCAAACTCGTCTTTTACGAGCGTCCTTACGGGAGTCTCTTTTTGGGTGCGGTTTCGGGCTTAGATGCTTTCAGCCCTTATCCGCTGGTGCGTAGCTGCTCGGCATTGCCCTGCCGGACAACCGATCGACCAGTGGCACCGTTGCCTTGTTCCTCTCGTACTAAAGGCAACTTACCCTCAGACTCCCAACACCCCCAGTAGATAGTAACCGACCTGTCTCACGACGGTCTAAACCCAGCTCACGATCCCCTTTAATAGGCGAACAACCTCACCCTTGGCTGCTGCTGCACAGCCAGGATGGAGAGAACCGACATCGAGGTAGCAAGCCACCGGGTCGATATGTGCTCTTGCCGGTGACGACTCTGTTATCCCCGGGGTAGCTTTTCTGTCATCAATGGCCCTCATCAAGAGGGCACATTGGTTCGCTAGGCCCGCCTTTCGGCTCGTGATTTCTTGCTGTGCGAAATCACGTCAGGCCGGCTTATGCCCTTGCACTCTTCTCAGGGTTTCCGTCCCTGATGAGCCGACCTTTGGGCGCCCTTGATATCTTTTCGAGGGCGTCCCGCCCCAGGCAAACTGCCCACCTACCGTTGTCCTCTATACGAGTTAGGGTCACAGCCTCGGAAGGGTAGTATCCCACGGGCGGCTCCACACCCCCTGACGAGGGTGCTTCTACGCCTCCTACCTATTCTGTACATCCAAGACCGTAACCCAGCAGCAGGCTGCAGTAAAGCTCCACGGGGTCTTC
Source organism: Methermicoccus shengliensis DSM 18856 (assembly GCF_000711905.1). Classification (NCBI taxonomy): domain Archaea; kingdom Methanobacteriati; phylum Methanobacteriota; class Methanomicrobia; order Methanosarcinales; family Methermicoccaceae; genus Methermicoccus; species Methermicoccus shengliensis. The sequence continues at coordinate 5,392 of NZ_JONQ01000007.1, forward strand.
ACTTCCCCCTGGGGGTCTCCAGACTCTGCACTGAAATGTGAAGTTCGCCGGATTCTGGCTAGGGACAGTGGGGCTCTCATTGGTCCATTCATGCAAGCCGCCAATTAAGCGGCAAGGTACTACGCTACCTTAAGAGGGTTATAGTTACCCCCGCCGTTTACAGGCCCTTCGTCCCGTTGGACCGGGCTTTCAGGTACCTGCACTGGGCAGGATTCACAGACTGTACTAGTCCTTACGGAGTTGCAGTCTGCTATGTTGTTATTAGACAGTTAGAGCCCCCTGGTCACTGCGACCTGCTCTCTTCAGAGCAGGCACCCCTTCTCCCGAAGTTACGGGGCCAATTTGCCGAATTCCCTTAGCCAAAGTACTCCGACACGCCTGGGCCTTCTCAGCCTGAGACACCTGTGTCAGTTCTCGGTACGGCCACTTGACTGCCCTTTTCACGGGCCCCTGGGGTCAGCCGACTTGCGTCATCACGCATTCACCCCCTTCTCGCCATTACGGCTCTCCGGGGGCTTCGGCGCTTGAACAGGCTGGCAACACCTGCTCGGCCTACCCTGAGGCGTCAGGACTTATCGTCAAGTGGTGCAGGAATATTAACCTGCTTCCCTTTCGGCGCACTCGAGTTACGGTGCACCTTAGGACCGACTAACCCTCGGCTGACGAACATTGCCGAGGAAACCTGGCCCTTTCGGCGGTTGGGATTCTCACCCAACTATGCTGCTACTAATGCCAGGATTCTCGTTTCTGCACGGTCCACAGGACCTCATGGCCCTGCTTCTGCCCATGCAGAACGCCTCCCTACTGAATCGCCTCGCGGCGTCCCATGGTATCGGTGGTCGACTTTAGCCCCGTCAATTTTCAGGGCCCCAAACCTCGACTGGTGAGCTGTTACGCACTCTTTAAAGGATGGCTGCTTCTAAGCCAACCTTCCAGCTGTCTTGGGCTTGGGACACCTTTTATCGTTAACACTTAGTCGACACTGAGGGACCTTAACCATGGGCTGGGTTTATCCCCTTACGGACTGGAAGCTTACCCCCCAGCCCGGACTCCGGACTTCTACGACGACGGCGGCTTTGGAGTTTGACAGGGGAGCGAGGGGTTTCCCCCCCGACTTCCCCAATCCGTGCTCTACACCGCCGACTGCCTCCGTCCAGGTCATGCTGCGACATGTTTCGGGAGGAACCAGCTATCACCGGGCTCGATTAATCTTTCACTCCTAGACGCGGGTCAGAGGAGCGATTTGCACATCAGCACCCTTTCGGCCCTCCACGCGAGTTTCCTCGCGCTTCAGCCTGCCCACGCCTAGATCGCCCGGTTTCGGGTCTTGCCCAAGTGACTTCGGGCACTTTTAGTACCCCGTGCCATGCGGGAAACCCGCTACGCACCTGTCGCTTTCGCTTCGGCTCCCCACTTCCGTGGTTAACCTCGCCACTCAGGCAAACTCCCTGGCCCGTTCTTCAAAACGTATGATGTGACGCTGCAACACAGTGCTCGTACTGCCGCCTCGCGACGGGTTCCTTCGCACTGCTGATCCTTCCACGCCACATCCCACTATCACCAGCTGGTTTCAGGCACTTTTCACCGCCCTTCTTGGGGTACTTTTCAGCTTTCGGTCACCCTACTACTGCGCTATCGGTCTCAAGACGTATTTAGCCTTGGAAGTTGATGTCTCCCAGATTCCCGTGTGAATTCCAACACACGGTACTCAAGACACGGGCTCCACCCTCCAACTTACGCCTACGTGGCTATCACACTCTTTGGCGCCCCGTTCCAGGGGACTTCGGCTTCGTTGGGTGGGGTGTTGAGCCCGGCTTACAACACCACATCTCCACATCCTCATCGGATGCGGATTCGGTTTGGGCTGTGCCGCTTTCACTCGCCGTTACTCACGGCATCCCTATTGGTTTCTCTTCCTGCCCCTACTAAGATGTTTCAATTCGGGGCGTTCCCCCTCCCCGAAGGGAGTGATGCCGTAGCATCAGGATGTCCCATTAGGAAATCCCCGGATCAACGATTCCTTGCATCTCCCCGGGGCTTATCGCAGCTTGGCACGTCCTTCATCGGCGCTTGAGCCGAGCCATCCACCAGCTGGTACAGCTGCCAGACTCCGGTCTCACCTCAACTCAGTGGGCGTCCAGATTGCGCTTATACACGGTCTCCCAGCATCAGCCTTGCAGGCTGAGGCTCGACCCTTCCCAGATGAACTGTTGTTCACCTGGTGCACTATGTATCTCGATGGACTCGCTGGGACTCGAACCCAGGGCCTCTGCCTTGCAAAGGCAGCGATCTTCCAGCTGATCTACGAGCCCCTGAGGTTCGTGCTGCAGTCCATCATGACTGCAAGCCCTGATGACTTTTCGGCTTCCAATCGGACTGCTCACGTTTGTGAGCACTTATAGGAGGTGATCCAGCCGCAGATTCCCCTACGGCTACCTTGTTACGACTTAACCCCACTCGCGGAGCCCAAGTTCGAAGATGGCACGAGTCCACCTCCTCACTTAGACCCCACTCGCATGGTTTGACGGGCGGTGTGTGCAAGGAGCAGGGACGTATTCACCGCGCCATTTTGAGGCGCGATTACTACGGATTCCAGCTTCATGAGGGCGAGTTGCAGCCCTCAATCTGAACTACGGTTGGGTTTAGGAGATTACCTTCCCCTCTCGGGGTCGGTACCCATTGTCCCAACCATTGTAGCCCGCGTGTAGCCCGGGGGATTCGGGGCATACTGACCTACCGTTGCCCACTCCTTCCTCCGCTTTAGCAGCGGCGGTCCCCACAGTGTACCCATCGTCCCGAAGGACATGCTGGCAACTGTGGGCGTGGGTCTCGCTCGTTGCCTGACTTAACAGGATGCTTCACAGTACGAACTGACGACGGCCATGCACCTCCTCTCAGCTAATCCGGTAAGGTCTTCAGCCTGACCTTCATCTCGCTGTCGCCCCCGGTAAGCTTCCCGGCGTTGAATCCAATTGAACCGCAGGCTCCACCCGTTGTGGTGCTCCCCCGCCAATTCCTTTAAGTTTCAGCCTTGCGGCCGTACTTCCCAGGTGGCTCGCTTCACGGCTTCCCTTCGGCACCAGGCACAGTCATGCCATGCCTGACACCTAGCGAGCATCGTTTACGGCTGGGACTACCCGGGTATCTAATCCGGTTCGTGCCCCCAGCTTTCGTCCCTGACCGTCGGACCCGTTCTAGTGAGACGCCTTCGCCACTGGTGGTCCCTCAGGGATCACAAGATTTCACCCCTACCCCTGAGGTACCTCTCACCTCTCCCGGTCCCAAGCCTGGCAGTATCCTCTGGACGCCTGACGGTTAAGCCGCCAGATTTCCCAGGGGACTTGCCAAGCCGGCTACGGACGCTTTAGACCCAATAAAAGTGGCCACCACTCGAGCCGCCGGTGTTACCGCGGCGGCTGGCACCGGTCTTGCCCGGCCCTTGCTATCAGATGCTTTTTAGGCATCTGGACAGCCGATGCTATGCATCGGCACTCGAGGTTCCCTTATCACGGTTTCCCGCATTGTAAAGTTTTCGCGCCTGCTGCACCCCGTAGGGCCTGGATTCATGTCTCAGAATCCATCTCCGGGCTCCTGCTCCCACAGCCCGTACCCGTCGTAGGCTAGTAGGTGCGTTACACCCACTACAACCTGATAGGCCGCAGACCCATCCTTGGGCGGGCGGTTGCCCCTTTGAACCATGGCGCCTTCCAGCCTCCATGGTCTATCAGGTATTATCCCCAGTTTCCCGGGGTTATCCCTGTCCCAAGGGTAGGTTATCCACGTGTTACTGAGCAGTGCGCCATGCTCCCCCGAAGGGGAACATACGACTCGCATGGCTTAGTCGAACCCCGATAGCAGTGGCCTCTGGCAGGATCAACCAGAGTGTGCAGGAATTGGTGGTTACTTAACTCCTTGCCCCTTGAAGGGGTGTCCGATTGGAATTAACCGAGTCATCAGGGCTTGTGTCAGACGGAATAATCACTATTCAGTCTCCACGACATCGCTGTCACACGGCTTTGATGCAGCCCTTCACGAAATGGGTATCCCCAACATCCGGGCTGACGCCGAGCGCCGTGTTCTGAGGGACTATCTATTCTCCCTCATTACTATTTAAGGCTTTCGTTGTGCCACCCCAATAGGGGACACACATCTGTTCATGCCCCCACGGAGGTGGGTGCACCTTCCCCACTACATAATCCTATATAAACTTTGCCTTCGCCCTGGGGCTCAAGCCCAACAGGGGTGATGCTCGTGCTGGTGCTCACGGCAATTGTGCTCTCCCTGCCCATGCCCCCCACGTTCTGGATGGTTGCCCTTGGGTACGTGGTGCTCAGCACAGTATCTCCATGGCGATGCTGCTCGCATTCTCAAAGCAAGAGCGAGCTTGCGAGTGGATGATGCCCCGTCCCACAGGAGCGTGCTCACGAGGTACGATGGTGCGTTCTGGACGTCTTCGTGCTGCTCTCGGCCATCAGCGTTTTATAGTGCGCCTGAGATACAGCATTACGGTGGCAGATGGACTGTGAAAAGCTCAGGCTGGACATGCACGTGCACTCGCACTTCTCTCACGACTCCATCAACAGTGTGGAGCGGCTCTTCAAGTCATATCTCAGCACGGGTGTGATTCCCATCGTGTGCGACCACAACTCCATAGAGGGCTCAGAGAGGCTGCGCTCACTCATGAGAAAGAACCGCATCGAGGTGCCCTGTCCCCTTGCAGAGGAAATCGCAACCGCCGATGGAGAGGTGATAGGGATATTCCTCACAGAAGAGGTGCCGCAGGGGTTATCGTGCGACGAGACGCTCGACATCATCCATGAGCAGGGGGCGCTTGCCCTCGTGCCCCATCCCTTCGATGTGTACAGGAGCAAGGTGATAAGAAGGGAGGTGCTCGAGAGGATGATGCCAAGGATACATATCATTGAGGGGTACAATGCCAGAAACGTCCGCAAGAGGCACAACGCGCGGGCAGTGGAGTTTGCAAGGCTGCACCACAAACCCATCTCGGCAGGCTCAGATGCCCACACCCCCTTAGAGCTCGGGCGAACGTACGTTGAGGTGGAGCCGTTCGATACTCCAGCTGAGCTGCTCAAGCACCTCCCCCACGCAAAGATAGTGTTCAGAAAGACCAGCCCAGCCGTTCACATAATCACCAAGCTCGTAATGATGGTGAGAAGATGAAGCTTTTGTGTGGCTTTTCCATGACGCTCACCCTCGGCAAGGGCAGCGAGCTCATCAAGCCATATCTGCTGAGGAGACACAGAGAAGAGCTCGAGCTTGTGCACATCCCATCGAGGATGCCTCGAGTGCCCTATCCCTCTATGGGCGGGAGGAAAAGCTTTAAATTTCATTAGGTAGTGGGGGGTTGCGCGTGTCCGGATGGTGTAGGGGCCTAGCATAGAGCCCTGTCGAGGCTCTGACCCGGGTTCAAATCCCGGTCCGGGCGCTTTTTACTACTGGAGTGGTGAACAGGGGATTTTGCATATGCTGCTTCTAGGGTAACAGCAGTTGATTACTCTGCCTGCGTAAGAACGTCCATCCCGCAGCACTTATGTGACATATATCATGATGAAGGAAGTTCATCCACTTGGGGGTCAGAGCAACCAGAACATGCTGTGGCCAAAGAAACGCCCCGAACCAGTTGCATAAAATCTTAAATATGTGGGTGCCCATGAGTGCAAAACTGTCAGCAGTGGGCTCGTGGTCTAGCAGGTTATGACACTGCCCTTACAAGGCAGAGGTCGGGAGTTCGAATCTCCTCGAGCCCACTATCCAGTGGTGGAGCATGAACGGCATCGAGATGGCACACATCGCGGAGTACATCGCCCGCTGTGCCGATGGAAAGGTGGTGGAAGTGGGGGTGGGACACAGGCTCGAGGTGGCGAGGCTCCTCACCCGTATGGGAATCGAGGTCGTGGCAACGGACGTGCACCCATCATCCCGTGGAGTGCTCATGGACGACGTGTGCGCCCCGAACGTGCGCCTGTATGAGGGGGCATCAGTGGTGTACTCCCTTCGCCCCCCTCCAGAGCTCTGGGTGCCAATCGCGAGGGCTGCGGCGAGGGTGGGAGCCCAGCTCATAATCAGGCCATTTGGCTCAGAGAGCGTCGACCTTTCTGCCATATATGCAAAAAGGCGTACTGTGAGTGGCAGGGGGATGAGGCTGATGCATTTCACCGAGCCAAAACCTATTTATCGAGCCAGCGTGTGCCCTAATGCATGAGGCTCGACTTCGTTGACAGGGCAGTGCTGGTGTGTGCCCTGCTGATGGTGCTCATTCTCGTGGACACCTACGTGTTCGTGAGAGCGTGAGCTATTTCCACCTCTTGAGGCTCGATAAGGGAGTAAGGGCAGCCCTCGCATATGTGCTGGAGCGTCAGGTGTGGACATATGAGCCTATAGGCAATCCTCTATCGCCCTCTTCACCGCCTCGAGGTGCAGCTCGCACGAGCTGTGAATGCCACCTCGCCCACCCCGCCTTGCCCTGCATGGATAGTAGGACACCAGCAGGGACGCCTCCATGGGAGCCCTGTCCACCTCCACCCCCTTGAGCCCCTGTGCCATGAACCACGTGGAGCCACAGGGTGCACCCCTCACCACCTCCACATGCTCAACCCTTCCATGGGCGATGCTCACCTTGAGCACTGGAGAGCCCACGTGGGTAAGCAGCGCCCTGAGCGCAGGGCTCTTGGTGTGCTCTGGAGTCAGGCTGCAGCATATCTCGTGCACGAGCAGCTCCATCTCATGGGCTGAGGCGATTTTTCCTGCCTCTGAAAAGGGTATGTAGCGATACCCCCCAGCCACCACCACCGCCTGTGCTCCTCCCTCGGCAGCCCTCCTTACCACCTCGAGGTTGAGCTCTGGGCTCAGGGCATACGAAAACACCACGTCCGCCGACATGGGGGGAACGTGCGGTTGCTCGAGCGGGGGGGTATCATGCAGCTCCACCATGTCCACACAAGCCACATCGAGCCTTTTCAGGGTATCGTATGCCCTTTTCCCCCACTTTCCCCTGCACACCACCGCCACCCTCATCCCCGCTCCCTCCTCGAGAACCGCATGAGCTGAGAGAGGGCTCCAAGATGCGTGCCATCGAGCAGATAGCACTCGGCATGCTCCACATCGGCGGCTCCGCTCGAAAACAGGGGACCGAGCAGCTCTGAATCTGGGTCGTTGGCCACTACCCCCCCACACAGCGTGCAGAACGCCGGAACGACCACGAGGGGCGTGTCATGGGCATCCGAGCCCAGTGCAATGGAGAGCACCTCTCCCCTCAGAGTGGTGCGGAGCCAGCATGGAAGGGTGACAGTGCACCCGAGCGAGTCCACAAACCTCACGAGCGGGTGGGTGTGGGCACACACGATGATGTCCGCTCCGAGCAGCTCACTGTTCATCCACGCATGGCCATGCACATAGCCCACGCCATCGAGCACCACGCCCCCCGAGGGGTGCACATCAACACCCTCTGGCACCAGCTGGGCGATGCCCGCATCGTGGTTGCCAAGTACGATATCCACGTGGACAAGCTCGCCGAGCCGCTCGAGCACGGAAGGAAGCTCAGCCTTCTCCAGGGGGCTAACGCCCCCAATGGTGTGCTTCACATCCCCGAGCAGCACCAGCCTGTCAAACCCGTATTTGAGCACATGCTCGAGCCGCTCGAGCAGCTTTGGGGTATGGGAGGGAATGTGAACCCCCTCCCTGCGCAGCTCATACTCTATGCCGATGTGCAGGTCTGCCACCACGAGGGCGCGCTCATTGCCCTCCACCACCAGCGCCCGCTCATCCACCACTGGCTGCAGTTCAGCGGTCATTCACATCCTCGAGCTCTCCTGAGAGATACGCATCGTATGCAGAGAGGTCGAGCAACCCATGCCCACTCAGGTTGAACAGCACCGTCCTCTCATCCCCGGTCTTCTTGCACTCTCTGGCTATGTCAATCACCGCCCTTACCGCATGAGAGGTCTCTGGGGCAATCACGATGCCTTCGCTTCTTGCAAAAATGCTGGCTGCCTCAAAGCACTCGCTCTGGCGGTAGGCGACGGCGTCCATGAGGCGCTCGTGCACGAGATAGCTCAGTATCGGAGCATCGCCATGGTACCTCAAGCCCCCTGCATGAATCCTCGGAGGAATGAAGTCGTGTCCAAGAGTGTACATCTTGAGCAAGGGTGTGAGCCCTGCCACATCCCCGAAGTCATACTCATACCTGCCACGGGTGAGGGTGGGGCATGCGGTGGGCTCCACTGCCACGAAGGTGGTCTCACTGTTGCCCGCAAGCTTCTCCCTCATGAACGGAAGCGCTATGCCCGCAAAGTTGCTGCCTCCGCCCACGCATCCCACCACGTAGTCGGGGTAGTCGTCTGCCATCTCCATCTGGATTGCCGCCTCCTCACCTATGATGGTCTGGTGGAGCAGAACGTGGTTGAGCACGCTGCCCAGCGCGTAGTTGGTGTCCTCGTGGGTGGCGGCATCCTCCACGGCCTCGCTGATTGCCACACCAAGGCTGCCCGGGCTGTCGGGGTCTCTCTCAAGCACAGCCCTTCCCGCGTTCGTCCTAGTGCTCGGCGAGGGTATGCACTCCGCACCCCACACATTCATCAGGTACTTGCGATAGGGTTTCTGCTCATAGCTCACCCTCACCATGTACACGGTGCACGCCATGTCGAACAGCTTGCATGCGAGGGCGAGGGCGCTTCCCCACTGTCCAGCCCCCGTCTCGGTGGCCAACCTTCGTATCCCCTCCTTCTTGTTGTAGTATGCCTGAGCCACGGCGGTGTTGGGTTTGTGGCTCCCCGCAGGGCTCACACCTTCGTACTTGTAGTAGATGCGGGCTGGGGTATCGAGGTACTGCTCCAACCTGCGCGCCCTGTACATCGGAGAGGGCCTCCACAGCCTGTATACCTCCATGACCTCTCGAGGGATGCGGATATACCTCTCGGTGCTCATCTCCTGCTCGATGAGCGCCTTGGGAAATATCGCCATCAGGGCCTCCGGGGAGACGGGCTGGCGCGTCTTCGGGTCCAGCGGAGGGTCGAGCGAGGTGGGAAGGTCAGCGAGCACGTTGTACCATGCATCTGGCATGTCGTTTTCATCGAGCACATACTTTGTTCTGTCCATCAGAACTCCTCACAATGTATATTTATGTTGATTGAGGCACGCTCTCGTACTTGTGCGATATAAAGATAGTGGTCATCCAATACCCCATTTCACAACACTTAAATGCGTTCTCGGCATTGGTATGCCGAAATGATAGTATTCTCCAAGCTACTCGCAGACAGAGCCACCGTGTGGGAGGCGCTGAGGGCAAAGGCGGGTCGCCAAAGGAGAAGCGATTTGCTGAGGTTCTCATCTGTGAGCTCCCCGGTGGTGATGTGGAACATTACGAGGGCGTGCAACCTCGGATGCAGACACTGCTACATCGATGCCACCACACCCCATCCAGAGGAGTGGACACTCGAGGAGGGGCTTGCCTTCATAGACGAGCTTTCAGCAATGCACGTGCCCATAGTGATCCTCACGGGTGGAGAGCCCCTCATGAGCCCGCACCTGCTCGAGTATGCCCGCCATGCCAAGAAAAGAGGTCTCAGGATGGTGATATCGAGCAATGGCACCCTCATCACTCCAGAGGTTGCCCAAGAGCTGAGGAAGGTGGGCATACAGTATGTGGGGGTGAGCATAGACTCCGCACACCCAGAAAAGCACGATGCCTTCAGGGGAGTGGATGGGGCGTTCGAGAGAGCCCTCTCTGGCATCAGAGCTGCGAGGGATGCGGGCATACCCACGGGCTTGCGAGTGACGCTCACCAAGCACAACTACAGGGAGCTGCCAGAGCTCATCGAGCTGTGCCTTGCAGAAGGGATACCGAGGTTCTGTGTGTATCACCTCGTGCCCACGGGAAGGGGTAGGTACATAGCCGACTGGGACCTCACCAAGCAGCAGCGAAGGTGGGTGCTCGATGTGCTCTATGAGCGGGCAAAGGCGCTTAAGGATGAGCCCATCGAGATACTCACCACCGACTCGCCGATGGACGGCGTGTACATCCTCGAGCGGCTAAGGAGGGAGGACCCTGAGCGGTTCGAGCTGGCACGAAGGCTGCTTGTGGCAGCTGGGGGGTGCTCCATTGGCCTCAAGGTGGCAAACGTGGACTTTCTCGGAAACGTGTCCCCATGCCACTTCGCGCCCCATGTGAGGCTCGGAAATGCGAGAGAGACGCCCTTCTCCGAGCTGTGGCAGAAAAATCCGTGCGAGCAGCTGTGCATGCTTCGAGAAAAGGAGAGACACCTTACTGGAAGATGTGGACGGTGTGATTACGTGGGCGTGTGCGGGGGGTGCAGGCAGAAGGCATACTTTTACACGGGAGACTTCTATGGCGAGGACCCCACGTGTATATACGACCCAGATGCGGGCCAGCTCGAGCCCCCACTGGACGTTGAGGTGCTATGATTTCATGGCGGCTATGAGCTCTGCGAGGGTTGTCTCCACATCCTCCACGTCCTCCCTCATCTCCACGAGGTTGCCCGTTACAATCGCATGTGCGCCAGCCCTCACCATGCTCTCTGCCGTGCTCGGGTCGCGTATGCCACCGCCCACCACCAGCGTGCACCTCGACGCCCCCCTCACTGCAGATATCATCTCCGGGGGTACTGGAGAGCTCACACCAGAGCCAGCCTCGAGGTACACGAACCGCATCCCCATCAGCTGAGCGGCGAGGGCGTATGCCACCGCTATCTCTGGCTTTGCTCGTGGTATTGGCCTCGCATCGCCAACATAGCCCACCGTGCCCCCGGGCTCGACCACGAGGTACGCCATCGGGATTGCCTCGATGCCATAGCCCACCACGAGGGGCGCTCCCAGCATCTGGTTGCCTACGATGTAGGTGAGGTCTCTGGAGTTCAGCATGCTCATGAAGAACAGGGCATCCGCATGGGGCGTGAGCGAGTGCACCCCAGCGGGAAACAGTATTACGGGAAGGGATGTGACTCGTCGGATGGCATGCACAGTCTCATCGAGCAGCCCTCCAGCCGCATTGATGGAGCCACCCACCATGAACGCATCTGTGCCAGCCCTCGCCGCACCCTCCGCTATCCTTCCAGCCCTCTCGGGTGGCTGACTTTCTGGATCTATGAGGGTGAGGTGAGCCGCACCATCCCTCTCTATCACATCGAGCAGATAGCGCTCAACAGCTCCCAGCATGGCTTATGCTCAGCCCTTAATCTCTCTTGACTTCATCCTGAGCCCCTTGTATCCACACTTTCGACATCGTGTGGCTCTTACGGCGTTGCGGGCGTTGCACTTCATGCATATCTTGACGTTGAGCAGCCTGTTCTCAGCTTCTGGAAACCTCCCCATCGCTCACACCTTCTTCGTGTGGCACATCACCCACACATTTAAAGCTTTTTCTTTGTGGACCAAAAATCACGTCATTCCTTGTGAAATCTTCCTCAAGAGAGTGAGAGCAAGCAGGGGGCTTTTGCGCACCACGTGCATTCCCACCCCTGCGAGCTTCAGGAGTGGATGTCCCCGAAGCCTCGATGTGTCATAGTCTTCGAGCGCTGCCACAAGGGCATCGATTTCCTCATCCCTCATCCTTCTGAGCATCTCGAGGGAGAGCCTGCCCACCACATGCTCCCACCACAGCTCCCGCCTCCATCGACGCACATATGCCCGCAGCATGGCGGCAGATACATCTCCCTTATCCAGCGCCTCTGCAGCCGTCTGGGCTGCGAGCGTTCCAGCCCGAATCCCGTAGGCTATGCCCGACTGACCACACACACCTCCGCACACCATGAGCCCGCCGCACACGAGCTCGTGGGGAAGGGTGGCCACGGGGTCTGCACCCTTCGCCACCGAGAGCACCCTAACGGGGCCGTGTTCTGCCTCAAAGCGTGTTAGGTGGCGCTCGAAGAACGCCGAGACGTCCCTCCCGTGCCTTCTGACATATACACCAATGGTCGCCTCGTCCCCTCCGAGGGGTGTGTAAGTGGCCTTCCAGCCGGGCGCCACGCTGCCCACCGTGTACTCAAAGTACTCGGGCTCTCCCACGCCCTCACCCACCACGTGCGCCTCGAGGGCCCACGCAAGGTCGTGGGGATGGCGCATGGGGGATATACCCGCCAGCCGGGCAAGCCCACAGTCCACACCGCACGCCACCACCGTGATGGCAGCTCGCATGGGCTCGCCGTTAACGACCGCCCCCTCGACTATGCCATCGCTCACCACCAAGCGCTCTGCCCTGTGCTGCCAGAGCACCCTCGCCCCTCTTCGCTCTGCCTCCTCGATGTAATGGGCATCGAGCCTGTCTCTGTGGAGCACACAGCCCCTCGCATCCACCCTGATGCCCCGTCCGGAGGGAGAGCGTATCACCATGCCCTTGAGCCAGCGACGGACGAGGTGGGGCTCGAGGGGCATGTGTGCCTTTTTGGCCATCGCCTCGAACACGGTGTTCGCAGGCGATGGGACGTAGTCGGGTCGCTTGCTGTCCACGAGCACTGTCGCAAGTCCCAGCCTCGCACACTCGAGGGTGCACGCCATGCCCGCCGGGCTTGCCCCTATGACCAGCACGTCAGCCCTGTCCATCGCCCCCAGTTCAACCTTCCCCCTCTTAAACCTACCCAGAAAAGCCTATCCAGAAAAAAGATATACTGGCTAAAAAGAAGTGGTAGTGATGCTCAACCTGCTCGCTTTAGCCCATGAGCTGGAGGCAAAAAAGCATGCCCTGATTGCGTATGAGAGGGAGTCCTCAGAGGAGCTTGGGGCATACAGAGAGCGGCTCTTGGACCTGAATGGCATGTGTCCAGAGCTTCCACGATACTGCGGTGCCGTGCCCCTTGAGAAGGGCGAGCTCATCGTGCCGTTCGATTGTGGCTGGAGCTCGAGGCAGGAGGCGCTTGCGTGGATGGACGAGGTGCTCTCTGGCACGCCAGTTGCGAGCGTGGACGGGAGCCAGATATACGCAAGGCGGGGGCTGGGGATGCCGCTGGCAATCGTGCAGAGTGCGCTCGTGTACAACCCCCACGATGGCTCAGAGGCACAATGCGAGCGAATCGTGCGGCTCATCACCCCAGAGCAGTTCGAGCAGCACAGCATGTATCCATACAGCAACGAACTCGTGGACGCGATGCGCTTCTCCCTCGAGTGTGAGCACGTGATGAGCGCAAGAATCGATTGCCTATGCCTGCTGGACACCTCGCTCGTGCTTTCCCACATAAGCTCGCACGGCGAGAGGATACGCAGCGTGTACCTCGATGCCATAAGGGGACTGCTCTCGGCATCGGAAAACAGGGTACCCATAGCCGCATTCGTGGACTCCCCCAACTCCCACGACCTCGTGAGGATGATGGGACAATGCTTTGAGGAGCTGCCGAAGGGTGTGAGAATCACCGATGCTGCGCTGTTGAGAGGTGCCATGAAATGGGGGGAGCGCACCAAGGTGTTCCTGTGCGACAGGGATGACAGGCGCTACTTCGAGGGCAGCTCAGTCCTCGACCTGTATGGAAAATGGGGAAGGAGGATATGTTTCTTCTATCTGAACACCAGCCCCCATGCTCCGTGCAGGGTGGAGATGCCACTGTGGATGTACGAGCAGGGGCTCACTGACCTCGTGGCAGACGTCATAAGGGGCGAGACAATCATCAGGGGCACCTATCCAGACATCCTCTGGAGGGCACACGAGGCAGCGGTCATCAGAGAGAGGGAGCGTGCGGTGTTCGAGCAGATGGTGAGGGGCTTTTGTGAGCACAATGGCATATTGCTCTCCGAGAGTGCCAAGGACTTTTACAAGCGCTTTGAGGTGAGCTGAGTGCTCGTGGAGATGCTCGGGACGGGTGATGCGGCGGGATGTCCCAAGATAGGGTGCGGGTGCGCTGCCTGCCGTGATGCCCTCAGGGGAGGAAGGAGCAGGCGTGCGAGGTTCTCGGTGCTGCTGCGCACGGGAGAGGGCGTGGTGCTGATAGACACCAGCCCAGACCTGAGAGAGCAGCTGCTTCGTGCCCGCATCCCCAAGGTGGGTGCAGTGCTGTGGACGCATGCCCACTATGACCACTATGGAGGGCTTCCAGAGCTGTTCAGGGTGCAAAGAAGGGTGAGGTGCTATGGCACCCGCGAGATGAGGGACCTGGTGGAGAGCACATTCTCGTTCATGCCCCTGCGCTTTACCACGCTCGAGCCCTTTGAGGAAATCGAGCTATTTGGGCTGCGCATCACTCCTGTGCCAGTGCACCACCCACCCCTGAGGGAGCCCTGTGGGTTCGTGGTCATCGAGAATGACCAGAAGCTGGTGATTACCGGGGACACCTCCATCCACATCCCACAGGAGAGCCTCGAGCTCATGGCAGAGCCAAAGCTACTGATTGCGGACGCCATTCACCCCACACTGAACTTCCACAAGCACATGAACGCAACCGAGGCGCTGGAGCTTGCGGGAATGCTGGGGGCAGAGAGGGTGCTGCTAACCCACCTGAGCCACCTGTACCCACCCCATGAGCATGCCATAAAGCGCTATCCCCTCGCCCACGATGGCATGTGTGTTGCGCTCGAAGCCACGAGGGAAGAGAGTGTGCAAAGCCAGCTCGACAGCTACTCGTGAGGCCCTCTTATATCGTTTTCCTATGCAGATTGAAAAGGTAGCTACGCCCAAAGGCGCCTCAAAGGCGCCTCAAAGGTGCCTAAATGAGCACTACTGCAGATGGCCCTTTGCCGCAAGGTAGTCTCTCAGTGCCTCCCTCCAGTGCCTCATGGCAAGTCCATGGGAACGCAAGACTGGGCTCTCGAGGGCAGAGAAGGGGGGTCTTCTTGCCCTCTGGGAGAGGGACTCGCTTCTTATGGGGGACACGCTGACGTCGAGGCCCACCAACTCCACGATGGTGCGTGCGAACTCGAACCATGAGCACATGCCCGTATTGGTGGCATGGTACACCCCATGGGGAAGCCCCCTCTCGAGCACCTCCCGTATGAGAAGGGCAGCATCCCTCGTGTACGTGGGGCTCATCACCACATCGTCCACCACCGTGAGGCTCTCACCAGCTCTTGCCTTTTTCACGATGGTCTCCACGAAGTTTCCGCCCTTCCCGCTCGCTCCCCTGACCCCGAAGAGGCTCGCCACCCTGAACACATAGTGTCTGCTCACGAGGCGGGTGTACGCCTCTCCCGCGAGCTTGGAGATGCCGTAGGTGTTCAAGGGGGAGGGGCAGTCCTCCTCGGTGTAGGGCTCGCCCTTCGTGCCATCGAACACATAGTCGGTGCTTATGAACACCGCACACGCTCCAATTCTCTCGCACACCTCAGCGATGTTCTTGGCACCAATGGCGTTCACGGCGAATGCCCTCTCGGGGTTCTCCTCACACTCGTCCACCCTGTGATACGCGGCAGTGTTGACCACCACCTCTGGCCGAAGATGCACGAGCTGCTCACAGCTCTTCCTGTCAGAGACCTCGATGTCATCGTGGCAGAGGGGCACCACGTCGTGCGATGAGAGCACCTCCACGAGGTCAGAGCCAAGCTGTCCCCCAGCACCTATCACCACTATCCTCATAGCAGCCTTCCCTCCAGCTCCACCTCCCGCAAGAAACGCTGCATCTCGAGCAGGTGCCGATACCATGCCACAGTAATCGTCCTCGGGTCGTCCTTCACCACCCCTTCCCTCAGGGCGGTGTACACCTCGCGTGCTCCCTCTCTGGGCGTGAGCTCGGGCTTAAAGCCCAGAACCCTCCTGATTTTGTCAAAGCTCACGCGATAGCTTCTGGCGTCCGCAGAGCCATACCACTCGTACTCGAAGGGCACGCCTATGGACTCGGCGATGAGGCGGGCGAGGGGCATGATTTGATAGTTCTGCTCGTTTGAGCCCACGTTGAATATCTGCCCGCTCACCCTGTCCTCCTGTGCCTCCATGCACATGAGAAATGCCCTGCTGGTGTCCCTCACGTGCACAAATGGTCTCCACTGGGTGCCATCCCGCTGTATGGGAATCCTGCCGTGTTTGTAAAAGCCCAGCACCATGCCGTTGATGGCGAGGTCGAACCTCATCCTCGGAGAGAGCCCATACACCGTTGCCTGCCTGAGCACCACGGGTGTAAAGTGCTCATCAGCCAGAGAGAGGCTCTCCTCTGCCATGAGGTTCGCCCTCGCATACGTGGTGAGCGGATTGGTGGGCGAGCACTCATCGAGCACGCCCTCCTGAAAGCCGTACACACTGCACGAGCTTGCGAGGATGTAGCGCTCCACCCCTCTCTCCTTTGCAAGTCTCGCCACCCTCCTTCTGCCCTCACAGTTGATCTCCATCGTCTTTTCTGGCTCGAGCTCTCCCGCTGGGTCGTTGGAGAGAGCTGCCATATCCACCACCACATCTATGGAATCGAGCAGCGATCTTGATAGCTCCTTTAATGCAGACGAAGTAATCAACTTGTCCTCTTTCATGCTTATGCCAAGCTCTAACAATTCCTGGATATGTAATTGACAAGTTTGCTTGAACTATTTCATCCTGAAAAATATCCTCCCAATCCTTACGCATTATTTCAGTAAAAAATCCCCTTTCATCTGCAAATCTCTTTAAGGGCTTGATAACAATACCAGGAAGCATTATACAACCTCCTCCTTTAATATTTTCAAAGCCCTACTGAGTGTATATGGTCTCTCATTCAAATATTTTGTAGCTTTGGATGTATCAAGAGATGAATCTCTCGGCCTTTTTGCAATCCAATTTATCTCATCCATCCTTGAAGGAATAATTAAACTCTCATCTAATCCAAATACTCTTGCAATCTCTTTAACAAATTCGAACCTCGAAACCCTTGTAGCCCCAGCCAAGTGAAAGATTCCTGTAATTTTCCTCTCGGCAATCTCCAGCAACATTCTGGCAAGATTTGTGTTTAGTGTTGGTGTAATATATTGATCAATGACGATTCTAACACTTTCTCCATTTTCAAGCTTGTTGATCAACCATAGAGCAAAATTAACCTTACCGCTTGCTGGCTTCGCCCCGTATATAACACAAGTCCTCGCAATACAGAAGTCTTGACAGTATTTTTCTCCCAACAGCTTTGTATAACCGTAATAATTCACAGGATTCGTCTCATCTTCTTCCTTGTATAATCCTTTATTTCCATCAAAGACATAGTCAGTTGAAATATATATTAAGAATGAATTAAATTTTCTTGCCATCTCTGCTATAATTTTAGTCCCTTCAACATTTATTTTGTAAGCTAAATCCTTATCAACCTCGCATCTATCAACATCTGTCAAAGCTGCCGTATGTATGATCACATCTGGCTTTACATCGTTGATAGCTCTTACAATACTATTAGCATCGGTTAAATCAAATTTAACTGCTTTACCAAATTCTGGCTTATGGTTACAGTATCCAGAGTAGACATCATAACCTCTCTCTAGAGCTATTTCGGCTATTTTATTTCCAAGCAGACCGCTACCGCCCGTAACAAACATCTTCAAGGTTACCACCCTACTACATTACCACTCAAGTTTCCATGGAGTCGGATGCAACACTTTTTCGTCAGCTAAGGGCTTCCACCACCACTCGTTTTCGAGATACCATTCCACAGTCTTTCTTATCCCTTCCTTAAAGCTGTGCTTGGGTTTCCAACCCAATTCTTCTCTTATCTTTGAGGAATCTAAACTGTATCTTATATCGTGTCCCGGTCTGTCTTCAACGAACTCGATCAAGCTTTCATCCTTACCTATGAGATCAAGAATAGTTTTCACGACTTCCAAGTTTGTCTTCTCTTCTCCACTTGAGATATTGTATATCTCACCTTTCTCTCCTTCCCTCATCACCAAATCTATTGCTTCACAGTGATCTAAAACATAAATCCAGTCTCTGACGTTTTTGCCAGTTCCATAAATGGGCACCTTTAGATTCATCGATGCTCTAATAACTGTCTTAGGAATCAGCTTCTCTGGAAACTGATAGGGTCCATAGTTATTTGTGCATCTCGTAATCATAGCGTGCAATCCGTAAGTCCTTACATAGGCTAAAACGAACATATCTGCAGCAGCCTTACTCGCTGAATATGGTGAAGAAGGTTTTAACCTATCTTCCTCTTTAAAAGAACCTTTTATAATATCCCCATATACTTCGTCTGTACCAACATGAACGAGCTTAGCATCTGGATTATTTTTTCTTATAGCTTCTAATATCGTAAAAACTCCAATGACATTACTCTGCAAGAAAGAATATGGATTAGATATGCTTCTATCAACGTGTGATTCAGCTGCATAATTCACCACAATGTCAACATCTCTTACAAGCTTAGACATCAGCTCATAATCTGAAATATCACCTTTTACAAAGGAGCATCTTTCATCGTTCTTGACATCTCTCAGATTGTTCGGGTTTGATCCGTATTTTAGGGCATCTACATTAATAACTTCAATATCCGAATACTTATCCAAGATATACCCTATGAAGTTGCTTCCTATAAATCCCAAACCACCTGTAACCAGCACTTTCATGCTATCACAACACAATGTCTGAATTGTCGCCAACTATAAATCTATATCCTCTCGGTTTGGAATTGCACTCCTGAATCTTAACATTTCTACCGATCAAGCTTTCGACAAATCTTCCAGCATTTATTATCTTGCTTCCGTCCATAATAACGCTATCCTCTATTTCAGTCCCTTCTATCTCGCAGTTGTTGCCTATAGATGTATAGGGGCCTATGTATGAATTTACGATCCGACAGTTCTTACCTACAACGCAAGGTCCCTTAATAACAGAATCTTTTATCACCGTCCCAGACTCAATTACAACTCTACCCATAATCCTTGAATTCTCAGCTTTACCCTCATTTTTTGGCTGTATATCATCCAAGATTAGTCTGTTTGCCTCCAATATGTCTTCTGGCTTTCCTGTGTCTTTCCACCATCCTTCAACAATCGACGCCTCAACCCTGTAGCCGTTATCGATAAGCCATTGGATTGCATCTGTAATCTCAAGCTCATTACGCCAAGAAGGTTTGATGTTCTTACAAGCCTCTATAATTATGGGTTTAAAGAAGTATACTCCAACTAAGGCATAGTTAGACGGTGGAACTTTGGGCTTCTCTACTAGCTTTTTCACTCTACCATTTTCATCTAACTCAGCAACACCAAAACGCTGAGGTTCATCAACCTCTGTAAGCAGGATGAGTGAATCAGGATTCAACTCCTTGAACTTGTTAGCATGATCAACAATACCACCTCTAAGGATATTATCACCCAGATACATTACGAATTCTTCGTTATCAAGAAATTCCTCAGCCACTAAAATCGCATGTGCCAAACCCTTAGGTTCACCCTGGTATATGAATTCTATTTCCGCATCCCAATCAACTGAATTAACTGTTTCCATGACCTGCTCTTTGTTCGGACCTACGATGATTCCTATGTCTTTTATCCCGGCTTCTATTACGTCTTCTATAGCATAGAATAAAACTGGCTTGTTCGCTACCGGAATGAGCTGTTTCTGTTGAGAATATGTCAGGGGACGGAGGCGAGTTCCATGTCCACCGGAAAGAATCAGAGCTTTCATAGTATCACCTCAACTTACGACACTTAGGAGTTAATAAATTTATGGTTAAGTGCACAACATCTTAAACTTATCACCCAAGAACTTCTCAATCCAGCTCTTTGCAAATGATATTGACTTTGTCAGTTTTTTGAAGGCCTTAGCAATCGTCTCCTTCAGTTCTTCCTTATTCAGCGGAGATGTCTCAGAAACAACTCTTTTAACGCTCTTCCAGACGTTTTCAATTGGATTCAAATCTGGAGAATAAGGAGGGGGGTAAACCGGCATAATATTCAGCCTCTCAGCCTCTTCTCTCACCTTCTTAGCATGATGCGTCCTGAAATTGTCTAAAATGATTACGATCCTTTTTTCAGGATTTGCTTCCATTATCCTCCTGAGAAAAGACACGAAATCTTCAGCCTTGTTACTCTCAGGAAACTCTATCAAGCTTTCTCCGTTCAAGCTGTAGAATCCTGAAACCTTAGCTTTGACGTACGTGGCAACCCTTTTAACCGGCTTTCCAAAACTCCACAGCCTTGCTGTATTTGCGTTTGCTTCAACAGCCATCTCATCAACGAATCCTATTACGTCATCGCCGATTTCAGCCTCATCTAAGTTTTTTTAAAGTGTCTTCTGCATTATCTGGTTTCCTGTAGTCCTTCTGATAGGGCTTGGCGTACTTCATGCCAAAAGATTTTAGAATTCTCCTAACTTGCCATGAAGAGTAAGAAACTCCAAACTCAGCCTCAATTAGCTCCTGAACTTCTTTCGTCGTCCATTCTCTCTCCTTGAGTATTTCTTTCAGTTTCTCTTTTTGCTCTTCCGTAAGTTTGGAGGGTCTTCCTCCTCCAAACTCCGGAATTAAGCCTTCGTAGCCGCTGGAATTCCATCTCTTAAGCCATGCGTAGCCTGTCGCTTTCGTAACTCCTACTAAGTCGGCAGCTTCCTCAACGCTCATCCCTCTATAGAGGTGTCTTATGAAGTAAAGCCTCTTCAGAATCCTCGTGTCTTTTTCGAGCTTTTTGATCCTTTTATCGAGTTCTTCTGGTGGCAAGTGCTTTACGACTTCGTAAACTCGCTTTCTGCCCATGTATTCGGTTTGTTATTTTTAGTATAAATAGTTTTGCTCAGGACAATAATACTTTTGAGAGAAGCGACACACTCACCCCATCAAAAGCTACTTGTGCTCATGGCAGAGATGATTGAGCATGGGCATACACACCATCGGGATAGAGAGCACGGGAGAGGTACAGCTGATAGACATCACCCCTCAGGTGGAGGCGCTGTGCAGCCACATACAGGAGGGGGTGTGCGTGGTGTTCACCCGACACACCACCTCTGCCATCGTGGTCAATGAGAACGAGGAAGGGCTAAAGAGAGACTTCATCAGCACCCTCGATACACTGATACCAAAGGACAGAGGATACGCACACGACCGCATAGACGACAACGCCCACTCGCACCTGAAAGCGATGCTTCTGCCCACGAGCGTGAGTATTCCAGTGCACGATGGAAAGCTGATGCTGGGCACATGGCAGAGGGTGTTCTTTGTGGAGCTGGACGGTCCAAGGAGCCGAAGGGTGCTCGTGAGCATCATCAGAGCCGCGTGATTCTCACCAGCGAGAGGACTGGCACGTCATCCACAGCGTCCAGCCCACGCTTGTCTATGAGAACGGCTATCGCGATGGGCTTGGCACCCACTCGCCTGAGCTCGTCCACCATCTCTTCCATCGTGGTGCCGCTGGTGATTACATCGTCCACGACCACACAGGTCTTGCCGCTCACGTCCGCAAAGTTGCGGCTGAACGCCCCCTCTATCTTCTTGCCATCCTCAAACTGCTTCTTGGGAGTGTATACCGCAAGCTTGCATCCAAGAGCATCTGCCACCATTGCCCCTATGGGCACGCCGCTTAGCGATATGCCCACCACGACCTCCACATCGCCATCCTCCGAAATGCCTTCCTGAACGAGGTCAGAAAGGGCCTCGCACATCAGCGAGAGCCTGTATGAGCTCTCTCCGATGGCACTCCAATCCACCGAGATGTCCTTTGGGGCAACCACGCCCCCCTTTGGGCGGGTGAGCAGCCACGTCGCCGTATCCTTCGAGATGTTGAGCTCATCGGCAATCTGCCCAACCGAAAGCCCCTTTTCGCGCAGGAGCACTGCCCTCTCAACCAGCTCGTCTATCCTCCCCATCTCATCACCTCAAAACCTCAAAGCCCGTACTTCTCAAGCTCCTTCATCACGGGACCTGCCACGTCCGTGAACACCTGCACTCCAGATGTCCACATAACGAGCTTTAGCGTTTCGATTATCTCCTGCCTCGTGGCACCGAGCTTGACGAGCCGCTCCACAATCTTCAGAGCGCTCTCGATGTTGTTATTGGATGCCGCGATGGCGAACGCCATGAGGTGCTTGTACTTCATGGGGATGTCCCCCTCACTCCATACCTCGATGTACAGTGAAGAGAGGGCATCGCCCAGCCCCTCATCCATCTTTTCGGCATAAGCAATCGCCCTTGGCATAAAGCCCTTCACGCGTCTTACCTCTTCAGCGCCTCCAGCCACATCGACCACCATTAAACACTAAAGGCTCATGGGTTATAACACTTAACACTCAGAGCATATGAATGCCCCCGAGAGCATATGAATGCCCCTGCCACACTCCTGTGTGCACCAGCGCCCTCGTGCTCACATCCTTCTTGTGGGTACACGTCTAAAACCTCTCAATCTCGTGGCGCTCTATCTCAGGGCGTTTTCTCTCGAGAAACCTGTACACTGCACTGTGGGGAGCTCCGTCCAGCAGCATGCCGATGGCCCTGCGTGCCACCTCTATCTGGTCCGCATAGCCAATCATGCTCACAGTCTTGCCATACACCGAGAGCATCACGTGGGTATTGGCTTCGATTGCCTCCCTCATCCTCCCATTCTTTCCGATAATCCTGCCAGCGAGCCTCTTTTGGCCCTTTGGGGATGACTCCACCTCCGAGAGGTCGATGGAGTCGAAGTAGAGCATCTCATCGTCCAGGAGGGTCAACGCCCTCTCTGGAGAAAAGCCCCTTCCTATCGCCCTTACCACATCCATCGCCCGCATCGCCTCAATGGGGTCAGAGATGTTCACTATCTCCACCTCTCCGGTCTTCGAGTCCACATGCAGCGTTGCACCCACTCGCTCCTCGATAAGCCGCTTCGTGCTGCCCTTTTCCCCTATGAGCACGGCAATGCGCTCGGCGGGTATCTTCATGCTCCATCCTCCCTCACTCTGCGAAGACACTCGTCCACACTGTAGCCCAGACCCTGCCGTGTGGCATATCTCACGATGTTTTCCACATCCCTTTCGAGCAGTTCCCCTGCGCGGGGGTGGTCTGTTAGCACGCCCTGCGCCATGTCGATGATGATGGGCTCGAGGGTCTCTGGGTCAATCAGCACATTGTACTCGCTGAGGTCGCCATGCACCAGCTTTGCCCTGTGGTAGAGAAGGGACACATACTCGAGCAGCGTTTCCACCACGCCCTTAGCCTCCTGCTCTGTGAGAGGAACATCCTTGAGCTGAGGATGGGGTACCTCATCTTTTCCCAGAAACTCCATTGTGAGTATGTTCTGGTAGCAGTCATACACCTCTGGCACCCTAACACCCACTCTGGCAGCGCTCTGGAGGTTTTTGTACTCCTTTCTCGCCCACGCGAATATGATGTGCCGCTTGTCCCGCTTGATGCCCGCAAACCGCCTGTCTGCGAGGATGTAGTCCTTCATGGCGTTGAAGTTGCTCGTGGTAATCATGTATATCTTTACCGCCATATCTCTCCCATCTCGCCGTGCAAAAAACACATTTGCCTCCTTGCCAGCGTTGATGACGCCACCGAGGGCATCGAGCTTTCCCCTGGCAGAGAGCCTGTACAGTCCCATCAGCGTCTGGGTATCGAGCACCTCGCTCTCCACTTTAAGGGCATCGGAGTCCTTTCTCCTTATCCTCAGCTCATCTAGCACCCTATCCATCCTCACCATACGGTCCTTGGAAAGCCCGTCTCTCTTGCCCCTCATGCTCTATCTCATATAGCTCTATCTCATGTAGCCCATTCTCTGTAGCCAGTCCACCTGTGGGCCCGTGTATCGCCACACGATGTCTGCCTTCTCGTCCTGAAATGACCATGGCACCGCAATGACGAGGTCTCCCTCACGCACCCATATCCTCTTCTTCATCTTTCCCGGAATTCTTCCCATCCGCATCTTGCCATCCATACACTTGAGCATCACCCTGTTGGAGCCGAGCATGCTCTCCACTATGGCGAGTATCTCTCCCTCCCCCTTTCTGGGTATGCGTACCCTCTGCAGCTCCTCATGAACATCATCGTTCTTCCTCTTCAGGCTAACACCTCCAGAGCACTCACAAATATGCGGGGGTGAGTATGTAAAGGTTTAGGTGAGATGGTACATCGACAGCTATATAACTCATGAATGTACAAGCACTGTCCCCTAACAACGTTAATCCATGGAGAGATGGTGCATGTCAGAAGGTGTGTTCTATCCAGCGGGCGAGGCACAGATCACGAGGGCAATCGTGGACGAGTTCACACAGATGCTCTCCGAATGCATAGAGAATGATGTCATCGTTGTGGGAGCGGGGCCCAGCGGGCTGGTTGCAGCCATGGAGCTTGCAAAGGAAAGGGTGGATGTGCTCGTTCTCGAGGCGAACAACTACCTCGGTGGTGGCTTCTGGCTCGGGGGATATCTCATGAATAAGGTGACGATAAGGGCACCAGCCCACGAGCTCCTCGCCGACATTGGCGTGCCCCTGAAGCAGCACACTGAGGGTGTGTATGTGGCAGATGGGCCTCATGCATGCTCAAAGCTCATAGCTGCGATGTGTGAGGCGGGCGCCAAGGTGCTCAACATGACGAGATTTGATGACCCTGTGCTGAGGAATGGGAGGGTGGAGGGCTGTGTGGTCAACTGGAGCCCTGTGGCCAGCCTTCCAAGACAGATTAGCTGCGTCGACCCCGTGGCCCTCGAGGCGAAGGTGGTGATAGACGCCACAGGGCACGATGCCGCCGTGGCCCGCACGCTCTCGGAGAAGGGGCTCCTCGAGATGGCGGGCACTGGAGCGATGTGGGTGCAGCAGTCCGAGGATGCGGTGGTGGAGTACACTCGGGAGATATTCCCGGGGCTGATAGCCACGGGCATGGCGGTGTCCACAGTGTTCGGACTTCCAAGAATGGGGCCCACATTCGGAAGCATGCTGCTCTCAGGAAAAAGGGCTGCAGAGGTCGCACTGGACATGCTGAATAGCAGAGCCCTCAGGACCCAGCAGCACTAATCCATCCTCAGGGTGCATCCCGCACCCTGTCCCAACCCCTCGTCCACCCTCACCGAAAGCTCTGTGATATTGGGCATGTGGGACAGCCTCTCTTTGAGCAGCCTGGCGATGTGGGTGCACAGCGCCTCAGAGCTCACCGAGTTCAGGGGTAGCACTACCACGTCATCCCTTGGCAGCACATAGCGCTTTTTGGTATCCCGAACCACCACCTCGCACTCTCGCTCCCCGAGCGTGATGTCCAGCCTGGGGTCGTTGGCGGCTATGAGAATCCTGTGGTCGAGAGAGTCGCATATGCTTCGCACCATGCCTTTCAGCTCAATGAAGTCTATCACAAACTCGCCTCGCGGCTCCCCCGACAGCCTAACACTCACGGCGAACGTATGGCCATGAAGACACCCGCACGTGGGATGGCCAGGGATGAAGTGGCATGCAGAGAACCTGAGCTTTGCCCTCCAGCCATCGAGCTCCACGAACACGCTCATCCGATGTACCTCAGCTCGTCGTTCCTCGGCGTAAGCTCTGGGGGAATCTGCGCCTGCTCCATCTCCCTGACCTTGGCCACGATCATCTCCATCTCCTTTGCCCTCGCATCGAGCTCCCCCATGCTCATCTCTATGCCAAGCAGCTTGGTGAGCACCCTGAGCACTGCTCTGGCGCTCTTGGGGTCCACCATATAGCCAGAGGTCACGCCCATGAGACACGCAGCTGGTATGTGCCTCTCCATCGCAAGCCCGAGCATCAGGCCAGAAATGCCCACAATGCCTCCCGGTGGCTCTCCGGGCTTGAACTCCACACCAGCGGCCTCCAGCTCGTCCCGTAAGGAGACGTCATTCATGGCGCCGAGCACCACCTCGTCCTCCACGAGCTGTCCCACGCCATACCCACCGAGGGTGTATATCCTCCTCACATTCATCTGCTGGGCGATGTCGAGCACGAGGTTGCATATCTCGTAGTGCCCCTCGGCAGTGGTGCTCTGGTAGTCCCCCACCAGTATGAGCAAATCCTTGCCATCCACGTGCTTGTAGTATAGGTCGTTCTTCACCAGCCTCACGGTGCAGTCCTCCTGCACGAGCACCTGTGGCGGGAAGTGATGGGAGGTAATCTCCAGCACGTGCTCGGCCTTGAGCTCGTCCACCATGTGCTCTGCGACGAGCTTGCCCACGTGTCCAACCCCTGGCAGCCCCTCTATCAGGATGGAGCTTTGGGGAGATATCTGTTTGATTGTCTTTATGATTGTGGTCATATCAGAGCTCCCTTGAGTGTGCCTCTTTGAGAAGCATCCTTCTGTATCTGCCATACCTGTCCTGTGGGGAGAACCTCGCTGGTCTGGAAGAAGCGGTGGCTGTACCGCACACGGGACACATCTCCTTCAGGGTATAGCGCCCACACGCTGGACACCTCAGTATCTTGGACCTCATGCTCCAGCACCTCACGCAGGCTCATTGTAGCGCATGAACTTACCACTTCCGCCCTCAGCCACAATGTAGTCGATCGCCCTCTTTGTCGCCCTTCTGAGCACATTCTCGGCGAGCTTGTAGTTCGGGGCTATCACCTTCACACGGTATCTTGGAGCTCCCACATACGTGAGCTCCAGCGAGACTCCACCCTCCTCCACCTTGAGACATTCGTCGAGGGCTCGCTTGATGATGTTCACCCCGTCCGGGGCATCCGAGGAGAGGTCGAGGTAGCCCGTGATATTTACCTGTGGTGCCTTGATGTTCTCTGCAGCCACGGGGGCTATGCCCTGTGCATACTCCTTTGGAACGCCCACCTCCACCAGCGCCTCTGGTCCCCTGAGAGCTACCTCCTCAAACGCCAGATACAGCAGACCAAACTTTTCCCTCAAGAGAGCCTTGAGCCTTGAGACCTCCTCATCTGAGAGGGAGTGCTCTTCTGCAAAGAACGAGAGCCATTTCTCTGCCTTCAGCTCGTTCTTCCACTCCTGTATCTTGGTGCGGCGCTGATGCTCGTTGACGTCCTTTAAGGACAGGTCTATGTGGCGCTTGTGCCTGTCCACGTGGAGCACCTTGCACACGACCTTTTGCTGCTCTCTCACGTGATCCCTGATGTACTTCACCCATCCAGAGGCGACCTCTGATATGTGGATGAATCCCTCCTTGCCTCCGTACTCCTCGAGCTCCACGAACGCTCCAAAGTCTGCCACCTTCTTTACGGTGCACACCACAAACTCGCCAGGCTCTGGCCAGTATTCCTCCTCCATCGTTTCACTCCAGTACCTCGACGATGGTGGTCTTGATGTCTGCCTTGCCGCCCGTTGGCTCCACGAGCGTCCTTCCGCACACCGAGCACCTGACGACGGTGCTGGCGCTGCCAAACACTATCATCTCGTTTTCGCAGTCCACACACTTGACCTTGAGAAACCTGCTCCTGGGCCCTGCGCTCATGCTCCACCTCACACCAGCTCGAATCTCTTTACCCGAAAGCCCTCCCTCTGGTGGGCCTTGCCGCACTCCTTGCACCTGTACCTGAGATAAACCCTCTTCGTGGGTTTATCTCCTCCAGGGACCTTGGAGAACTTGCCAGCATTGCCTATGCCCTGCTGTCTTTGCTTTTGCCTGACAATGCGCGTGAACGGCGAGGGTTGACCCTTTTTTACCTTCTCCACAGTGTGCTCTGTGTGCCTTCTGCACGAGGGGCAGTGTGTGTTTATTATCTTGGGCATCTTCATCGTGATTCACCTTCCGGAGTGCTGATAGAATACCCTTCAGCATGTATTGCCACTGCAAGACCTCTATTTATGAGTACCTTTGCATTTGGAGTTGGAACGGTAGCCACATCCTCTCTTCCGAGAGTATAGATGCGTCCATCGCTACCCAGGAATGTGGGCACAGCCTCCAGTGCTCTCACCACAACATACTTCTCATTTATATCACTTTTGGATGAGGGGAAGAGCTCGGGCTGGACACCCTCTGGCTCTGGGTGCGATGCGCTATCACTGGATGATGGTGTCTGCTGTGCATCCAGTAGCTGCTGCCTTGCCCTCACGATTATGGCGAGCACCTCCTGATAGACTTCCCTTTCCTGCTCTGTCATGCACTCCACCTCGCTCGCCAGCCCCTCCCACTCAGAGGTCGCACCCATCACCGCAAGCCACACGATCCTGGCCATCCTGTTTCTGAACAGCTGCTTGAGCTGTCGCCTTGCTGTCCTGAGCTGGTCCGAGAGCATGCGCGCCTCTCTCGAGCCCTGCTCACACTCCAACAGCTGCCGCTCGAGGTCACAAATCAGCCGCTGCGCGTCCGCATAGAAGCTTGGGCTCTTCAGCCTGCAGAGTCCCTCCCTCTCCCTCGAAAGCCTTGCTACCTCTCCAATATCACTCACTGTGAACGACTCTTCCATCGAACGCGCTATTGAGATACCCTTTATATATATTATCACCTCAGTGCCCGCATGCAACACATCCCCATCACAGACAACCACATCCACCTGTCCCCAAGGGGGCTTGGAGTGGAGGCGATGAGGCAGTTCGAGCGTGCGGGTGGAACGCACGCCATCGTGGTGTGCCTTCCATCGTGGACGATGGGCGTGAAGATAGAGAAAGCCAGCGACTTCAGGAGGGTGTGGGAGCCCACCCTACGGCTGGTCGAGCAGACCAACGCCACCACGTGTGTGCGGGCACATGCCGTGCTCGGAGTGCATCCAGCAGAGCTGCCCCCCCTCGCAGAGCGCATGGGCCTTGAGAGGGCTGTGGACATCATCAAAGGGGGGCTCGAGCTTGCAGCGCTGTGCGTGGAGGAGGGGCTTGCGGTGGGCATAAAGAGCGGAAGACCGCACTGGCAGGTGAGCGATGAGATGTGGGAGGCCTCGTGCGCACTGATGAGGCATGCGATGGAACTCGCAAGAGATGTGAGGTGTCCTGTGCAGCTGCACACCGAGTTGAGCCCCCGGTGCCTTGAGGATGTGGGCTCGATGGCGAGAGAGGTGGGGCTCCCTCCCCACAGGGTGATAAAACATTACTCACACCCCCACATAGACGACTTCCGAAGGGCAGGAGTGTTTCCCAGCGTGCTGTGTATCAAGGGGGCGGTCGAGACAGCTGTCCAGCAGGGAAGCGACTTCTTCATGGAAACCGACTACATCGACGACCCATCGAGGCCGGGGGCAGTGCTCGGACCAAAGACTGTGCCAAGACGCACCCTTGCGCTGCTCGAGGGAAATGAGGAGCTGTTCTGGAGAGTGCACGTGGACAACGTGGAGAGGACATATGAGATAGAGGTGGACGGGTGAGAAGTACGGATGACAGTAGTCATGAAGCAGGGATTTCTCTGAGTTGCTTGCTTTGTAAGCTTCTCAACTTCTTGTCGCAAGGAGGAGCCATCCTCACCACGGCATTCATCGAGTTTCACCGAAAACTTTATATAGGTGTATTCCGCAATATACAACCAGAAATTGACAACTGTAGGTTAACAACAGGAGGTGATGCAAGATGGTGAGGAGGAGACCGTTCAGGGGGTTCTTCAGAGACTGGTTCGAGGATTTCGACATCTTCGATGAGATGGACCGCATGATGGAGGACATGATGGAGAGGATGTGGTCAAGGACTGTGGAGTGGGGTGAGCCCATAGTGTATGGATTCTCCATGGAGATTGGCCCAGACGGTGTGCCAAGAGTGCAGCACTTTGGCAACGTGAGACCCACGGGCAGGGGCATCGTCGAAAGCGGTGTGAGAGAGCCGTTCACGAGCACGATGGTGGACGAGAACGAGAACGTGCTCAAGGTCACGGTGGAGATGCCCGGCGTGAGCAAGGAGAACATATCACTCTCTGCCACTGAGAACAGCCTCACGATAGAGGCAAAGAGCGATGATGGCAAGAGAAAGTACTACAAGGAGCTTACCGACCTGCCGACAGTAGACCCAGACAGCGCAGAGGCAGTGTACAACAACGGTGTGCTTGATGTGACTCTCAAGCTGAGGGAAGCTCCCAAGGAGAAGGGCAAGAGCATCCAGATCAAGTGAGGATGCTCCCCTTTTGCTCTCCTTTTTTTGAGGTGAAGGTATATGGACACGCAGGAGATGTATGTTAAGGTAGCTGAGGCTAAACCTCAGGATGCGGGCAGGGGCCTGATAAGGCTCGACCCGTTGGTGGCAAAGGAGCTTGGTATACGGTCTGGAGATGTGGTCAGGCTCACTGGAAGAAAGAAGACCGCGGCCATCGCATGGCCAGGCTACCCCGAAGATGCCGGAAAGGGCATCATCCGGATGGACGGGGCAACGAGAAGGAACGCCGGATGCAGCATAGACGACAAGGTGAAGGTCAAGAAGATTGAGGCAAAGCATGCCCAGAAGGTGATGCTCGCGCCCACAGAGCCGCTGCGCATAATGGGTGGAGAGCAGTACCTGTCCCAGATTCTCGAGGGCAGGGTGATGATGCGTGGTGATGTGATAGAGCTCAACATCATGGGCAGAAAGATAGAGCTCGT
This sequence comes from Methermicoccus shengliensis DSM 18856, assembly GCF_000711905.1. Taxonomy (NCBI): domain Archaea; kingdom Methanobacteriati; phylum Methanobacteriota; class Methanomicrobia; order Methanosarcinales; family Methermicoccaceae; genus Methermicoccus; species Methermicoccus shengliensis. The sequence goes on from NZ_JONQ01000007.1 coordinate 35,642, forward strand.
GGTCACTGGGCATCAGCCGCCAGCCGAGGCGGTAATCATGAGCTACTCCACAGAGGTTGTGCTCTCTGAAAAGCCAGCCAAGGAGGAAGAGGTCAGGAAGATTCCTGCCATCACGTATGAGGACATCGGTGGCCTTGAGGACGAGATAAAGAAGGTGCGCGAGATGATAGAGCTCCCGCTCAAGCACCCAGAGCTGTTCGAGCGGCTCGGCATAGAGCCTCCAAAGGGTGTGCTGCTTTATGGCCCGCCAGGCACCGGCAAGACCCTGATAGCCAAGGCGGTCGCCAACGAGGCGGGTGCGCACTTCATATCATTGAGCGGACCAGAGATAATGAGCAAGTTCTATGGAGAGAGCGAGCAGAGGCTCAGGGACATCTTCGAGGAGGCTCAGCAGAATGCCCCCTCCATCGTGTTCATGGACGAGCTGGACTCCATCGCCCCAAAGCGTGAGGAGGTCACGGGCGAGGTGGAGCGGCGCGTGGTGGCGCAGCTGCTCGCCCTGATGGATGGGCTCGAGGAGAGGGGTAAGGTGGTGGTCATCGGAGCCACCAACCGCCCCAACGCCCTCGACCCGGCTCTCAGAAGACCGGGCAGGTTCGACAGAGAGATTGAGATTGGCGTGCCCGACAAGGAGGGCAGGCTCGAGATACTCCAGATTCACACGAGGGGAATGCCGCTCTCGGAGGACGTTGACCTCGAAAAGCTCGCAGAGATGTGCCACGGATACGTGGGTGCAGACCTTGCGGCCCTTGCCAAGGAGGCGGGCATCCGTGCGCTGCGCAGGGTGATACCAGAGATTGACCTCGAGGGGGAGACAGTACCGGCAGAGGTGCTCAACAAGCTGACGGTCACGTGGGACGACTTCTATGAGGCATATAAGGAGCTGCAACCCTCTGCGATGAGGGAGGTGCTCATCGAGAAGCCAAACGTGCGCTGGACAGACATCGGTGGGCTGGATGATGCCAAGCAGGAGCTCATAGAGGTAGTGGAGTGGCCGTTGAAGTACGGAAGGCTGTATGAACGTCTGAAGACGAAGATTCCCAAGGGCATAATGCTCTATGGGCCCCCCGGCACCGGCAAGACGCTGCTCGCCAAGGCGGTGGCTGCCGAGAGCGAGAGCAACTTCATCAGCGTGAAGGGGCCAGAGTTCCTGTCCAAGTGGGTAGGCGAGAGCGAGAAGGCGGTGAGAGAGACCTTCAGAAAGGCAAGACAGGCTGCTCCGTGCGTGGTGTTCTTCGATGAGCTGGACGCCATCACACCCACGAGGGGCGGTGGCTTTGGGGACTCTCACGTGACCGAGAGGGTGATTTCCCAGATGCTCACTGAGCTCGATGGCATCGAGGAGCTCAACGACGTGGTGGTCATCGGAGCCACCAACCGCCCAGACATCATCGACCCAGCACTGCTGAGGCCTGGAAGGTTCGACCGCATGATATACGTACCTCCGCCAGATGAGAGCGCCAGAAGGCAGATATTCGAGATACACACACGGGGTGTGCCCCTCGCCGAGGATGTGGACTTCGAGAAGCTCGTGAATCAGACAGAGGGATACACGGGTGCGGATATAGCGGCGGTGTGCACCGAGGCGAAGATGCTCGCCATCCGAGAGGCGATAGAGGCAGGAAAGACGTCAGAGGAGGATGTGAAGGACCTCAAGGTGGCAATGAAGCATTTCACAGAGGCGCTGGAGAAGGTAAGGCCCATCCCCAAGGATGAGCTGGAGAGGTACATGAAGATAGCGGAGGGGTTCAGGCAAACCTGAGCCCCTCCCCAAAGAGGGATGCCTATGGCAGAGGAGGAGCTCACGCTGGACACACTGCTAAAGCTGGTGGAAAACCCCATCAGAAGACACATCCTGACCAAGCTCGCACAGGAGGAGATATACCCCCTTCAGCTCTCCAAGGAGCTCAGGGTGAGCCAGCAGGCGGTGTCCAAGCACCTAAAGGTGCTCGAGCAAGCCGGGCTGGTGGAGTCGTACTTCGAGAAGAGCAGCTCTGGGCCACCACGGCTGTACTACCGTCCAGTGAGGCACTTTCTCATCAACATCTCCTTTGGGCCAAGCCTGTTCGAGGCAGAGATGTACGAGCTGGAGGACACGCCCTCTCTCGATGGAGGAGTGGAGCAGGTGTTGAACCCAGAGGAGGAGCTAAGACGCCTCCACGACTATATGGAGGAGCTCAACAGGCAAAGGTATGAGCTGTTTTTGAAGAGGTGCAGGCTCATGCGCAGGCTCAGAAGCCTGAAGAATGCGCTGAGGGTGGAAGAGTCTCAAAAAGGCGAGCACTCCAGCCACCCACTTGATGCGCCGATGGATGCGTGAGCTAATACTTCTGGACGCTATCGAAGTCCCTATCCGGCGTGTAGTCTGTGTCGTTCACGATGGTGCATATGCCCCCGCAGCTGGGACACGTGTCCAGGGGAGCCTCACCCCTGTAGGTGTATCCACAGTTGGCACACCTCCACCTGATATCCATCTTCCCTCCTTCCTTCGGAGAGAACTCGTCATCACAGCTCTCTCTCCAGTCGAGCTTCTCCACCCTTTCGTAGGTGTGCTCCTCCCCGCACTCCTCACACACCGTGGGCATCTCTTCCGCCTGCACGATGTGTCCACACGATGTGCAAATCCACTCCACCATTGGGCATCCCCACATAGTGTGTACTGCCACTTAATAGCTTTTTCAGTGCATTCACATTCTCATTTGTCGGGGGTGGGCGTCCCCACAGGAGTGCGTGTTGTGGAAAAGAATCCCCTCGTGCGCCTGCACAGGTACACCAGAAACAGCATAATGGGCACCTCTGTGAGCACCCCCACGACGGTGGCAAGGGCTGCTCCACTCGCCACACCGAATAGAGTGGTGGCAACGGCAATCGCCACCTCAAAGTGGTTGCTGCCCGCTATGATGGCAGTGGGGGCAGCATCCTCGTATCCCAGTCCCACAGCCTTCGAGAGCACATACGCCAGCACAAACACCACGATGATGTTCACGAATATGGGCACCGTTATCATGCCGATTATTAGGGGCAGCTGCACGATCTTGTCTCCCTGAAAGCTGAAGAGCACCACGAGAGTGATGAGAAGGGCGATGATGGAGAGTGTGGAGAGCTTTGGCACGAGCTTCGTCTCGAACCACTCAGTGCCCTTTTTCCTGATGGCATGATGTCTTGTGAGCCAGCCAGCAATCAGAGGTGTCACGATGTACACCAGCACCGCAAGGGCAATGGTTTCCCATGGCACCACGATGCCCGATATCCCGAGCAGCAGCGCAGCGAGCGGCGCATACAGCACCACCATGGTGAGGGAGTTTATCGCAGTCATCACCAGGGTGTGTGCCATGTTGCCCTCCGCAAGATAGCTCCACACGAGCACCATCGCCGTGCAGGGGGCAACGCCCAGGAGAATTAACCCTGCCCTGTACTGGGCAATCTCCTCTGGCCCAAGAAAGCCACCGAACACCACTGCGAGGAAAAGCCATGCAAAGAAAGCCATCGTGAAGGGCTTTATCGCCCAGTTCATGAAGAGCGTGGCGCCTATGGGTCTCGGAGAGGTGGCTGCCCGCTTCACATCCTCAAAGCTGATCTGCACCATTATGGGGTATATCATCCAGAACAGGCAGACTGCTATGGGCACGGAGATGTGGGCCACCTCAAAGCCCGCCAGCGCATGGAAAAACTCTGGAAACGCCTGCCCGAGGGCAATTCCCGCCAGAATGCACAGCGCCACCCACACCGTGAGATACCTGCCCCAAATCCCAAGCCTTCGCTCCTCTGCCATGGTGCTCACATCCTAACTTATTAGCATCTGTTCATATTAAGAAAGTATTATTTAACCATATCGTTGAGTAGGACAGGGAGCGCCCCTGAATTCGTGCCTTGGCACAAACAACATTGTTTGAAGAATGAATGCGCAAGCCTCGGGGGGGATTTGAACCCCCGACCTAGTGATTACAAGTCACTCGCTCTGCCGAGCTGAGCTACCGAGGCATCGGGTGGCACATAGTTGCAACGCACTTGGATATTAGCTTAACGATTCGATATCAACACATTTAAAAACCGGGCGTAAATAATGGCTATTAGCTCCCGGGGGTTTGCATGGACCTTGAGACCTACTACATCGCCGCTCTGACGCTCATTCTCGTCGTGGGTATGGGAGCACAGGTGTTTGGAAGGTTGACGAGGATTCCCAGTATCCTGATACTGCTGCTCATCGGCATCCTCGCAGGTCCAGCTGGGTTCAACTTCGTGAGGCCAGAGCTGTTTGGAGAGGGTATCAGGGCCATTGTAGCCATCGCCGTGGTCATAATAGTGTTCGAGGGAAGCATCAACATCAACATTGGGGCACTTGGGGCACTCTCAAGGGGTATGCTGCTGCTCGTGGGGCTCGGCTCCCTCATAACGTTTGTGGGCTTCACACTAACAGCCCACTACGTGGCTCAGCTCAGCTGGCCCATCTCTGCCCTGCTCGGCTCCATACTCACCGCCACTGGCCCCACGGTAATCACACCCCTCGTGCGCCAGAGTCACATAAAGCACAGAGTTGCCAAGCTGCTGGAGTTTGAGGGGGTGTTCAACGATGCCATCAGCATAATCCTCGCTGCCACTGTGTTTGAGTGGGTGCTGTTTGAGAGCGGGTTGCATGGAGGGCTATTCTCCCTCATTTTCAGGTTGCTGAGTGGACTTGGCATCGGTGTTGCGGGTGGTCTGGTGCTCAGGTACGTGCTCTCCAGCGAGAGCCTCAAAAAGCAGACAGCAAAGCTGTTCACGCTTGCCTTCATATTCATGCTGTACACCATCTCCGACCTTCTGGCAAGCTCCTCTGGGCTTCTGGCAGTGGCATCGTGCGGGCTGATGGTGGGGGTGAGCACGTGCACGCTGGTGAGAAGCGTGGATGTGCATCACAAGGAGAGCATCAGGGAGTTCAAGGAAGACCTCACGGTAATCCTGATTGCGGTGATATTCATCCTGTTGGCTGCCTACTTCAGACCCGAGCACCTCGTGGTAATCGGATGGAGAGGGGTCGTGGTGGTGCTCATGCTGATGTTCGTGATTCGGCCCATCGCAGTGCTCACCTCCACGTATGCCTCCCACGAGTTAAGCTTAAAAGAGAGCCTGTTCATATCGCTCACAGGGCCAAGGGGCGTGGTTCCAACCTCCATGGCGGTGTACTTTGCCATGAGGCTCACGAACAACCCAATGGCCACCTCCATCATGGTGGGAATGGTGTTTCTCACCGTGATATTCACCGTGGTGTTTGCGAGCGTGTTCACAAGGCTCGCAGCATCGAGGATGGGGATGGTCTCGATGGAGATGTGCATAGTGGGTGGGGGCTCGATTGGAAGGATACTCGCCGAGAGGTTTGTCAAGCGGGGAGAACGGGTGGTGGTGATAGATTCAGAGGAGGAGAACTGCCGCATCGCAAAGCAGCTGGGTGCGGAGGCGGTTCACGGGGATGCCGCCGAGGTGAGGGTGCTCAAGAAGGCGGGCATCCAGAGGGCAAAGTACCTGATAGTGACCACCAATCTGGACAACACCAACCTACTGGTGTGCCAGCTCGCCAAGAGCAAATTCGGACTGGATGGGGACAGGATAGTGGCCCGTGTGAACAACCCCGAGAACCTCAAGGCATTCAAGGACATGGGCGTGAGGGCGATGAGCCCTGCCCTCTCCACCGTGATAACGATTGAGAACCTGATAGACAGGCCCGACCTCCTCTCCACCGAGGTCTCGATGGAGCTGGATATAGTCGAGCGCAGGTTGAGCAATCCAGAACTGTTTGACAAGCCCATAAGGGAGCTCGCGCTCGATGAGTGCCTCGTGATTCTCGTGAAGAGGGGGGAGGAGTCATATGTTCCCAAAGGCGACTTTGTGCTAAAGGAGGGCGACTACATCACACTCATAGGAAAGGGCAGAAATGTGCGAGAGGCGGCAGCGCTCATAGGATAGCTTAATCATCACGCTTAGGGGCTCGCCTCCTACTCGCCTCCTATATAGCTATATCATCCCTGAAAACACTCTTCTGGCTGGACCCTCCATGTACACACCATCTGGCTCAAACGACACCGTGAGCGTGCCGCCCTTCGTGATGACACGTATCTCGTCAGAGTGCACCCTTCCCGTGCGCCTCGCGGCTGCCGCACACGCCACCGAGCCCGTGCCGCAGCTTAGCGTTTCTGCCTCCACGCCCCTCTCGAACGTCCTCACCCTGAGGGTGCTGCCCTCCACGAGGGCAAAGTTCACGTTGGTGCCCTCTGGAAAGGCGCTGCTCCAGCGGATGGGTCTCGCCCTCCTCTCTATGTCGAAATCGAGATTCTCCACGAACACCACCGCATGGGGCACGCCCGTGTTCAGGGCGCACACCCTCTCCCCCTCGAGCAGCTCGTCGAGCATCTCACGCTTGGAAAACAGCACGGGCACCCGCTCACAGGAGAACTCGGGAGTGCCCATGTTCACCCTCACGAGGAACTCTCCATCGTGCTCTCTAAAGCTCACGTGCCTTATGCCAGCGCCCGTCTCCACGGCACAGCTCTCCCCAGAGATATATCCATGCTCATACGCACACAGCACCGCACAGCGCAGCCCGTTTCCACACATCTCTGCCTCCGAGCCGTCCTGCTGAAAGAGCCTCATCCTGAAGTGTGCCATACTGGAGGGCTGAATGAACAGGATGCCATCTGCCCCTATGCCCATCCTCCTATCACAGTAGATGGAGGCGAACTGGGGCTTTTGCTCCTCGGGCACCACAGAGCGCTCCATCTCATCTATGACCACAAAGTCGTTTCCGTTGCCGTGCACCTTCTCGAAGCACACACCCTCGAACATCTCAACCCCTCGTTATGAGCTCTGGGTCCACAGTTGCCCTCACGATGCGGGGAAGACTGCCAAACATCGCCACCCTGTCGCCCTTTATCACCATCGCCCCACTGATACGCTTACCTCTCAGGGGGTCAAACACCTCGTCCGAGAGCTCACCCACCACCTCGTTGCCCAGCCTCGTGGCTGCGGCATCGGCGATGGACACGTCGTGAGCGAGCACCGTTGCCGCATCAGCCATGCCAAAGCTGATGGAGTGCCCCAGCGTTCCAGAGGACGTGCATATCCCCAGCACGCGGCTCGTGGGCTGAAGCTCGAACGCAAACCCCTCGACGGCAGAGGTGCCAGCATATATCCCAATGCACAGCGGCTCGTCGGCGATGAGGGCAATGTCCCCCCCGTTGTCCACCACGGCGAGCGTTGCCCCCTCATCCCTCATCGCCTCAGCTGCTAAGGAGGCAATGGTGCCCGCCACCGCAGCCATTGGACCCACCCCCATGTGCCATCCAGCCTCTGCCATCCTGTGCACCACCTCGGGAGCATCCCTCTCCACATCACAGGGCTCGAGGGTGATGGCAAAGAACGGGTGCCGCTGGATGTACCCCTCGAGCTCTCCTCTGTGGTGCACTATGGCAGATATCGCCACAGCTATGTGCTCTCTCTCCCTTGCGAGGATGCTCACAGATGTCTGCTTCAGTCTGAACGTGTGCCTGATGTACATCGGCTCACTTCCTGTGCAGCACGAGGATGCACCGTGTGAGGCTCCTGTGCACCCTCATCACAAAGCACCTCTCCACATCAAAGCCCGCCCTCTGTGCCATTTCTGGTATGGGCTCCCCCTTATAGAGATTTTGGGCATACACCACCACCGCCCTTGCATCCCCTCGCAGCACCCTCGCAAGCTCCATCAGCGAGCCACCATAGAGTGCCTCATCGCTGCTGCCCATTCGTCTTGCCGACCTGCCGTATGGAGGGTCGCATGCAGCCCCATCCATGGTTCCATCGGAAAAGGGAAGGCATGTGGCATCGAGCTCGAGCAGCTGGGCATCGAGCCCGAGGCTTCTGAGGTTCATCCTCGCTCCCCTCACCATGCGAGCTTGGGCATCCCCTCCCACGGACACGCACCCCACCCTTGCCGCCTCTATGAGCAGACCCCCTGTACCGCAGAAGGGGTCGAGCAGCCTTCCGCCCTCACGGGTCTCGGTCAGGTTGACGACTGCCCTTGCCAGCACGGGAAGCATCACACCCGGATGAAAGAACGGCCGCTCATGAGGTCTTTCCCCAAGCAGCATCCTTCTGGCAGTGTGTGAGACGACCCTGCCGAGCACCCGCACATCCCTCCCCACGAGCGCGCGAAGCACCGTGTCTGGATGGGAGAGCGATACCCGCCTTCCGGTGTGCTGGCGAACGATGGCACCCACCGTTCTCTCCACGTGCTCGCTGTTGATTCTCACCCCTCCAATGCCGCGCGCCCGCACACAGAAGCTCTCTCCGATGTCCTCTCCATCGAGCTCGCGTAGCATGCTGAAAAAGGTGCTTTCAGGGCCCATGGACATGGAGAGCACGAGCAGCACACATCTCGAGAGGGCAAGCCTCGATGCGAGCGTGCGCAGCACCGCTGGTGGAGCATCGACCTCAACCACGAGCAGCCCATCGGTGTGGAGCATCCGCTCGTGAGGAATGCCAAGCGCCCTCAAGCTCGCAAGTGCCTCTGCAGCAGGGAGCTCTGGATGCTCGCCCGAGAGCTCAAATGCCACCAGCATCGCTACTGTATGCCATCATGTGTGATTGTGAACTCGCACAGCTCGCCCTCTGGGCGGGACCTGTGCTTGACGATGGTCGCCCTTCTCCTGGCGCCCTCGAGCTTGTCCAGCCTGATGACCGCCTTGGAGATGTGCTCGATTGCCACCCCTCCAATGGGGCACAGCTCACCAGTGGCAACATCTGTGTACACCTGATTTGTGATGAGCACTGCGAGCATGTGAGTTCTCGCCAGCCTCTGCAGTATGGACAGCTGCACTGCCAGCTCCCTGCGCCTTTCTATCTCTGAGTATTCATCGGTGCACAGCCTGTAGAACGAGGTGGCAGAGTCCAGTATGATGAGGGAGAGCTCTTCCATCTGAGAGGCTGCCCGCTCCACCTGCCTTATCCTCTCGCTCTGGTCTGAAAAGTCGAGGGGCTCGTATACCACCACCCTGCCCGCCACCTGCGAGAGCCGCTCCTTTGCTATCTGGGCAAGCCTCTCCATGGAGAAGCCCTCGGTGTCGATGTAAATCACCCTGTCACCATCGAGGGCTGCATTCACCATCGTCTGGAGGCACACGTTGGTCTTGCCACTCCCAGCCCCCCCATACACCTGACTCACCACTCCCCTCTCAAAGCCCCCGCCCAAGAGGCTATCGAGGGGCTCACACCCTGTCCTGAGCCTCGGCACGGTGGCGGTTATGCGCTCCTCTTCCATCGTAAAAGCTACTCCTCTATCACCTTGGATGCTGCCTCAACGCCCCTTCCCATCTCCGAGAGCAGTCCGTGGGCATAGAGCACCTGCTCGAGCACGGAGAGTGCCCCCAGCACCTCACGGTAGGTAAAGTTGCCCATCGTGCCAAGCCTGAATATCCTGCCCTTGAGGTGCTCCTGCCCGCCAGAGACAAACACGCCCCTCTGCTGAAGCCCTCCCCGAAGCTCCTTGTCCGAAATGCCCTCTGGAATCTTCATCGCACACACGGTGTTGGAGTATGCGCTGGGTGGCTCGATGCTGGGAAACATCTCGATGCCAAGGGCGTCCATTGCCGCACGGATGGCGCTCGATGCCCTCCTGTGCCTCTCGATGCGCCTCTCTAACCCCTCCTCCTCTATGATGTGCAGCGCCTCCTCGAGCGCGAAGAACAGCGAGAGTGCGGGAGTGTAGGGCGTCTGGAGCTTGGCATGGCTCTTTCTGTATGCCGCCAAATCGCAGTAGAAAGGTCTAAAATCGGAGAGCTGCTCCCATGCCCTCTCGGAGACCGACACAAACGAGAGCCCGGGCGGAATTCCAATGCACTTCTGCGAGCCGAGCACCGCCACGTCCACCCCCCACTCGTCCACGCGCACATCGTCCCCCCCAATCGAGGTTATCCCATCCATTATGAGCAGGCAGTCGTGCTCCTGTGCAATCCTCCCAATCTCCCTCGCTGGGTTCTTCACCCCTGTGGAGGTCTCGTTGTGCACGAACGTGATGGCCTTGGTGTTGGGTGTGATGGCCTCCTCCACCTTCTCGATATCAAAGGAGCTTCCCCATTCCACCTCCACCAGCCTCGGGGAAGCATACCGCTGGGCGATTTTGTAAAAGCGGTCTCCAAACTTGCCGTTCACGAGGCACACCACCTCGTCATCCTTCTCGAGGAAGTTGGACACTGCCGCCTCCATGCCCAGCGTTCCAGTGCCACTGAGGATGTACACATCGTTCTGCGTGCCAAACAGCGGCTTTAGCCCCTCGGCACAGTACTCATACAGCCTCGAGAACTCGCTGCCCCTATGACTTATCATGGGCTTTGCCATTGCCCTCAAGATACGGGATGCCACGGGCACTGGTCCCGGTATCATCAGATAGGTATCGTCCATACTTCTACTCCTCCTCATTTTCAGCCCAGCGCTCTGACGCTAACTTCATCAGGTCGTGCTTTGTCAGTATTCCCACCACCTTTCCCTCATCGTACACGAGCACGGCACCCCTCGCCTCCAGCAGATGGGAGGCGAACTCAGCCTCCATGGTGGGAGGGATACTGGGAAACACCTCCTCCATCAGCTCCTCGACCTTTTTATTCTTTATGTCCTCGCTCTCATGCCCGATGATACATCTCGATATCGCGTCCACCGACACGCTGCCCACAGGCCTGCCATCCTCGAGCACTGGAAGCTGGGAGAACCCATACTTCTCCATGAGCTCCATCGCCTTGGCAACGCTGTCAGTCCTCGACACACTCACCACGGGAGTGTGCATTATGTCGCTCACCATTGCCTTCTTTCCCTCAATTTCGTTGAGGGCTCTTATGATCTTTCCGAGAGTGGACAGCCTCGGGTCAACGCCCCCTGCCTCTATGCGGGCTATTAATGGCTGGCTCACGCCTGCCAGCTTGGCAAGGTCAGCCTGGGTGAGGTTGAGCTCCCGTCTCTTTTTCTTTATATCATCTGGGGTGGGGATGTTCAGCATACATGACAGAGTGAGCGCCCACGCCTTTTAAATGTTTTCGAGCTGTTGCTTACGGAGCAATCAACAATTCAACAATTCGAAAGAATTAAATGCCTGCTCGACAATAAAGAAGTGAGCGAACATGGTATTTTACACCCAGGATGACTCAGTCAAAAAGGTGGGTAGGGGACGTGAGCTAAAGACCCCAACGCCTGCAACCATCAGGCGTCTGGTTTTGGATGTGCTAAAGCCCCATCAGCCAAGTATTCTCGACCTCGCACAGGCCCTTGGAAGCCTCGAGGGTGTGCTCGGCGTAAACCTGAGCCTCTATGAGGTGGATCAGGAGACCGAGAACGTGAGGATTACCATAGAGGGGAACTCCATAGATTACACGGCAGTGGAGAGAACGCTCAACGAGCTCGGGGCAGTGGTCCACAGCATCGACGAGGTGGCAGCTGGCACAAAGCTGGTGGAGGTCGTGGAGACCCTGCAGGACAGGTGAGCCACACGGGTGAGCCACACGGGTGAGCTACACCCTCTCCCCAAACGCCAGCGTGCCAGACACTTTCTTGATTCTCACCTTGAGCTTTTCCCCTTTCCGTGCGCCCGGGACGAATATGGTGTACCTGTCGAGCTTTGCCACGCCATCTCCCTTGCTGCCCACATCCATAATCATGACCTCGACCTCGCTGTCCCTCTGGATGGCCTTTGCGCTGACAGTGGGGGGAGCCTTTCTCTTCCTGACAGACCTGTGGGCTCCACAGGCATCGCACTTGATCATGAGTATGCGCTCCTCCCGCACCAGATGGGTGTCTGGCTTGCCACACTCAGAGCACAGCACATACTCCTGCACATAGGCGTTTATGTGCTCCTCTATGAGCTCACCGGAGAAGTTGCCCTGAAACACCGCCCTCGTGCCATCGGTCTTGCCGGCAGTTCCAAGCTCCCCGAGCAGGTACTTGAGGAGATGGTCCGGGTCTCGGTTCAGTGTGCTCGCTATCGAGGCAAAGTTCTCGAGCACGGTGGTCTTGCCCTCTGCAAACACGTGGGGCTTGGGAACGGTGAACCGCTCATCTGTGCCCCCTATCTTGGGAAGCTTGCTAAGTGCCCTGTCGAGGTAGCTCTCATAGTCCATGTTCTCCCTCTATACCACTGCCTTCTCGTGCGCCACGATGCGCACTGGAGATGGAAGCTTGTGTCCAGCCCTCTGCAGCGCCCTGCGAGCCGCCTCAACGTGCTGTGGGTTCACCCTCAGCGTAAACACAGTCTGGCCTGCATGCACCTGGGCGGCAGAGCCCACGGGCTTTCCAAACGCCTTTCGCATTCCATCGGACACCCTGTCCGCACCAGCACCCGTTGCCTGCTTATTCTCCCGTATCACATGGTGGGGATACACGTTGAGCTTCAGGTGATAGTTTGCCCTCCCAGCACTGGAGAGCATGAGCTTGTTGGCAATCACCCTCGCAGCCTCGAGGGCTCTATCCCTTATCTGACAGCTCTCCTTTACCTTGAGCTCGAGCACCACGGAAAAGTCACCGTTCGGGTTGCCCATGTCAAAGTGGACAATCTTGAGCCCTGGAACGCCACCCATGAACTCCCTTCTCGTGTATGGGCGCTCAAGCCTTCTGTACATTCTCGCAGGTTTTCTCGCCATATTTCTCCACCATCATTCGAGCGTATGGAGATATCCCATACCCTATCACCTTATAAAGCTGTTGGCATTACCGGGAAGTGATGACACACGATGCGATGGTGATGGGCGGGACTGCGAATATAGTGGATGTGGACGAGACGCTGAAAAGAGTGGAGGCAGTGGCTGGGGAAAGACTCGTGCAACTCTTTGATGCCAGATATGTGGCGGGAGAGGAGCACCTGCTCTCTGCCCTTCAGAAGGCTAAAAGGGCATTTGAGCGAGAAGAGAACATCTCGCAGGACATCAGGCTCGAGGTGATGCTGTATGCCGCCGCCACAAGACAGCTCAAAAGGGCATTCGAGATGGGCATAAAGCAGGGCTCGTGCAGCATAGTGGTGCTCATCGAGGCAGAGGATGTACTGGAGCTTTCTGAAAAGGTGGAGAGGGTGCTCTCTCTGAGAAGGGACGATTGTGTGGTGGAGTGCTCGCCAGATAAGCGGGATGTGCTGTGCGAGTTCTTCGACATCCCTGAAGAGGAGCTCTCCTGTGTGGGCGAGGAGAGGCTGTGCCAGCTCGTGCTCGAGAGGGTGGCGCTGCTCGACGTGGAGAAGTGAGCACCCACTCGATTCTCACTTCCTCCAGTAGCCCTTGCAATGCCCAAACAGATTTATACCAATCACCAGAAATAACCATCCGTGAGGCTCGCGCTCGCTCTTGCCATAGCTCTTCTTGTGGCTTTTCCACCCGCCGTCGCACAAGACCTCTCCCCACAGGAGCACAAGAGCATTGTGCTCGTGATACTGGATGGGGTGGGGGCGTATTACGTGATGGACGGGCTCACGCCCCACTCCTTGAGTGGAGAGCCGCTGAAAAAGGCAGAGGTTCCGAGCTACCTTGGAAAGATGCACGCATATACCGTGCCCACGATGGTGCCAAAAACCACCCAGTCCCATGCAGTGCTGTTCACGGGCTGCTCGCTGGCAGAGCCAGAGACGGTGGGGTTCGAAAATGCCAGCATATTCGATGTCGCAAGGTCAGAGGGATACCGTGTGTATGCCATCATGCAGCAGGGAGACACCTCCGAGGTCATAGCAGAGCAGGACGCCATATTGTACTTCGCAGAGGGGCTCAAGGCAGAGGACGTGCGCGTGGTGTACTCACCCTTGGCACGTGAGGTGGGTGAGTTGATGGAGGCGCACGCGCTGACATACGATGGCACCGAGGAATGGGTCGTGCGGTGCGCTCTCGACGTGATGAAAAGCTCCAAGGAGCCCTTTTTGCTCACGATAAACATCGCGACGTGCGACCATGCGGCCCATGTGAGAAACCTCACCGCCTATGTTGGAGCGATAGAGCATACGCTAAGGGCGCTGGAGCCGCTGGTTAGTGAGTGTGCCCGCAGAGGGTACGTGCTGGCAATCACATCAGACCATGGGATGGCGTTCTGGAGCGAGAGGGCGAGGGGTGGCCATGCGTCATCTGACTATGCGGCCACCCCTGAGGCGACCACGTGCATACTCTACCTGAACGAAATGCCCCAGGAGAGCATAAGGGCACAGCAGGACATCGCTCCAGCCATTCTCACGCTCGCCGGCATCCATCGGATGCCAAGGTATGCCGACGTGGTGTCCTCAAGGAGCGTGCTCGAGAAATTCAGAGAGCCCAAGCGCATTCCTGCATGGAGGGTGTGGGTGGGTGCAGCCATGGTGGGTGCAATCAACGCCATGGGCATCGTGCTACTCAGAAGGCTGCTTTAGCAGCATGTGCATGCACTCGTCTATCAGGTCATCCACGTCCACCCCGTGCTTCTTTGCCACCAGCAGCGCCACCACCTGCCTGTGCACCATCCCCTTGAGCTGCCCATGGGTGTGCTCTATCTCCTCGAGAACAGCATCTCTCTCCATCCTCTCCGATAGGCGCCTCAGCACCTCGCCGAGCACGTCCCTCTTTGGTGGTGAGGAGAACACCTCGGCCGATGGCGAGTACATCGCTGGAAGCTCGTGGGCATGCACATCAAAGGATGGAGCGAGCACATCGTCCTCTCTCGTCATCAGCCCAATGGAGACGGCGCTGTGGATGAACCTGCGGGCGGCTTCTGGGGAGCACCACCCAAATCCAAACGAGAGGGCGAGCACGAACTCACCCTCGCCCATCGAGGGCTTGCCCACCTTTCTGAACACGCTGGCTATCACGTTCTTCATCTCACTCATATTCATATCAAATGCCTCCTCAGGGCATCCACCACCATCTGAGCCACCATGTCCTCTCTCGTCCTTCCAAGCCCATCCACGAGACATATCCTTAGTGTGAGCACATCCATGTCGAGGTCTGCCCTCAGGAGGAACACGTCCTCCTTGAAAGACACCCTGTCATATCTCTCGTTCAGATAGCTGTAGGACAGCGCAAGCTCGAGGTCTATGCTGGAAACATCTCTCTCCATAAAATCCGAGAGCTCCCCCACGTGTACGAACCCCCCACTTTTTGCATCGAATATCCTCAGCGAGATGTCCCGCCTTGCCCGAATGAGCCTTCCATCCATGTGAGGGGACTCGGTGATGAAGGTGTCGAACGTGCCATCCAGCCTTGTCATGGCGTGCAGAAAGCCAGTGAGGTCCGAGTAAAACCTGTAGCGCTTCACAAAGTCGGCGTGGGATGGAAAGTCGGGATACTCGAACCTGCCGGAACTCATCGGGTTGATATTGGTATCCATTGATAATAAATACTCCTGCCACGTGAACTACTCACCGTCAAGACGGTGAGCTTCCCCCAGATAAACACGCCGCTACGGCCGGGGTCGGGCTGTTCACGAGCCCCGATGCCACCCATCTCACCTTCCTCAAAGCGGGAAGTCTTTTGATGGGTGGCACAGTTTCTTTCAGATACACAGTTTCTTTCAGATATATCAAGCCTCTCTTAGCTATGTTCACTGAAGCGACTCTGTCTGCATGGTCTTGCAGTCCGCAGCTGCATCTGAAAAGCCTCTTTCTTCTTACTCCTCTACACCCGCATACTTCTGATGATTTCATCTATATCGTGTTTCTCATTACCCCTAACAACCCTGTTAACTTTTCTGAGTTCTTTTATTAACTTTAAAATTTCTATAAATCCTTCTCGTTTAAGATGGTTTTTTGATTCCACAATGGAGATGTATTTTTGGAGGATTTCTAAATGTGGTTTCTTCAGTATGACATGATCTTTCATTAGCACTATAAATTTTTTAACATCTTCTATAGACTGGATGTTAAGTTCAATTGTATGTCTATCTACATGAACCCTTCCAACACCAATAACCTCTTTAATTCTCTCTATAACCTTCACCATCAAAAAATCCACCAATCCAGTCAAGCGATATCTCCCGCATAGTTAATACTATGTTAGATTGAGTATAAATAATGTGCCCACCCTCCTCCCCTACGCTCACCCACCGTTTGAAAACGGTGGTACTCTTAGCGACATCTTTATAGACACACCCCATACGAAGGAAAGTGGTGTTAACCATGGAGGAGATGTACGACATCGTAGAGAGGCTTTCTAACGCCCATGGGGTGTCAGGCTACGAGGACTCGGTGAGAGACATCGTGATGGAGCTTGCACGCCCCTACTGTGATGACGTGAGTGTGGACGCCATGGGAAACGTGATATGCACGAGGGGCAGTGGAGCTCCATCGGTGATGGTGGCAGCCCACATCGATGAGATAGGGCTCATGGTGAAGCACATAGAAGACGAGGGGTTCTTGCGGTTTGCTCGTCTTGGAGGCTGGTTTGACCAGACACTTCTGAACCAGAGGGTGGTGGTGCACTCCGACAAGGGTGATGTGTATGGAGTGATAGGCTCCAAGCCGCCCCATGTGATGAAGGAGGAGGAGAGAAAGAGCGTGGTGAAGGCAGAGGACATGTTCATCGACGTGGGTGCGAAGAGCGCCGAGGAGGTGGAGGAGATGGGCATTCACGTGGGCACGCCCATCACCCCAGATAGGCACGTGGTGAGGCTTGCGGGCAACAGGATAACTGGCAAGTGCTTTGATAACAGGATAGGGGTGGCGTGTGCCCTGTATGCCCTAAGGCTGCTCTCAGAGTGGGGGGTGAGCACCCGCCTGTACCTCGTGGGCACTGTGCAGGAGGAGGTGGGGCTGAAGGGTGCCAGGACCTCGGCATATCAAATAGAGCCAGATGTGGCGCTTGCGGTGGACACTGCCATACCCGGAGACCACCCGGGCATAACGAAGAAGGAGGCTCCAGTAGAGATTGGCAAGGGGCCCATCATCATGCTGGTGGACGCCTCTGGCAGGGGGCTCATAGCCCACCCAAAGGTGGTAAGGTGGCTCAGGGAGTGTGCGAAAAGACACGACATTCCAGTGCAGCTCGATGTCTCCGAGGGCGGCACCACGGACGCCACCGCCATCCATCTCACCAAAGGAGGGATACCCACGGGATGCATCGGCATTCCCGTGCGCTACATACACTCACCAGTCGAGGTGGCGGACCTCGAGGATGCAGTGCATGCCTCGAGGCTGCTGGCAAGGGCGATTGAGTGTGTGGGTGAATACTTCTAAGCTTCTAAGGGATGGGCGGTACGCCCATCCTCACGCCCATCCTCATAAGAGCCATTCCCTTCATCCGGGTGGCTCCCTACTCATCCCCTCTGGGAAACAGGTAGTCCTGCACGTCCTTTCCCAGCCTTCCGATGGCGTCTGCACGGCACTGGCGGCAGTGCTTCATCTGCTTGACGTACTTTCCGCACTCCCGCTGGATACGGTCCCTCTCCTCTGGGCTCGGCGGTGAGAGGTGGGAGAACTTGTACTGGGGAATCAGGGGGATGATGTTCTGCATGTACACCCCAATCTCGCGTATTGTTCTGGAGATTTCCACCACGTGCTGGTCGTTGACGGTGGGTATGAGCACGGTGTTCACCTTCACGATTATTTTCCTCTCCACTGCCATCTTCAGCCCTTCGAGCTGGTTTTCGAGCAGAATCTGTGCACCTTCTCTGCCCGTGTACGTTTTTCCATGATAGTGCACCCACGAGTATATCATCTCCCCAATGGCGGGGTCCACCGCATTTAGCGTCACGGTGATGTTGCCCACGCCAAGGGTGTCAATCTCATCCATCCTCTCGGGAAGCAGAAGCCCGTTGGTGGACAGGCACAGGTGAATCTTGGGGAACTCATCCCTCACGAGCCGAAGCGTCTCGAACGTCTCCTCGTTGAACAGGGGCTCTCCGGGCCCCGCCACCCCCACCACCTTTATGTATGGATGCTTGGCGAGCACCTCCCTCGTGCGCTCCAGCGCCTCCTTCGGGGTGAGCACCCTGCTGGTCACCCCCGGACGGCTCTCGTTCACACAGTCGAACTTGCGCACACAGTAGTTGCACTGGATGTTGCACTTTGGAGCCACCGGAAGGTGCATCCTCCCAAAGAGGTGGCACGCCTCTTCTGAAAAGCACGGATGCTCCTGAATCTTTCTCAGCTGTGCCGCATCCCATGGAACCTTCCTTCCCTCTACATCAGCCGTGGGATACTTCTCAGAGCCCATGAAAAAGACCTCTATGTAGCGAGAGTGTGCGCATTATTTCAAGCTGTCGGTGCCTGTCGGTGCCTGTCGGTGCCTGTCGGTGCCTGTCGGTGCCGCCAAATGGAGTGCTCTCCTCCCTGACGGAACTCACTCCAGCCTGCAGAAGGGTGCCTTCCTGTGCTCGCCTGCGATGGATACCGCAAACGCTGCGGCAGAGATTGTGTCGCCCAGTCCCACTGTTGCCACGGGGACGTCCACCACCTTGGTGGGGATGCACACGCACGAAAACTCATCCCCCACTGCCAGCCCCTCGGTATGAAGCTCGCCACACGAGGTGCACCTCTTTAGATATGTGGACAGCCTTCTGACTTCTTTAAGCCCATGGCTCGAGATGGGCACCTTCAGACCCTCGTAGGCATCCTCCCTTGTATCTATCCTGCCCTTCATCGCCCTTGAGGCTGCAAGCGCCGAGGCGAACAGCAGGGCGGTGCGCTCCAGCTCGAGCCGTTGCCTCTCTGAGGTCTTGAGCACACATATGTACAGCCCGAGGGCGTGCACGTGTATTCTCTCGAGGTCGAGCTCGCTCTGCAGTATTCGTGCTCCCTCGAACAGGTGCTCTATGGACTCCCTCCGAAGCACGCTTGCGGCAAGCTCCTCATGGCCCAGCACGTTGAGGGCATTGGCAACCTCCACGGAGTCCAGCCCGAGGCTGTGCACATTTGCCTTTATGATGCGCCTCAGCAGGGTCTCCCTGACGTTCCTGTCCTGTATTGACGTGAACTCCACGTGCACCCTGAGCTGGGGCGATATGCGCTTTAGCTTCTCTATCACCTTCACGGACTGCTCCACATACTTCTCGTGGGTGGTGCCGTCCTCATACGTGCTCATCATCACCTGATACCCGGAGAGCAGCGCACCATCGATGTGGGCACACAGGTCCTCCAGCTTTGCGAACAGCTCCTCATCCATGTGGATGCGTATCCATGAGGGTCTAAACGACAGGATGAGCCTGTTGTCCCTCGGACACACGATTCTTCTTTTTCCGACATCGAGCGTGAGTCCCTTCTTGAACTCCAGTATCCAGTTGGTCTTGCCCACCTCATGCGTTGCCGCCTCGATGGGGGGCACGAGGGCTATCTTACCCTCCCTGAGCACGGGACACAGGATGTTCTGGTTGTCGTTTTCGAACAGCTCTGCCTCGCCTCTGGAGAGCCATGGCACATAGGTGATTACACTCGGTATGTTCAGCTTTGCGAGCACGTTGGTGATTATTCCCGCCTGCCCACCAATGCGCCGCTCATCTGCCCCGAGCTTTTCCTCGAGCCACTGCTGCATCTGCATGTTGTACACGGGCACCTCGGCAGCCTTGCCCTTCTCTATCGATATCAGCAGCCTTGCCACAAGGTCCATTGGCGTATCTGCAGCCCTCGGATACTCGTTCATCCTTCTCACAAGGGCACTGGGCTCGAACTCTGTGAGCATTCTCTCGATGTCCCTCTCGTCCAGAAACTTGATGGCATCCACGTTGGCATTGTATGCCACGAACACACCATACAGGCGGTCGAGTCTCGCACACGCCTCGTGCACCGCCTCCTCATACAGCCTCTCCCATTCCCCTGTCATATTCCCACGAACTCTATCGCCTTGTATGCACAGGTGTCTATGCACGCACTGCACAGTATCCTCTCGGGCCCAAACCGCCTGCACCGCCTGATATCCACGTCCACCACCACGCCATCCACCACCCTTATGATGGTGCGCTCATTCTTAGGTGCCCTGCCCCTCGCCGTGCCCTCTGGGTCCTCTGCCACGTTCACGGGACACGCCACCACACAGTTTCCACACCCAGAGCAGCGCTCCTTGTGAATCACAAATCCCGTCTCGAGCACGCCCTCCACGGGCGCTATCAGTGCGCGCAGCTTCTCGATGCTCTTGGCGTACCTGCTGTCCTCGAGGAGGGGAGGACACTCCTCGATTGTGTGCTTTCTTGCGAGCAGAGCGGTGGCGAACGCCATGCACGTGGGCTCGCCACAGCGCTTGCAGTTGGTCTTGGGAAGCAGCGCATACACCTCAAGCACGCTGACCACTCGCCTCACCCCTTCAGGTACAGCATGCAGTGGCACTGACCATCCCGCTCTATCTCCTCCTCATGATACACGCAGGGGCACACTATCTTCCTGTCCTCCTCCTCGTTGCCAGTCCTGAGCCTGCAGGGACAGTAGGGCTTTCCAAACCTCAGCCTGTTCTCCGTCATACCCTTTATCACAGTGCGCAGCACCTCTAAGTCGGGCTGGAGCAAAAATCCCCTCTTGTTGGCATACGCCCTCACGAAGCGGAGGGTCTTTTTCTCCTCATTGGTGAGGGTCTTTTCAAGCTCCAAGAGAGCATCGTCCTCCTCCATGCACGAGCACCTTGTGGCTATGTGCAAGTCCATGCGTAAAAAGCCTTTCATACATTTGATTGCAGAGTAATCAACCAACAGAAAACAGCTATAAGCAATGATATGCGACTTGTGGGCATGGGTGCCTGTGGGCTGGATGGCACATCTGGCACGCAAGCACCATGCAAAGGAGATATCCTATGCACATCAACTCTGACCTTCACATACACTCCAAGTACTCTGCAGCCACCTCAAGGCACATGGAGCTGAAAGCAATTGCCTCAGAGGCGAAGAAGAAGGGGATACAGCTCGTGGGCACGGGAGACTGCCTTCATCCCCGCTGGCTCGAGGAGGCAAAAGCCCATGGGGCATCGGATGGTGTGTTCGAGGTCGAGGGCACACACTTCGTGCTCACCGTGGAGGTGGAGGACAGGCACAGGGTGCACCACCTCATCATACTGCCAGATGCCGCCAAGGCAGAGGAGCTTCACGACCGATTACACCACTTCTCCCGGGACATCGATGCAGACGGAAGACCAAGGCTGCAGCTCAGTGGGGACGAGGTGGTTGAGCACGCCATCGAGGTAGATGGGCTCGTGGGCCCATGCCATGCGTTCACCCCATGGACGGCACTGTATGCCTACTTCGACTCCCTGAGGGAGTGCTACAAGGACATGGCAAAGCACGTTGCGTTTTTAGAGCTTGGCTTGAGCGCAGACTCTGACTATGCAGATACGATATCCGAGCTCTCAGAGCTAACGTTTCTGTCCAACTCCGATGCCCACTCCCCATGGCTCAACAAGTTCGCCCGCGAGTTCAACCGCTTTGAGGTCAGGGACATCACGTTCGACGAGCTCAAAAAGGCGATTCTGAGAAGGGGGGGCAGAAAGCCAGTGCTCAACGTGGGGTTCTTTCCAGAGGAGGGAAAATACAACCGCACGGCGTGCACAAGGTGCTACCGCCAGTATGCCCTCGATGAGGCGATTGGAAGGGGATGGAGGTGCGAGTGTGGAGGGCTCATAAAGAAGGGCGTTAGAGACAGGGTGAGGGAGCTTGCCACATACGATGTGCCCCATCACCCACCCCACAGACCTCCATACGTGCACACCATTCCGCTCGCAGAAGTTGTAAAGCTTGCCATTGGCAAGGGTGTGAACACTGCATCGGTGAGAGAGATTTGGCTCTCGCTGATAGAGCAGGCTGGCTCGGAGATTGCAGCCCTGATAGACGTGCCGCTCGACAGTCTCGAGGGGGTGGACGAGCGGGTGATAAGGGCGATTGGCCACTTTCGAGAGGGCAAGCTCATCATAGAGCCGGGAGGTGGGGGAAGGTATGGCGTGGTCTCCCTTCCAGAAGAGGATGGCTTCAATTCCGAAAGCACACCACAGCGAACGCTGCTCGACTTTTGAGTGCGCTGCTCAGAGGTGAGCACATGAAGAGCTCAGAGGTGAGCACATGAAGAGATATGCAAAACGCGTGATGGACACAGACATATCCGGGATACGGAGGATGTTCGAGGCTGCGGGCACGGATGCGATAAACCTCGGGCTGGGACAGCCAGACTTCGACACCCCACAGCACATCAAAAACGCCGCCATCGAGGCTCTGCGAGATGGACACACGGGCTACACCCATGGGCTTGGAATACCAGAGCTGAGAGATGCCGTGGCAAAAAAGCTCAGGGAGGACAACGGCATAGCAGCCAAGGCAGACGAGGTGATAATCACCAGCGGAGCAAGCGAGGCGCTGTGCCTTGCCATGCTGGCTCTGCTGGAGGAGGGGGACGAGGTGCTCGTGCCAGACCCGGGGTTCGTGTCCTACAGGGCGCTTGCCACATTTGCGGGAGCCGTGCCCGTGGGCGTGCCCCTGAGAGAGCTCAAGATGGACGCATCGGTGGTGGAGGAGCACATAACCGAAAGGACGAGGATGCTGGTGCTCAACTCCCCATCCAACCCCACGGGAAGGGTGCTCAAAAGAGGCGAGGTCAAAGCGCTGTGCGAGGTTGCGGAGGAGCACGACATCACGATACTCTCGGACGAGGTGTACGAGCACTTCCTCTACGAGGGTGAGCACATCTCTCCAGCAACGCTGTACGACAATGTGATTACCGTGAACGCCACCTCCAAGACATACGCGATGACTGGATGGCGCATAGGATATGCCCATGCCCCCAGTGAGACAATAGAGCAGATGCTCAAGCTTCACCAGTACATGCAGGCGTGCGCCCCTTCGATATCCCAGTGGGCAGCACTCGCAGCGCTCACTGGACCGCAGGAGTGCGTGGAACGCATGAGGGCGGAGTATGCGAGACGAAGGGAGGTGGTGCTCGAGGCACTCAAGAGAATGGGGCTGCGGTGCTTGCCCCCAGAGGGCGCCTTCTATGCGTTTCCCGACATGACCTCCCTTGGAATGGATGGCAATGAGGCTGCTGCGAAGCTGCTCGATGCCAAAGTGATCACCGTTCCCGGCTCTGCGTTCGGAAAATACGGCACCCCATACCTCAGGATATCGTATGCCACCTCCATCGACAGGCTGGAGAGGGGGCTGCACATAATGGAGAATGTACTCGCCACATAACTCAACAGCTTAACGAAGCTGGCACGTGAGTGGATTAATGGGCTACTTAGCAGTAGCCCTTAATGCGCTGTATGCCAGCTGGACGGCAGCTGCAGCTTAACGAAGCTGGCACGTGAGTGGATTAATGGGGGATGGCTGTGCCATCCCCCTTAATGCGCTGTTTTGCCGGCTTTTGTAAAAAGCCGCTTAATGCGCTGTTTTGCTGGCTTTTGTAAAAAGCCAAGCTGGACGACAGCTGCTTAGAACTCAAACAGCGACTTTTGCCCCTTGGGCTCATCGTCCCGCGAGAGCTTTCGCTCTGCCTTGGACACGGGTGTTTCCCCCTCCGGGGCGTGCTCTGCTGGCGCCATTCCCGCAAAGTACTCTATCACCTCCTCGGTGCGCTGCCTTCTTCTTCTCGTGGCCTCGGTGTACACCCGCTCTGCCCTCGATGCATCCCCATCTAGCAGATAGGTGGTCTCATCGAGTGTGAGCTCGAGCTGCTCGCACATCATCACAGCCATCCCATCGCTGGCGCACAGCAGCCTGAAAAACGGCAAAAGCTCACGCTTCACATAGCTGCCCGAGGTGTGGGTGTACCTTCCAATCTTGTGGGCAAGCCTGTCCCTCATCTCTCGCATCCTCTTCAGCCGTCCCAGCAATCTCCAGTAGGTGGGAGAGCGATACCGCTTGGGATGCGGGGGGCTCCGCTTTGCCACCATTACTCCGCCGAGCATGTCCACCGAGGCATAGCGCCACATCCCATAGTCCTGCCTTCTTCTGACCCTTCCGAGAAACACGTCCGCCCTCGAAAGCCAGCGATACGCCCTCGCAATTTCGTCTGGATGGGCATATGCATCTGGAAGGTTCTCGTCTATCCAGTGGATGAGGTCATCTGGGGACTGGTCAATCGTGAAGGCGGCATCCTGTGCAGCCCTCAGGTCACTGCCCTTGAACACGAGGTTGAGCACCTTGAACACATCGCTCTTTACGTCCCTCGTGCCCATGTGGAGGTCATCCAGCGTGATGGACTTCCTCCCCTCTGTCAATGCCTGAAGGTCGTTTATCGCACCCCTTATGTCGCCGTCTGCCGCCTCTGCAATCCTCTTTAGCACTTCCACGTCTGCCCGAATGCCCTCTGCGGCACACACCCTCCTCAGCACCTCGAGGACGGCTTTGGTGCTCGGCTTTTTGAACTGAATCCTGAGACACTGGCTCGATATCGAGGTGGGGACAGCCTGACAGTCGTTGGCAATCAGCGCTACGGGCTGAGCCGTCTCCCTTATGGCGCGGGCTATCGCACCAGCACCGCCAGCATCTGCCCTTCCATGCACGTTGTCTGCCTCATCGAGCACTATCAGCCTTCGCCCAAGCTTGGGGTCGAGGGTGGCGGTTCTGGATGCCAGCCCCACCACCCGCCTGATGACCTCTGCAGTGCGCTGGTCGCTGGCATTCAGCTCCACCACCTCCCAGCCCATCTCCGAAGCGAGGGAGAGGACGGCAGAGGTCTTGCCCACACCCGCCCTGCCACAGCACAGCACAGCCCTCGAGAGGGGTCTGCCCTGCTCCCACGACATTGCCCACTCGAGCAGATGCTTCTTTGCCGTTGGATTTCCAGCGACACTGGAGAGCGTGGTGGGGCGGTACTTCTCTGCCCAGTTCATGGTAAAGACTTGGCAGGGAGGTAGAAAAGCCTACTGCCCGCCACCATCCCTCACGAGCAACACGAGCGCGCATATCGCCGTGAAGGATGCGCACGCACCCCAGAGAAAGGTGGCGCTGTACGAGACGGCGTCCCACAGGAAGCCCGCCATCAGGCTCGCGGGCAGGGTGGCGAGCCCCACCGATGCGTGGAAGGTGCCAAGTGCGGTGCCCCTGAGCTCACTTCTGGCAAGGTCGGACACGTACGCCCTCTCTATTGGCTCTATGAACCCATACGAGAGCCCATAGAGCATGAAGAGAGGGACGAGCATCCATGCGCTGCTGAAAAGAGCAAAGCCCACGCACGTGAAGAAGAACAGTCCATATCCCACGAGCAGTCCCCGCTTTCTGCCTATCCTGTCCGAGAGAGAGCCCGCTGGGATGGTGCTCAGGGCATACACGATGTTGAACACGATGTAAAGGGCAATGGGCACGGCTATCGCCAGCCTCTCTGAGAACAGTGTGGATGCCCTGAGCACGAAGAACATGTAGGAGAAGTTTCCAAGCGCAAAGAGTGTGGTGGCGAGTATGAGCCTCTTGAGCTGAGGGGAAAGTCCCGCGAGGGCAAGCCTCGATGAGCCAGAGAGAGGGCTGGTCTTCACATCCTCCACAAAGTACAGGGGGAGGAGGGCAAAAAACCCGATGATGGCAGCCATGAGCAGTATCGTCCTCATGCTGAAGCCAAAAACCCAGATGAGCAACAGGGCGAGCACCGAGCCGAGCACTGCGCCCGTGGTGTCCATCGCCCGATGAATGCCAAAGCCCTTTCCCCGCGTGCTCTCGGTGCTGTACGCCGCCACCAGCGCGTCTCTCGGAGCGGTTCTAATCCCCTTGCCCATCCTCTCAAAAAAGCGAATTGCCACCACATCATATCCGCTCTGAGCAAGGGGAAACAACAGCTTGGCAACGGAGGACGAGAGGTATCCCAGCAACACGAGCAGCTTTCTTCTGCCAATCACGTCAGATATCCTGCCAGAGACCACCTTGAGCAGGCTGGAAAGGCTATCCCCAAGACCACCGGCAAGCCCGACCACCACACCTCCCCCACCCAGCGAGGCAATGAAGAGGGGAAGCAGGGGCATAATCATATCACTGGACAAGTCCGTGATGAGGCTGGTAGCCCCAAGAAGGAGTATATTGGTCATGCCT
Organism: Methermicoccus shengliensis DSM 18856; assembly: GCF_000711905.1. Taxonomy (NCBI): domain Archaea; kingdom Methanobacteriati; phylum Methanobacteriota; class Methanomicrobia; order Methanosarcinales; family Methermicoccaceae; genus Methermicoccus; species Methermicoccus shengliensis. The sequence goes on from NZ_JONQ01000007.1 coordinate 61,547, forward strand.
CTCCGAGCCATTCAGAGTTCTCTTTGAGAGGTATGTTAAAAGGCTTTTCCACCCCGGAGCATCACCGTCTGATGGCACAGAGCGGCCACCTGTTAAAATAATGGGCTCGTCCGGATTCGAACCGGAGACCTCTGCCGTGTGAGGGCAGTGTCATGACCAGCTAGACCACGAGCCCCTTTTCCAAAAACACATCACTCCGGTCTATCTGCCATTCTCTTATGTTATTTAGGGTTTTCGTATGGAGCCCGATGTGAGCGTCGAGCGTGGGGTGTGGGGATTGTTGATTACTCCGTAATCAGCAGTAAGCAACAGCACCATATGGATGCAAAAAAAGAGAGTGGGCAAAAATGCCCTACTCCTCCTTTTCGTCTCTCACCTTTACCGACCTCTCTACAGGGCTCACGAAGATTCTCCCATCTCCTGCCTTTCCTGTGTGCGCAGACCTCCTGATTGTATCTACCAGCGCATCCACGCTCTCATCGTCCACGAAGAGCTCTATCTTCACCTTGGGAAGAAGGTCAACCTCTATCGCCTTTCCCCTGTATTCCAGCACTATACCCCTCTGCTCACCTCTGCCCCTCACATCGATGACGGTCATGCCAGCACACCCCACCTCATCGAGGGCACTCTTCACCTCATCGAGCTTCTCTGGGCGTATGTATGCCTCTATCTTCTTCATTCCATCACCTTCCATCAGACCTTCTCACCATGCTGGGAGATGTCCAGACCGACGTACTCCTCGACCTCCGACACCCTAAGGCCAATGGTGACATCGAGCACCTTTGCGATGACGTACGTGGCTCCAAAGGCGTACACAAGTGCCGCTCCAGCACCCAGTGCCTGAGCGATGAACTGACTCACGTTGCCATATATCAGCCCATCGTACCCACCAATGGCAGGCACGGCGAATATGCCCGTTGCGAGCGCCCCCCACAGGCCACCCACACCGTGCACAGCCCACGCATCGAGGCTCTCGTCGAGCCCCTTGCTGATTCTGAACAGCATGGCTCTGTAGCATATCAGCCCAGCGACCGCCCCTATCACAATCGAGGACAAAACGTCCACAAAGCCCGCCGCTGGGGTTATTGCCACGAGGCCAGCTATTGCGCCGCTCACAAACCCAACGGAGCTTGGTCTTCCAGAGACCCAGCTTGCAAACATCCATGCAAGGGCGCCTGCGGCAGCGGCGGTGTTGGTCACCACGAAGGCGTTGGCTGCAAGCCCGTTGGCAGCGAGTGCGCTGCCAGCGTTGAACCCGAACCAGCCGAACCACAGCAGTGCTGCACCCAGCAGCGTCATGGGTATGTTGTTTGGCTCGATGATGTGGCTGCCAAACCCTATTCTCCTGCCGACCACCAGCGCAAGGGCGAGCGCCGAGAAGCCAGAGCTGATGTGCACAACCGTTCCGCCCGCAAAGTCCAGTGTGCCCAGTGCCGCCGTCCAGCCACCGCCCCATACCCAGTGTGCCAGCGGGTCGTACACGATGGTGGTCCAGAGCACACCGAATATTATGAACGAGCTGACCTTCACTCTCTCAGCCACCGCAGACGTGAGGATTGCCAGCGTTATTGCAGCAAATACCAGCTGAAATACCATGAACAGCAGGGATGGTATCGTTCCACTCCCAGCATCCATGCCCACGCCGCTGAGCCCTAAAAACTCCAGACCTCCCACAAACCCCGCAATGTCGGGGCCGAAGGACAGGGTGTATCCGAGGAGCACCCACTGAATGCTCACCAGCGCAAAGGCTATGAACGACAGGGCTATCATCGAGATTACGTTCTTTCTCCTGACCAATCCGCCATAGAACAGCCCAACGCCAGGCGTCATCAGCATCACAAGGGCCGTGGCGGCCAGTATCCATGCCGTATCTCCACTATCCAACACTATACCTCACCTCTCATGCTCCATATCATGCTCAATCCTCCAACCCTCATGTCCCACGATGGGGACTGCCAGTGTATGCCTCTGTATGGCATGGAAGCTTACTTCCATGTTGTTATATTTATAGTTTATGGAAATGAACTTCTTATATGTCATATTTATAGATTGCCGATAGCCCCATATTTTCAGGTAATGCCACACACCTGAGGGTGCTACCCAAAACCAGCGGCCAACACCACAGGGCTGCCCATCCTTTTAATACCCGTTGCGAGAAACATACTCACGGGATAGGGACATGTGGAGACGCATACTCGAGAAGTTCAGCCGCTTTCCAGCCCAAGAGCGGGTTGTGATGCTGCTGCTGGAGCGGGGCTTTCAGGTGAGCCCTCATGGAAAGGTGGTCTCCGGCGGCATCGAGATTCCCCACACCCACATCGCCCGGGAGGTGGGAGTGGACCGCCGGGTGGTGGATGCCGCAGCCAGCACGATTGCCAGAGACGATGAGCTAAGGCAGATATTTCAGAACCTTCAGTCCATACTGTTCTTAAAAAGTGTGGCACCTCTGCTGGGGCTTGGCGTGGTCATCATCACCCCAACCGATGCTTCCAAGGTGGGCATCGTGAAGGATGTTACCGGGGTGATTGCAGCCCATGGCATAAGCATAAGGCAGGTGGTCACCGACGACCCAGAGTTCACGGAGTCCCCCAAGCTCACAGTAATCACCGAGTGCAAGCTCCCCGGGGATGCGGTGGACGAGCTGCTTGAGCTCGAGAGCGTGAAAGAAGTCACCGTGTACTGAGGTGAGACGTTGAGCAGGATGAGAATACTCATCGTGGGCGGCACTGGAAAGTTCGGTGCATGGTTCGTGCCCTTCTTCAAAAGGCACGGTTTTGAGGTACTCGTGAGCGGCAAGAGTGGAAAGGTGGACGTGGCACGGCAGCTGGGCTGTGAGTACGTGTTTCTGGAGCGCCTGCCCAGTGTGGTGCCCACGTGCGACTGGGTGATGCTCTCGGTGCCCATCGATGCGATTGAGAGAGTTGCCTCGCAGGTGGCTCCCCACATGAAGGAGGGTTCGATGCTCTTCGATGTGTGTTCCCTAAAGCAAGGGCCCCTCGATGCAATGCTCAAGGTGGCTCCAGAGGGCGTCGAGGTGGTGGGAACGCACCCCATGTTCGGACCCACCATCCCACATCTGGAAGGTCAGACGGTGATAATGGTGAGCACCTCCCGCTCTGGCTCTGGCTTTGAGAGACTAAGGCAGATGCTCGAGGAAGAGGGGGCACACGTGCAGCAGATGAGTGCTCGGGAGCATGACATGGCGATGGCAGTGGTGCAGGGGCTCACCCACTTTGCCTACATCACCATAGGCAGCACCCTTCGAAGGCTGGAGTTCGATGTGGGCGCCTCCAGGACATACATGAGTCCCGTATACGAGGTGATGGTGGACTTTGTGGGCAGGATTCTCGCCCAAAACCCATACCTGTACGCTCTGATTCAGACAAACCCCGCTGCCTCAGAGGTGCGAAGGGCATTCGTGGAGGAGGCAAAAAGGCTCGCCTCACTCATAGATGGCGGTGATGTGGAGGGGTTCGTTGCCAGCATGAGGGCAGCGGCAAGCCACTTTGGCAACACCGAGGCAGCGCTCAGGCGCTCGGACAAGCTGATAAACTGGTCTATAGCCGAGCTCGAGCGCCTGCAGTCCATGGTGGGAAAGGAGGTGGTGCTCGAGCACCTCTACACCTCCAAATACCACAGGGGGGTTCTGAAGAGCGCAGATAAGCAGGAGGTGGTGCTCGGCACTGGAAAAAGGCAGGTGAAGCTGAAGCTGGAGAACGTCAGGATGCTCGAGGGCGAGGAGCTTTCCGCATGGAGGGCGGAGCACGTACCCACCAGAAGGAGGGACATATCGGTGCTGCTGTGCGAGGGTGCAAGGGAGGACGTGCTCGTCCATCTCCTCTCATCGCTCGAGCACGTGGCAAGGGCAGAGGTGATAGACGTGTACGAGCTCAAAGGAAAGAGGAGTGCCACGTTCAGGCTGCACATCTTCTCCGATGCACATATCTCACAGGTGGAGAAGAGGGCAGTGGAGATGCTCGTGGGTCTGGGATGCACACCACGTGGCAGCGATAAAAAGCGGGCTGAGAGGGATTTGAACCCCCGGCCTGCTGGTTAAGAGCCAGCCGCTCTGCCTGGCTAAGCTATCAGCCCGCAGCGCACCCATTCGCATCCCCCATATTTAAGGTTTTAGGCACGCCGCTGCTGGGCCAGCCCACAAAAAAGGGCAGGCTCTGGAGCATGTTATTCGCTCTGCTCAGAGACGTACTTCTCGAGCTGCTCCCTGACGAAGGGAGCAACCCGCTCCAGCAGCTCGCGGCTTCCCCTGAACGCAAGAAGCCTCTCGACCTCCCTGCCAGAGCTGTCCACGGGCACATCCCTCTCCACGAGCTCGAGCCCCTCGAACCGCCTTGCAGCCTCCACTATGATGCTCTGGGGAAGCCCAGGTGGAAGCACGAGGTCAAACTTGGGCTCCTCCTCACCATGGTACAGCTTTCTTCCAAACACGTCATCGAGCGTCTTCATGTCGCCTCTCACGCTATGCGCTCGCCCGCGTGCTCTCCATACATCGAGTTATACACTTCGATGGGCTTTAGCACCAGCATGGAGTGCACGGGGAACTTGGGATGCTTCTCCTTAATCTCGGCCCTGAACTGCTCGAATAGCTCGCCGCTGTCCACGACCTCGACCGCAAACTTCACCTGATAGGACTCGCCACTCTTGGGGTCCCACACCACGACGGCTGCCACGGGATTCTGCTCGATGTTGGCGATGGTCTTTTTCATGAAGTTGTTGGCCACGAGCAGCGTCTCATCATCCAGTAGCTTGAGAGCACCAACGTACGCCACGTTGGGCACACCCTCCTTGCTGCACGTGGCAAGGGGAAACGGCTTGCACCTGCTCAGGGCATCCATCACATTCTGTGGCAATCTCACCATGCGCACACCCCTCGTATTTTCTCTAACCACTATGATAAGAAGTTTGTTGTCCTCGTGAGTGAGAGGAGTTTGAGCGCCTCGAGCGCCTCGAGCGCCTCGAGCCTTTCAGTGAAGTCTTCGGCAGAATCACCCGCCAAGGTGTATCCTCAGCAGCCCCCTCCCCAGCCCACCTCCTCCATCCTGTCATTGCAGTATGGGCACTCCTCTGGAGTACCCTCGTGCTCGTGGGTCTCAACCTCGTGTCCACAGCCCACACATTTCCACTTGCGCTTTTTTCCCTCCTCCATGTACTCACCTTTCAGTTTTGTTTTTGTTCGTACTCCTATAAAGTATTTTACAATACCCCACCAATCCCTCACATAATACCACTTAGGCACCAGATATTGAGCCATGGAAAGTGTTTTCTATGTGCCCTCCAACCTCTCTACATGCACCTCACACCCCAAGAGCAGGCCATGCTGGATGGCGAGGAGGGGGGGAGTGTTCAGGAGTGCATGGAAATACTGGTGGCGCTTGGCAAGGTATTTGGAGCAGAGAGGCTCGTGAGGGTAAGGAGTGCTCAAATTGCGGGCGTGTCGTATGCCACCATTGGTGAGGGCGGGCTGCACTGGCTCGAGCACCTCGACGCCAAGGTCAGAATTCCCGCATGGATGAATCCAGCGGGCATGGACATCAAAAGATGGCGCGACATGGGCATAGACGAGCAGTTTGCGCAAAGGCAGATGAGGGTGATGAGCGCCTACATGCGGCTTGGGGTGGAGCCAGCATGCACGTGCACTCCCTACTACGTGCATCCCCCCAAGATGGGGGAGCATGTGGCATGGAGCGAGTCCTCTGCAGTGGTGTTTGCCAACTCGGTGTGCGGAGCGCGCACCAACCGCGAGGGAGGACCCAGCGCGCTGTGTGCTGCCATCACCGGGAGAACACCCTGCTATGGGATGCACCTCGAGCACGAGAGGGCACCTCGCGTGCACGTGGTGGTGGAGGACGTGCTAAAGGGCCATGAGTACGGCGCTCTGGGGCTCCTGATGGGAGAGCGGCTTGGCTCCACAATACCGCTGTTTACGATGCGCTCTGTGCCCACCCGCGACGAGCTGAAGGCACTTGGAGCGGCAATGGCAGCCTCTGGCTCAGTGCCCATGTTCCACGTGGCAAACATCACTCCAGAGGCGCAAAAGTACATGCAAATGCTACCCGAGCTCGAGCGCATCACCATCGGCAGGGAAGAGCTGCTGGATACAGTCCAGATGGAGCCAGAGGCGGTGGCGCTGGGCTGCCCCCACTGCTCTGCTGCCGAGCTAAAAACAGTCGAGCAGATGCTTAGGGGAAAGAGTGTGAGGCGACCCCTGTGGGTGTTCACATCGAGGGCGGTGGCGGACGCCAACGCCTCAATCGTGCGCAGCATCGAGAGGGCTGGGGCAAAGGTGCTGTGTGATACGTGCATGGTGGTCTCTCCAGCCACCCGCCAGTTTTCGTGCGTGATGGTGAACTCTGGCAAGGCTTACAGATACCTAAGAACACTTCAGGGCATACAGGCTGTGCTCGCATCCACACGTCAATGCATCGAGTGGGCATGTGGGGGTCGATGAGATGAGGATTGGGGTGCGCTCAATTTCACGCGGATGTGCGCATGGTCATGCAGTAAAGAGCCAAAAGCCCATCTCATTTCTCGGAGATGTTGACCCCACGACAGGAAGAATCTCGGACCCGAACAATGCGCTGTTTGGCACCAGCATCGCTGGAAGGGTGTTCGTGTTTCCAGAGGCGCGTGGCTCCACCGTGGGCTCATACGTGCTGTACGACATGGCGCGGCGTGGCACCGCCCCGGCAGCTCTCGTTGCCCATCGTGCAGAGACCATCGTGGCGGTGGGCGCCATAATCTCCAAAATCCCACTGGTGGATGGGGTGAGTCTATCAGAGATGGAGAGAATCCATGACGGAGATTTTATAACGGTGAACGCAGATGAGGAATACATCGAGGTGAGGTGTGTGCATGAGTGAACTCCTCAGGGCGCTTGTGCTCCTGCTGGTGGGGTGTGCGACGCTGAGCACGGGGTGTGTGCAGCCTCAGGAGCCCACCTACCTGAACGAGAGCCTACGCATCGCCGAGCAGTTCATACGCACCGCCCCCACCTTTGCATACGATGGTGACGAGAGCACGCTTACGCTGGTGGACTCAAACCAGCTTTCTCCATCCTCGTGGGAGTTCACGTTCACCTTCCAAAGCCGCACGGCGGGCTATGGCAACCGCGCTGGAATGATGGTGGCACAGGTACTCACGAACCACACCGCCGTCATCAGGGTGGAGGATGGCGATGTGGTGTATGCGGTGTACGATGGCGTGTGGGACGAGCTAAACCAGAGGATGATAGAGGAATGAGAGATGTACGACCCCACATCGCTCCTGTGGTTGGTGCTGCTGTTCTACCTCATCCTCTCCCCCCAGCTAAGGTTTCGGCAGCTTCAGGCAGCGCGCTCGAGCCTCATGAAGTCCATCGCCAAGAAGAGGGGTAGCGCTGTCATAACCCTCATCCACAGGCAGGAGAGCCTCGGGCTGTTCGGCATTCCCTTCTACAGGTTCATCGACATCGAGGACTCTGAGGAGGTGTTGAGGGCAATCAGGACGGTGCCCAGCAACAAGCCCATCGACCTCATAGTGCACACACCTGGGGGGCTCGTGCTCGCAGCCACCCAGATTGCCAAGGCGCTAAAGGAGCACGAGGGCGAGGTCAGGGTAATCGTTCCCCACTATGCGATGAGCGGGGGAACACTGATTGCGCTGGCGGCAGACACCATAATCATGAGCCCCAATGCAGTGCTCGGACCTGTTGACCCTCAAATCAAGAGCTACCCTGCCCCCAGCATACTGAACGCCGTGGAGAAGAAGGATAACAACGAACTGGATGACGAGACGCTGATACTGGCAGACGTGGCAGAAAAGTCCATCAGGCAGGTAAGGGCGTTCGTGTACTCTCTGCTCAGGGATACGCACGGAGAGGAGCGGGCACGGGAGCTATCCGAGGTGCTCACCGAGGGCAGGTGGACACATGACTTCCCCATCACTGTGGAGGTTGCCCGCTCCCTTGGGCTGAACGTGAGCACCGATGTCCCAGAGGAGGTGTATCACCTCATGGAGCACTACCCCCAGCCATTGAGGCAGCGAATATCGAGCGTGGAGTTCATACCCGCACCCCCCTCACGGGAGGGAAAGCCAAAGTGATAGGATGAGGAGGCTGAGCACGTATCCTGTGAGGGGCGAGCACAACAGCCTGTGGTACTGGAGCAGGGTGCGCTCCCCCCTGCGAGTGGCGCTGAACTACTTACTGATGAGGCTTGCGAGCGTGTGCCCCTCGCTTCGGCTCAAGGCATGGATATACCGCAGAATGGGCATGAGGGTAGGAAGCCACGTCTCGGTGGCATTCGGGGTGGTGGTAGACATCTTCTTTCCAGAGCTCATAGAGATAGACGATGAGGCAATCGTGGGGTATGGGACGACCATCCTCGCCCACGAGTTCCTACAGCACGAGCTGAGATGCGGCAGGGTGAGGATTGGCAAGAGGGCGCTCATAGGGGCAAACTGCACGATACTCGCTGGGGTGGAGGTGGCAGATGGATGTGTGGTCTCGGCATGCTCCCTCGTGAACAGGGATGTGGAGGGGTTCGTTGGTGGCGTTCCAGCAGCACCCATCGAGCACGATTGAGTGGTTTTCCAGTTTCAGGAGGAGGGCAGCGAGAAGAAGGCTTCTCGTGGGTGCGTGCTGTATGGGGGCTCTGTATGGGTACTGGTACTATGTCCCTCAGCTTCTCATAACGCCCATCCACCTGTGGCTCCTCGTTCCAGACTGCCCCCTGTTCGTGAGCCTCTTCGTGGTCGTGCTCCTGCTGTGCGAGCTGGATGTGAGGGTGGAAGTGCTGGATGGGTTCGTGCTGTTTGGACTCGTCAAGTATGGCGCATGGACACTGTTTGTGATGCTGCTGTACTTCGATGTGTACCTCTCTGCACTCTCCTCAACCAAGCTCTTTCTGTTTGCTGGGCACATAGGGATGGTGCTCTGTGCCCTCACCCTCGTGAAGGGGCTTCGAGAGGGGCTTGCCCAATGGCATCCCCTTGTGTTCACGCTGGGCTTTCTCGTGCTGGACGTGATGGACTACTTGGTGGGCACCCATCCCCTGATACCCCTACAGCACATCCAGCTCGTGGCACTGTTCTCGGTGTGCACCACCCTCGCCATCGGTGCCATACTGTATGCTTTTATACGTGGTGATAGCACTGCCATTAGGGTTGACGATGTCGAGGGAGGATGACCGAATACTGATATACACACCCCTCTCCCTGCTCCTTCTGGGTGTGCTACTGCTGCTGCTGTTGCCACTGCTGGCATTGCTGTTCGTGGGTGCGGTGGGAAGCTCCTTTGTGAGGCTTGGCTTCTCTCCAATGCAGGCATTTGGCGTGCTCATTGCCTCTCTTCTCGGGAGCTTTGTCAACATCCCCCTGCTCAGAAGAGAGGTGGTGGTGAGAGAGCTGCCAGCGGGCGGGTTCTTCAGGCTCTTTGGAATCTTCGAGTACCCAAGGCTGGTGGTAAAAAAGCAGGTGCTGTGCATCAACCTCGGGGGTGCACTCATACCTCTGCTCGTGGCTGCCTATCTGCTTCCAAGGCTGCCCCTATATCCGGTGGTGCTCACATTCCTGCTGGTGTGCATCGTGTGCTATGTGCTCGCAAGGCCCGTGGAGGGCGTGGGCATCGTGCTTCCTGCATTCGTTCCACCCATCATCTCGGCGCTCTTGGCTCTCACGCTGTACCCAGAGGGGGCGGCTGGGGTGGCATTCTGTGCAGGGGTGCTCGGAACGCTCGTTGGAGCCGACGTGCTGCACCTGCCAAGGCTGCTGCGCATGGGCGCTGGGGTGATGAGCATTGGCGGAGCTGGTGTGTTCGACGGGATATTCCTCACTGGGGTGCTCGCAGCGATGCTGTCTTAGACATGTTGATTACCGTAATCAACAGTTGCTTACTTTGTAAGCAACTCAATCAAACCCTTTAAATTATAGCTGTAAACGGTGTACTCCCGGAAGGTGTAGCATGAGAATAGGAGTGTTCGTGTGCCACTGCGGACAGAACATCGCTGGAGCGCTCGACACCTCAAGGGTGCTGGAGTGTGCCCTCTCAGAGGAGGGGGTGGCGCACGCAGAGGAGCTTCAGTTTGCATGCTCACAGGAGGGACAGAGGGCAATCCAGAGCGCCATCGTGGAGCACAAGCTCGACAGGATAGTGGTGGCTGCATGCTCCCCCCACCTTCACGAGCCCACGTTTCGAAGGGCTGTCGAGGGACTCATAAACCCTTACCTCGTGGAGTGCACCAACATCCGAGAGCAGTGCTCATGGGTGCACACCGACCGTGCGAGGGCAACCCGCAAGGCGTGCGACCTCGTGAGGATGGGGATAGCGAGGGCGAGGCATCTCGAGCCCCTAAAGCCAAGGCGGATAGTGGTAAACAGGGACGTGCTCGTGATAGGGGGAGGGGTGGCGGGCATCACCGCAGCCCTCGAGCTTGCCAATGCGGACTTCCACGTGCATCTCGTGGAGCGCAACTCAAGCCTTGGGGGCAAGATGGCGCTGCTGGACAAGGTGTTCCCCACTGGCGACTGCTCGATATGCGTGTTTGCCCCCAAGATGAGCGAGGCGTATGCTCATCCCAACATCACGGTGCACACATACACAGAGGTGGAGGACATCTCTGGGCACGTGGGAAGCTTTCGGATTAAGCTCAGACACAAGCCCAGATACATAAACGAGTACTGCAAGGGATGCATAGAGCTGTGCTCCTCCGTGTGCCCGGTGGAGGTGCCCAACGAGTTCGACTTTCACCTCTCCAAGCGCAAGGCGATATACAAGCCCTTTGCTCAGGCGGTGCCAGAGTATGCGGTGATAGACCCAGAGGCGTGTGTGGGATGTGGGCTGTGCAGGCTGGCATGCCCCCTCGATGCCGTGGACTATGAGCAAAAGGAGAGCACAGAGGAGGTGGAGGTGGGCGCCATCATCGTTGCCACAGGCTACTCCACCTTCGACCCAGCACGAAAGCCCCACTACCACTTTTCGGAAGGGAAGGATGTTATTACCTCTGCCCAGCTCGAGCGCATGCTCAGCGCCTCTGGTCCCACGGGTGGAACGCTCGTTCAGCCCTCCTCGATGAGCGTGCCCAAGAGCGTGGCATTCGTCCAGTGCGTGGGCTCGAGGGACGAGCAGGTGGGCAACGCCTACTGCTCCAGAGTGTGCTGCATGTCGGCGATAAAGAACGCCCTTCAGATAAAAGAGCGCCACCCAGAGGTGGAGGTGAGCGTGCACTACCTCGACGTCAGGGCATGCGGCGAGGGCTATGAGGAGATGTACCTCAGGGCACAGAAGGCGGGTGTGAGGTTCATACGGGGGCTTCCCGGGGAGATAATACCCGCCGAGCTCGAGGGGCGTGATGGGGGTGCGGACGTGCTCTACGAGGACACGCTGGCGGGCAGGCTGATGCGCACCCACTACGACCTCGTGGTGCTCTCTGTGGGCATGGAGAGTCCAGAGGAAGCAGAGCCAATCGCGAGGATGCTGAACCTCCGCAGGAGGGACGACCGCTTTTTGGCAGTGGCACACCCCAAGATGAGACCAGCAGAGAGCGTGTACAGGGGGATTTTTCTTGCTGGCTGCGCCACGGGTCCCAAGGAGATACAGCTCTCCATAACGCAGGCTGGAGAGGCGGCCTCGAGGGCAATGTCGCTGCTGTCCAAGGGCGTGATAGAGGCGGATGCGTACACTGCTGTGGTGGATGCCGAGAAGTGCATAGGGTGCGGGATATGCGAGAGCGTGTGCCCCTCGGCGAGCATACAGCTCGGCGGAAACCCCAAGAGGGCACGTGTGGATGGAAGCACGTGCATCGCGTGCGGCACGTGCATTGCCTCGTGTCCAGCAGACGCCATAGACCAGAAAAACTTCACAGACAGCCAGATTCTCTCGCAGATACGCGCCATTGACCCTGAGAGCGAGTATCCTCTGATAGTGGCTTTCCTGTGCAACTGGTGTGCCTACGGGGCTGCAGACCTTGCGGGAATATCCAAGCTCAAGTACCCACCCAACGTGCGAATAATCAGGGTGATGTGCTCTGGAAGGGTGGACCCGCAGATGGTGCTCGAGGCGTTGAAGTGCGGAGCAGATGGCGTGCTCATTGGAGGATGCCGCATGGGCGAGTGCCACTATCAGACTGGAAACTGCCACTGTGAGGCGAGGATGGAGGCGCTAAGGGAGATGCTCGCCGAGCAGGGCATATCGCCAGACAGGATAGCCACAGTATGGGTGTCTGCCAACGAAAGCCAGACGCTCATTGAGGCGCTGGAGACACTCATCGAGAGGGTGGAGCAGCTGGGGCCAGTGGGGAAGGAGATGGATGGTGGATGGGAGATGGATGGGAGAGTGCCTAAGTGAGTGGCAGTGTGCACAGCTGCCGTCCAGCTTGGCTTTTTACAAAAGCCAGCAAAACAGCGCATTAAGGGGTGTGGCTAAGCCACACCCCATTAATCCACTCACGTGCCAGCTTCGTTAAGCTGTGGCGGGGCGCTGTGAGGGCTATACTACCTCGAGCCTGACGTCAAAGAAGGGCGCAGAGTGCACGATTTGTCCCACCGACACGAAGTCCAGCCCTATGTGAGCATAACTCGTGATGTTCTCGCATGTGATGCCGCCCGATGCTTCGAGCAGCACGCCGTCCCTCAGCCCCAGCCTCTGCAGCGTGTGCACCCCCTTCTGTATCTGCTCTGGGCTCATGTTGTCGAACATGATAACATCGGCTCCAGCCCTCGCAGCCCTTACGGCATCCTCTATACTCTCCACCTCCACCTCCACCTTTCGCATCACTCCCGCAAGAGCCCTTGCCCTTCTCACCCCCTCTTCGATTGTTATCAGCTTGAGGTGGTTGTCCTTTAGCATGATGGCATCCGAGAGGTCGAACCTGTGGGCATCGCCCCCACCGAGCACCACCGCCCGCTTCTCAAATTTCCTAAAGCCGGGAGTGGTCTTTCTGGTGCATGCCACCCGCACACGAGAGCCTGCCTGCCTTAGGGCATCCACACACCTGCGGGTCATGGTGGCAATGCCCGACATCCTGCCAATGAAGTTGAGGGCGAGCCGCTCTGCCCTGAGAAGGCTGCTCGCACTGCCCCTCACACGCATGAGTGCATCCCCCTCCCTCACTGAGCTTCCATCCACCACCAGCAGCTCCACATCCAGCCCAAAGTACTCGAACACCTCATGTGCCTCCTCAAGGCCCGCCACCACACCCTCCTGCCCAGCATACACCACGCCAATGCACTCCCCATCCACTATGTCGAATAGCTCACCTGCCCAGCCAACGTCCTCCTCTATGAACCTCTCGAGCTCGCATCTCAGCATGCGCACACCCCCATTTAGCCCTCTGGGCACACGCCCTCTGCAATCACCATCCTTAAGCCATGGCCCTCCAAGAGCGTAGAGAGAAGCTCGTGCCACCCATCCCTATCGAGCGCACTGCAGCTTACCACCCTCACCTCCGGACAGATGCCCCTCACCACATCATCGAGAAGCTCCAGCTCTGGCAACCACTGACCCCCCGTGATGGCGGCCACGGAGTTTTTAAGCACCACCACGAGAACGTCGATGCTCCATGCACGTGCGTGCACCAGCGATGGCAGTGCTGAGTGCAGCAGCGCAAAGTCCCCAATCACCGCTATGCCCCCCTCTGGAAAGCCGCTTGCCACCCCCACGGCAGAGCCCAGAGCCAGTGCCACATCCACCGCAGCCATGGGCTCTGGAGCACTCCTGATGACACAGCCCACATCGCCTGCCACTGGCACATCCAGCTCTGAGAGCGCCTCGAGAAGCGGAAGGAACGGACAGTTATCGCATATGTAGTGCCTGTAGCCCCGCATGTCGAGGCTCTGGGGAACGTACTCTGGCTCGAGCTTTTCTGTATCGAGCCTTTCAAGCGCCCACAGCACGTCCTCCTCCCCTATCCCAGTGCTCGTGATGTGCCCGGTGGTCCTCCCCCTGACGTGCTCATGGGTGGCGATGTGGTGCTCTATGAAGGGATACGGCTCCTCCACCACGAGCACCCTTCTGTATGAGAGAGCCCTCGAGAGCAGCGAGAGAGGGAGGGGGTTCACGAGGGAGAGCGAGAGATGGCTCACATCGAGTCCCCCAGCCTCAAGTGCCCGCTCCACCACGTATGAGGCATATCCAGAGGATATCACCACATCCTCGCCCCTGTGCACGAGCCTGTTTAGAGAGGTGTGCTCTGCCTCCTGCCTCATCAGGGGATGGGCGTCCCTGTAAAAGCGCTGGTGCTTTCCATGAAGCGTGAGGCTCCACACACCATGGTCATAGCTGGAGAGCGGCTCCCTCGGGATAGAGAGGGACTCCAGTGCGCACTCTGCTTCAAGCAACCTCGATGTCAGCCTGATGATGGCTGGCGCCCGCGTGCGCTCTGAGAGCATGTATGCGCTGGCAACGCAGCCCATGAGATTGTGCGGGTTGGGGTCAAACACTGGCACCTCGGCGAGCAGCCCGTAGTACCTCGAGTCCTGCTCGTTCTGGGAGCCCAATGCCAGAGGGTCATCTCCCGTGATGACCACCAGCCCTGCCCCAATGGTGTGGGTGGCGCTGGTGATGAGGGGGTCTGAGAGCACGTTGAGCCCCACGTGCTTTGTGATTACACACGTCCTCCTGCCACTCACGGAGCCCCCGAACGCCATCTCGAACGCGCTCTTTTCGCTTATCACCCACCTCGCACGGGGGCGCATGTGCTCGATTACGTGCTCAGCCAGCTCGGTGATGGGGTAGCCCGGCACCGCATACACACTCTGCACGCCAGCAGCACGCAGGGCACACACCAGCGCCTCTATCCCGTTCATCACACTATTCACTTAGTAGCCCCACATATACCACTTTCGAATTCGAGAATGAGTTAATTGGCTTCATGACGACCATGACAAGCTCGTTTTTTGTCCTCATGAAAGCCCCATATCGGTTTGTTGTCGTTCTTGTCACCCTGTGGGAAGTATGAGTGCAAGGGGACAACGGGAGCAATCACTATATAAAAAAGAGGGGCTCACTTTGAGCCGAGAACAGTCCTGAACTGGTCGGCGTGCATCTCCTCATCTGCAAGGATTTCCTCGAGCATCCTGCGGGTGGTGGTGTCTCCCTCCTGGTCAGCGAGCTTTATGTGCTTCCTGTAGTTCTCTATCGCCCTGCTCTCTGCTGCAAGGTCATCCTCCATCATCTTCCTGAGGTCCCCACCCCTGTGAATCTCAGAGGGCGTCTGGGTGGGAGTGCCCCCCAGCATCACGATGCGCTCAGCGAGCATCTCAGCATGTCTCATCTCGTCGATGGCTATCTGCCTCACCATGTCCATGATGGGAAGGGCCTCCATACCCTCTGCCTCGTAGTGATGTCCCATGTACTGGATTATAGCCGCCAGCTCGTCCGCCCTATCGCTGTTGAGCGCATCTATCAGCTCCTGCCTGCTCAATCCGATGCCTCCTTTCTCTATATGGGCTTTCTTCTATTTAAAATTATATGTGAAGCCCAATCTCTGCAATAGCAGCGGAATATCCTCCTTGGAAAACGCCATCTGCCCATTCACATCCACACGCTCTGGAAGCTCTCCAAAACACTCTGGAAGCTTCGCGCTCAGTATTAACCGTCCGACCGAGGGCGTGCACACGACATCAAGCCCGAGGATAGAGGTGGTGGGCCTTGGGTTAACATCCACGATGTATGGCTCGTCTGCGAGCACCACGTCCATGCCCACGTAGCCCTCGCAGCCCAGTATCCCGTATGCCTCTCGCACTACCTGAGCCACATCTTCCTCCATCGGTGAGGGATGGGGCACCACATTGCCCCCGTACTCTATCCTGACCACATTTCCCCTCTCGGCATGCTCGAGGGCGGCATCGATGTCAGAGAGACCCAGCCCATCACACACGTAGTGAATCCTCTGAAGGGTGAGAGGGAGAGTGAGCACCCCGTGCCGTGAGCCCACCACCCCCATGCTCACGCTCTTTCCCCTGAGGGGCTTCCACCTCTCCCCACGTACCCGTCTTCCTCCCAGCACCACATCCTCTGAGGCGCATCCGAACCTTGGCTTGCTCACCCATGGGCCTTCGCCCTCCCATGGCTCACAGGTGGGCACCCTTCCCTTAAGTGCCTCGAACACCTCGAGCTTATCGGCGCACGTGCCAACACACGCCGAGGGACACCCGAGATTCAAACACTCCTCCTCCACCACCCGTGTGAGGGGAGCCAGCAGCTCATCTGGAGCTATCACGAGTGCGGCATCCACCTCTCTGCACCGCTCCCTCAGCATCTGCTCGAAGCGCCCATCATCGCACCGGATGGGGGTGCCCCAGCGAAGCGTTGTGCCCCGAGTGAGGTAGCTCACCTCACACCCGCTCTCCACAAATCCCCTCACGAGCACGCTCAGCATGGCGAGCCCCTCGTACCGTATCGGGGGCTCAAGCCCACTCGCCACCGCGTACTCGGCCACCAGCACCTTCATGGCTCGAGCTTGCTCTTGACCGAGTTCACCTTCTCACGCATGCCCCTCTGCACATCCCTGCGGTCGTCTATCCTTATGGTGCTCACCACCCTTTGAGCGCCCATGAGGAACGGTACCTCGTGCACTCGTTTTAGCAGCTCGAGCACCTGCCCCAGCTCCCCCTCCACAACAGTGCCCATGGGTGTGAGCTCGTATGCCAGCCCGCTCTGCTCGATGAGCTTGACCGCCTCTGCCACGTATTTAGACACGCTTGGGCTATTCGTGCCCAAGGGCACTATCGAAATCTCGGCTATTACCATATCATCATCTCCTTATCACGAACCCATGGAACCTCCCGGTGGGAGGATTGTACCTCACCTCCACGGAAACCACTTTGGCAAGCGGTGGTCCTTCCCAGAGGGCTGCCTCGAGCTGCTCGAGCTGCTGGAACGGTCCTTCTGCCACCACCTCCACCCTGCCATCTGGAAGATTGCGCACAAACCCCGTGAGCCTGAGCTCCAACGCCCTCTGCTGCACAAAGCTTCTGAACCACACCCCCTGCACTTTTCCAGACACGAAGGCATGCATGCACACCCTATCTTCCATGCTCACCTCCTCTCGGTCTCGGCATCCTTGGGCACGATGGAAAAGCTCACAACCCTATCATTCTCGCTCACGTCCATCACCCTGACCCCACGGGCAGACCTGCCATACTGCGCAATCTGGGAGGTGCCCATTCTTATCACCGCTCCATTCTCAGTGCTCAGCACGACCTCATCCTCAGGATGCACCTCTCTCACGCCCATGAGGTATCCAGTCTGTGACGTGATTTTCGTGGTGATTACGCCCTTTGCGCCCCGTCGCATTCCCCTCTTTATGCTCCTGAGCTCCTCGGGACTCATGCGCTTACCATACCCTCTCTCGGTGATGGAGAGCAGCTGCACGCCCTCTGTGAGCACAGCGAGGCTCACCACCTCATCTCCCTCCCTCAGAGTGATGCCCCTAACACCT
Organism: Methermicoccus shengliensis DSM 18856; assembly: GCF_000711905.1. Lineage (NCBI taxonomy): Archaea > Methanobacteriati > Methanobacteriota > Methanomicrobia > Methanosarcinales > Methermicoccaceae > Methermicoccus > Methermicoccus shengliensis. The sequence continues at coordinate 78,979 of NZ_JONQ01000007.1, forward strand.
CTCGCAGTCCTGCCCATCTGTCTCACCTCATCCTCGGAAAACACCAGAGAGTAGCCAAGCTTTGTGCTGAGCACCACATCGCTGTGCCCATCGGTGAGCCGCACTCCCACGAGCTCATCGCCCTCGACCAGCCCAATCGCCCTAACACCCCTCCTTCCAGCATGGGCAAGCTCGTTTAGCGAGAGCCGCTTCACGAACCCTTTTCTCGTCGCCATGGTGAGGTAGCGTCCCTCGCTCACATCCCTCACGGGAATCATTGCAGTTATGCGCTCACCCTTGGTGAGGGAAAGGAAGTTCACCACGGGCTTGCCCATGGCATGCCTTTCCCCCTCTGGGAGCTCGTACACCCTCAGCCTGTACGCCACCCCCCTGTTGGTGAAGAAGAGCATGTGGTCGTGGGTCGAAGCGATGTGAAAGTTCTCCACATGATCGCTATCCTTGGTGTCCATGCCCTTCACGCCCTTGCCCCCACGCCTCTGGGTGCGATACGCCCTTAGGGGTGTGCGTTTCAGATAACCCCCATGGGTAAGGCTCACCACCACTTCCTCGTCTGCTATGAGATCCTCGGCATCCATCTCCACGATGTCGCCCTCTATGCGAGTGCGCCGCTCATCCCCATACATCTCTCGAAGCTCCATGACCTCTCTCTTTATCTCAGCCATGATGAGGGAGTCATCGGCAAGAAGCGCCCTCAGGTGCTCTGCCCTCTTCTTGAGCTGTGCATGCTCCTCGTCCAGCTTTTCTCTCTCGAGGGCGGTGAGCCTTCTCAGCGGCATCTCCAGTATCTTCTGAGCCTGCAGCTCACTCATCTTAAATCGAGCGATGAGCTCCTGCTGCGCATCCCTCGGGGTCTTGGCAGCCCTTATGAGTGGCACCACCTCGTCGAGGTTGTCGAGGGCAAGCTTGAGACCTTCGAGCACGTGTATCCTCTGCTCTGCCTGATGGAGCTCGAAGCTTGAGCGTCTGCGGATTACGTCTCTTCGATGCTCCACAAAGAGCCAGAGCATCTGCTTTAGGGACAGCTCTCTGGGCTCGCCATCCACGAGCGCGAGGTTGATGATGCCAAACGAGAGCTCGCACTTGGTGTGCCTGTACAGCCTGTTGAGCACCACACTGGAGTTTGTACCCCGCTTGAGCTCGATGACCACCCTGATGCCCTCCTTGTCAGACTCGTCCCGTATGTTGGAGATGCCCGATAGCACCCCCTCTCTCACGAGCCTTGCAATGTGCTCTATGAGCTGTGCCTTGTTCACCTGATAGGGCAGCTCGGTGATCACGATTGCCTCTCTGCCACCCCTCAGTGGCTCGATGCTGGCAACCGCCCTGATTTTGATTGTGCCCCTGCCACTCTCATATGCACTGCGTATGCCGTCCACGCCAAAGATTACCGCGCCCGTGGGAAAGTCTGGTCCCTTTATGTGGCGCATCAACCCATCCACATCGATGTCAGGGTCATCTATCAGCGCAACGATGGCATCGCACACCTCCGAGAGGTTGTGGGGGGGGATGTTGGTGGCCATGCCCACCGCTATGCCAGACGAGCCGTTCACCAGAAGGTTGGGCAGCCTCGATGGGAGCACAACGGGCTCCTTGAGGGAGGAATCGTAGTTGGGCACAAAGTCCACGGTGTCCTTCTCGATATCGGCGAGCATCTCCTCGGCGATTTTCTCAAGCCTCACCTCGGTGTATCGCATCGCAGCAGCCTCATCCCCATCGATGGAGCCAAAGTTGCCCTGCCCATCTATGAGGGGATAGCGAAGGGAGAAGTCCTGTGCCATGCGCACCAAAGCGTCGTACACGGCAGCATCCCCATGGGGATGATACTTACCCAGCACATCGCCCACCACACGGGCAGACTTCTTGTATGGTCTGTCATGGGTGAGCTTTGACTCCCACATCGAGTACAGAATCCTGCGATGCACGGGCTTGAGCCCATCTCTGACATCGGGAAGCGCCCTCCCCACAATCACGCTCATCGCATAGTCGATGTAGGAGCGCTTCATCTCTTCCTCGATGAGCACTGGAACTACCCTCTCACCGCCGTGTGCAACCTCCATACTATCCCCACACATACCTGCTGTTCTTGTCGCTTACCACCTTCTGCGTGATTTCGCTCAGGGGATGCTTCACGTAATCCATCACCTTGATGTCGTCCAGACTCTTCAACCCAGCATGCTCTGCAGTGCGCTCCATGCCCAGCGGCACGTCCTCGTCCACCACGAGTATGTATGCATCGAGCCTTTCGATGCCCATGCTTTTCGCTGCCATCACCCTGTGATGCCCGTCGGCGAGTATCAGCTTATCGCCCTTCTCTATCACGATGATGGGTTCTGTGAGCCCGAGCTTGAGCTCGTACATCCTTCCCTGAAGCTCGTCCGCGTATATCTTTGGCTGGGTGGGTATGAGCCTGTCGATGCTGATACAACCCCTCTTCACCCTGACCTTGGTGTCATGCACCACCTCGAGCGTTCTCTTGAGCTTCCATACCTTCTTGGGTGTGGTGCGCTCTATGTGGGAGCGGATGATGTCGGTGTTGGTGAGGATACCCACGAGACGGTTTTTTTCATCCACTACCGGAAGCTTGCTCTTTCCAGTCCTGAACATCACTCTTGCCGCATCAGAGATGTTCATATCCTCACAGGCGCTCACCACGTCCCTGTTCATCGCCTCCCTCACGTGCGCATTTTTGGGAAAGAACAGCATGTCCTTGGACGATATGTAGCCGATGACCTTGCCATTTTCCACCACCGGGAATCCATCGTGTCCAGTCTGCTCTATGAGGGCGATGACGTCCTCTATGGTGTCCTCTGGGTGGGCGACCGCCACGTTGGTGGTCATGTACTCCCTCACCCTCACCTGCTCGACATCACTCATCTCTCCCATGCGGGGCTCCCCTTCTCTTTCTTCTCACCGCTCCTATAAATCTGTCGCTAAGAGGACAACCGTTGAGGGTGTGGTAAACTCAGGGGAGTGGGTGGGTATTCTCAGTGTATACCCACACCCAACCCCCAGAGGGGTGGAAGCTCCCTGCGTGAGCAGGGAAGGGGGTCACTACTGTTTCCTTAATATTAAAGTCACTATAGCGAAAACAAACATTCCAGCGTAAAAAATCACAGTATAATCAACGTTGTTGTATACCGAGAGCCACTCATAGGTAAGCATAACTGCTGAAAATACTGCAAGAACAGCAAACCCAATATCTATAGATTTCATGGAATTAATCTTTCCAAAAAGAATTAAAAAAGTTTTTTCCTTCTATTTTTATAATTTAAGTATTGTAATTTCACTTTTGAATTTACTCAGCTGTGATTTTTTCCTAATGAAAAATTTTTATATCATAAGTGGGGGCTTTAATATAACGAGAAGGGGGTAGGTATATGTACATACCAGATGGGCTTCTTTCCACCCCAGTGTGGGTGGCTATGTTGCTTATCGCGCTCGTGGTATTTGAACAAACTCTGAAGCGGGGTAAGGTTATGGCTGCTACTGAACTTAAAAATGGGGGAGAAACGGTGGCTAATCCTGAGTTAAATGAACTCCTTTCTACCTTAGAGGAAAAAGAAGCGGAAGTGGGAAGGCTGAAAGCTTTGCTGGATATAGCAGAGAAAAAAGGTGGAGAAGTTGACAAATTGGAGAAAGAAGTTGAAGAGCTAAGACAAAAGCTCGTAGAAAAGGAAAAAGAGTTTGAAAGAGCCAAAAAGTTTGTCAGAGAACTTGTAAGGCGGATTCCTAAACCAGTATTTATTCTTTTTGTAAACAAAGACGGAGTAGTGGAGTACATAAACGAGTATGCTGCTAAGGTATTTGGTGCTGATAGCATTGATGATGCAATAGGAAAAAGGCCCTCTGAACTTGCTACAAATGTTGCAGCAGGAGGGAGGACTTTCATAGAGCTTGCTCTCGAGAATAGAACAACAATTGAGGGTAAAGAAGGACGTCTTAAGATTGCGACAGGAGAGACAATACCGATTCTGTCTTCGTGTGCTCCTGTTTACATCGCCGACGAATTTGGAGGTGTAGTGTGCTCCTTCGTGGATATAAGTGAGCAGAAGCAGAAGGAGAGGCAGATACAGGAAATATTCGACTACACCAACACGTGCCTTAACATGCTCAGCAGTGGCATCAGAGAGCTGCAGACAGGAAACCTCAACGTCAGGCTTGAGAAGATAAAGGATGACGAATTTGGCAAGACCATCGACGTCTTTAACGAGTTTGCTGAAAGATTATCGAACATCATAAAGAACCTTGCAGACAATATGAGAGGAACAACAGAACAGATAAAGGAAGCAAATGAAGCAGTCAGCCAGATGAATGCTGGAATGCAGCAGATAAGCTCGGCTTCACAGCAAATTGCAACGGGAAGTGAAAATCTGTCGCGCCTTGCAAATGCATCTGTTGCTGACTTAAAAGCTGCGGAAGAGACATTCAAGAAGCTGGGTGCTGATGCAGAGCAGTCGACCAAATTTACAGAAGCTGCATCAAAGAACGCTGGAGAGTCCAAAGAAGAAAGCGAAAAAGCTTTACAGACTCTTGGCATAGTAGTAGAGAATATAGAAAAGACCGCATCCATCGTAGAAAAACTTGAAGTTGCTGTCAGAAGCATTGGCAAGGTTACAGAAAAGATCAAGTCCATAGCAGACCAAACCAACTTACTCGCACTGAATGCGGCAATTGAAGCTGCAAGGGCAGGAGAGTATGGTAGAGGGTTTGCAGTAGTTGCAGATGAGATCAGGAAACTGGCAGAGGAGTCGAGAAGGAGTACAGAGGAGATAGGCGAAATAGTCAAAGGAGTTCAGGAAGAGACGAGAAAGGTAATAGATGCGATAATGAAGGTTAAGGCTGACTCTGCAGAAGGGGGCAAGGGTATTGAGGCCGCTTTGAACAAGGCCGGTGAAATCGCTGAGGCAGTAAACAGAATAAATGAGATGCTCAGAAACGTGTCAAAAGGGACAGAAGAGGGGTTGGCAAAGATAGAGCAGCTTGCCAGAAACTTTGAGGAGGTTGCATCAACTGCTGAAGAGAACGCTGCCAGCGGTGAGGAGACTTCAGCGGCAATAGAAGAGCAGACAGCAGCAGTCCAGCAGGTCAGCATAGCGATGGAGAAAGTTAACGAAATAGCCAACAAGACCACACAGATGGTTCTTGAGAACTTCAAGATATTTGAAGAAGGCGTGGATGTATCGACTACGCGGCGACAATGACCAATGGGGGTAAAAAATCAGTTTTTAGGAGGTGGAGGGCATGCAGACGATTAAGAGCAACGACACAGCCCAGGTTATAGTTTTCAATCTTGGAGATGAGAGGTATGGCGTAGATATATCTCAAGTCAGAGAAATCATCAGACCAACCCAGATTACGAGAATACCAAACGCCCCAGACTTTGTTGAAGGGGTTATCAACCTTCGTGGACAGATAACCACAATAATTAACCTCAGAAAGCGTTTTGGAATGCAGCCTAAGGAAATCGACAACGACACCCGCATAATCGTTGTTGAGAATGAAAATGCTGTTATAGGGATGATGGTCGACACGGTTAACGAGGTCAAGTATCTGTCCTCAGCTGACATTGAGGCTTTGCCAAACATGATTACTGCAAGAAATGAGGCGAAATTCCTTAAGGGAGTTGGTAAGTTTCCAGATGGCTTGCTGATTTTAATTGATTTGAACAAGGTGTTGAGTGAGGATGAAATGGAAAAACTGAGGTAGTTATGAGCGAAAGAGTTCTGCTTAAAACTCCTGCAGAAATCTTTGACAATGGTTGGAAAAGCACAGAAGTTGTCATCACTGAGAGTGACATTACTTTCGCCAATACAAAAATCCAGTCCAGAGAAATACAGGATCTTGAAAAACTTGAATATGCGGGTAAAGAAGCTGTTAGAATAAAGAAGGACCGGAATTATTACTTGAATTTCGGAAGCAGACAGCAGCAGATTTTCAGGTATCTTGCTTTTAACCTCAAGTCCGACAGATTCGCTGTTTACTTTCTCTCTCCAGCAACAAGAGGTGGGGTGGTGGTAAAAGATTCTAAGTGGGAAAAAGGCTACCTCAGCATAACCGACGAGGCTATATGGTTTTTATCTCCCTCAAAGCAGCTCAGAATTTCACTTAACAGTCTTGGGTCTGTAGGAAAGGATGTCAGGACGATAGGCGGGAAGCAGAGAGTGGTGCTTGTGGTTACTCATGTGGAGAAGGGAGAGGTAATCACAAGTTTTGTTCTCTGCCCTGAAACAACTCTGGAAATGCTTCAGAATTATCTTCAGCAGCTCATAGATATGCATAAGCCAAAAGAAAAGCTGTCAGATGCTGAGGAGCAGATATTGACAATGGTTTACACAGGTGTGGATTCGGTCAGCATAGAGTCGATTCTTGGTGTATCTACTGATGAGCTCAACAGGTATTTTGACAGATTCGTTGATCTTGGTTTGGCAAAGGTTGTTAAGATTAGGAAGGAAGTAGAGCTCACACCGAAAGGTGCGGCTCTGGTTAGCGAGATTATGAAGAAGGCTGCGAGGTGATTTTATGGCGAAGGTCTTGATAGTTGATGATACAGCATTTATGAGGAAACTTTTGAGGAACATCCTTTTTTCTGGTGGCTTTGACATAGTTGGTGAAGCAGAAAATGGAAAACAGGCTGTTGAGTTATACAAACAGCTGAAGCCGGATGTTATGACAATGGATATTGTTATGCCTGAGATGAACGGTATTGAGGCTCTGAAAGAGATCAGAAAGTTAGATCCAAATGCGAAGGTTGTGATGTGTACAGCAGTTGGTCAGGAACAGATGGTGAAAGCAGCGATAAAGCTCGGAGCTAAGGGATATATTGTTAAACCATTTCAGGCTCCGAAGGTTATAGAGGAGCTCAAGAGGATTACAGGCATGAGCTGATATGAGAGCCCTTGTTGTAGATGATTCAGCTCTAATTCGAATGGCGGTTGTTGACATACTTACAAAAGCGGGTATAGAGGTAGTTGATGCTGCGAAGAATGGGAGAGAGGCTGTTGAAAAGACGATAAAACTGAAGCCTGATGTGATAACGCTTGACATCAACATGCCAGTTATGGACGGGCTGACCGCTTTAAAGCTCATCATGGAGAGGCAGCCAACTCCAGTGGTTATGCTCAGCTCGTTGACGCAGGAAGGGGCGAGAGAAACTTTTGAAGCTCTCAAGCTTGGAGCAGTCGATTTTATACCAAAACCGCACGGAGTATTTGCAGATCTAAATACAATTGCGATGGAAATTGTTCAGAAAGTGAAGACTGCAGCAACAACAGCTCCAAATTTGCTGAGGCTTCAGAATCTGAAGAAGTTTAAAGGAGATGTTGTTAGGGGTAGGTGGAAAAGAACAGATAAGGAAGTTTGTGTCCTCATTGGCTCGTCAACAGGCGGTCCCTCAGCTCTGGAATTAATTATTCCTCGCCTGCCAGCAGATATACCCTCGCCGGTTTTTATTGTTCAGCACATGCCACCCCATTTCACCCAACAGCTTGCTGAAAGGCTGAACGACATGTCTGAGATTGAAGTTAAGGAGGCCGAGGACAATGAGAGGGTCAAGAAGGGTACTGCCTACATAGCTCCTGGCGGATTGCACATGAAGGTCAGAAGGGCGGCAAGCGTTGTGAGGATAAAGAACGTCGATGGAAAGCCTGTAAACGCTGTAAAGCCATCAGTTGATGTTACTGCTGAGGCAGTTGTCAGTACTTACGGTGGTAATGTTGTGGGAGCCATTCTGACCGGCATGGGAAATGACGGTGCCTATGGAATGAAGAGGATAAAGGGTGCTGGTGGCCTGACGATTGCAAGCAGTGAAGACACCTGCGTTGTTTTTGGCATGCCAAAAGCGGCGATTGAGATGGGAGCGATAACCTCAGTTAAGCCAGTTTATGAGATTGCTGAGGAGATTGTCAGTTTTCTGGCGGTGAAGCTCAATGGATGACATGCAGGAGTACAAGCAGGAGTTCATTCAGGAGGCGAGAGAGTATCTCGATATAATGAATCAGAACTTCATAAAAGTTGAAAGTGGTGATATTGACGCTATAAATGAGATTTTCAGAGTTGCACATACAATTAAAGGCATGGCTGGCTTTATGGGGTATAAGAATCTCGAGGAGTTATGCCATAAACTTGAGAGTGCGATGGGAAAAATCAGGGATGGGAAACTTGATGTGCACAGCGAAATCATCGATGTGATGCTTAAAGCCGTTGATGCAATTGAGGAAATGCTCAACAGGATTGAAGACGAAGATAAAGATGATTTTGACATTTCTGGAATTGTTTCAGCTCTTCAGCCTCTCACAGGTGAAGAGAAAGAGAAAGTGGAGATAGAGAAAACTACTGTTCAAGATGTTGAGAGAGGCGACGCAGACGTAAGAGTTGACGTGGTTTTGAGCGAAGATTGTATAATGAAGGGCGTCAGGGCTGCCTTGGTTATTGAAGCTCTCGGTGAGGTCGCCGAGGTAGTTAAAACAATCCCTGATGAGAATGTAATGGACAGTGCAGATTTTGATGGTAAATTCAGCGTCTTTCTGAGAGGTGAAGCCGATAAAATAGATGATGTGATGTCAAGAATTGCAGAAGTCGAAAAATTTGAAGTTATCGAGCTTGAAGGTAAATCTGCGGAAAAGAAAAGTGCAGAGAAAGCTAAAGTTGTCGAGAAGAAACCAGAAAAAATTGTAAATGTTGATTCCGTAGGAATCAACAGTTGCTTACGAAGTAAGCAACTAAAGGAAGAAAGAAAATCTGAAAGCATTAGAGTAAACACCTCGCAGCTTGATACAATTATGAACCTTGTCGGGGAGCTTGTGATAGGCAGGAGCAGGCTGCTGCAGATAGCAACTGAATACGATATTCCTGAGCTGAGAGAAGCTGTTACAATTATGGACAAATCAATTGCGAGTCTTCAGGATGAGATAATGCGAATAAGAATGGTAAAGATCGAAAAGGTATTCAGTAAATTTCCAAGGATGGTCAGGGATCTGGCAAGAAAACTCGGCAAGAAAGTTGAATTTGTTATGGAAGGCCTTGATACAGAACTCGACAGGACTGTTCTAGATGAGATGAGTGATCCTCTTGTTCATCTTGTGAGGAATGCTGTGGACCATGGAATAGAAAAACCTGAAGAAAGAAAAGCTGCAGGAAAGAGTGAAATTGGAAAAATAAGATTATCAGCGTGGAGAGAGAAAAATAACATCATAATTGAAATAGAAGATGATGGGAAGGGATTAGATATTGAAAAAATTAAACAAAAAGCTATAGAAAAGGGAGTAATTACGCCAGACAAGGCTGAATCGATGAGTGACGATGAATTAAAGATGTTGATTTTTGCTCCAGGCCTTTCAACCAGAGAAGAGGAGGCAAACGAAATTTCGGGCAGGGGTGTTGGAATGGACGTTGTGAAAACAACGGTGGAGAGACTTGGAGGCAGTGTAAAACTGATTTCAGAGAAGGGAAGGGGAACAAAGATGAGAATTCATCTCCCACCAACGGTAGCAATAATAAAATCTCTGTTTGTTAAAGTCGGAAATGAGATGTATGCAATCCCGATTTCAAGTGTCGTTGAGGCTTTATACGTAACTGCGGAGAACTGGAAAGTGATACACGGGAATCCCTTCCTCTTCGTTAGAGGAAAGCTGATCCCTGCCTTCAGGCTGAGAGACGTCTTTAACGTGAAAAAGGGTAGAGCTGAAAGAGAGGTTGGGATAATTGTTGAAAAGGAGGGTGATAGATATGCTCTTATAGCTGATACGATTTCAGATCAGCAGGAAATAGTTATTAAACCACTTAGTGGCTTTCTCTCAAAAATCAAAGGATTTAGTGGTGTTACAATTGTAGGTGATGGTAGGGTTATACCAATAATAGACGTTTCCAGTCTTTTGGGAGGTGAGAGGCTTGCATAGTATTGGCGATTTAGGAGAGATTGAGCTTGACGCCCTCAAAGAGCTTGGTAATATAGGCGTTGGACATGCTGCTACATCTCTTTCTCGAATGCTTGGCAGACTGGTTGTCATGAGCGTGCCAAATGTCAGAGTTGTCAAAATTTCTGAACTTCATGAAGTTATTGAAACTGAGAAAATCGTTGCAGGAGTGGTCACAGCACTAGAAGACATGGAAAATGGGCAAGCAGGTTTTCTTTATGTCACATTTCCTGAAAGCTCTTCCGAAAAGGTAGTAAGGATTTTACTTGGGGATAGCAGTGATGAAGAGTTGATGGATTCAGCAATAATGGAAATTGGTAACATTTTATCTTCTTCGTTCTGCGATGCAACTGCTGAGATGCTTGGAATTGTTTTGATGCCGACACCACCCAGTTTTGCGAAAGATTACTCCATAGCTGTCGTCGATGCAGTGGTTTCGCAGCTTGCAGATAAAAGTGACCACATAGTAATTTTTGAGACAGAGTTGAGGGAGAGGGAGGATGCGATAGAAATTCTCGTTATGCTCATGCCTAGCGAGACGTTTGTTAACTATATTCTCAAGATGCTCAGCATGGTGGAATAATGGAGATACTCGTTGGCATCGGCGAGTTCAGAGTTGCCAAGGGGGCTGTACTTAAAACAGTGGGGCTGGGTTCATGTGTTGGTATAGCGCTATATGATCCTTCAGTAAGAGTTGGCGGCTTAGCTCATGTTATGTTGCCCCATTCTTCCAATGGAACCGCAAGGAGTGCAAAGTATGCCGACCATGCCGTAGAAATGATGCTTGAAGCAATGGAAAGAGCGGGTAGTGGAGGAGAGGGTATTGTTGCAAAAATTGCTGGTGGGGCACAGATATTTAAGCACATGACCCTCGATGTATTTAAGATAGGGGAAAGGAATGTCGAGGCAATAAAAGAAAATCTTGAAAATTTTGGAATACGGCTTGTTTCAGAAGATGTGGGGGGAACACAGGGAAGGACAATTTCTTTTTTTACTCAAGATGGAAGAATGCTGATTAAATACACCAATGGTGGGGAGTCATGGATTTAGCCTTTAAAAGTCTTGTAAACTATGCAAGCAGAAAATCTGGCGTAAATCTTACCCAGTACAGAGAGAATTATTTAAGGAGGAGAATAGAGTTCAGAATGAAAATTCTTGGTGTTACAAGCTTCGATGCGTATCTCAAGATGCTGCAAAATGACGGTAAGGAGATTGACAAGCTCCTCAACACCATAACAATAAACGTTACAGAGTTTATGAGGGATAAGACACCTTTTGAGTTCTTTATGAACCATGTGCTGCCCGATATAGCCAGAAGAAAAGAAAAGGTGAAGGGCAATCTCTTGCGTTTCTGGAGTGCTGCATGCTCCTTTGGTGAGGAGCCTTACACCATAGCTATTTGCGTATTCGAAGCCCTTGGCAGCAAATGGTCCGTTTCGATATATGCCACGGATATAGATGATGAGTGCCTCAGGGTGGCTAAGGATGGTTTTTACAGACCCACTCAGCTAAAAAATCTTGGCAAAGATCTGCTTGAGAAATATTTTGAGAAAGAAGAGGATGGATACCGGGTTAAAAGTTTTCTGAGAAGGTGTGTCAAGTTTAAAAAACACGATTTGACAACTCAGGAGCCAGTATCGAGATACCTCGATGCTGTATTCTGCAGGAATGTCATGATTTATTTCAGTGAGCAGCAGAAGATCAAGGTTGTGAATGACTTCTATGAGGCACTTGTTGATGGTGGATATCTCGTCATTGGAAAGAGTGAGACCCTTCCGGCTGGATTTAAGGATAAGTTCGAATGTATTAATTTGAGAGAGAAGGTTTATCGCAAGTTTTCGAATTTGGCTAACAGTTGTGAGGAAGAATGATAATGCCGTTAAGATTAGATTAAGAGACCAAGAAAGCATTAATTTATAGAGTGTCTCCTTCCATGGGTAAACATAAGAGATGTGGCTTTTCAAAAGACGAATTTATAAAACTACTTAATTTAGCTAAAGAACTGAAGTCTCTTCAAAAGAAAACAAGAAATAAGACTAAAACAAACATAGAACACTTAATTTCAAACTTTGTGAACCCACCGAACTCCCAGATGAAGTCTTGGCGAGAAGCCAGGATGGAACGGGAGAAGCCCCCTCTGTAAGGACTGGGCAGTTCACGTGCTTTACTTAGCCACGCCTTCTGAGGAACAGAGCGGCGAGAACAGAACACATACTTATTAGTGCCCCAAACCCGGGAAGAGACGTGTCATTGGTTTCCGATGCAGATGTATCAGTGCCATTGGTTTCCGATGCAGCATGCCCCTCAGAGAGCATATCTTGTTCCCGGGAGGTATTCTGTTCCTCTATGCCCGGCTCTCTCACGCTAACCTCCACGGGCGAGGAGAACACAGTGGCTCTGTAGTTCTGGAGATTCTCAAAGCTAACATAGGCTGGGGGAAGGATGTATGTTCCAGGCTTCTCAAAGCGGATTACATAAGTCAGGGTGCGGATCTCGTTTCTTTGCATGATGGCGTGGTCGGTGAGGTTGCCGCTCACAAGCACTGCCCCATCGGGAATCGAGTCCATAACGTCCACTTTCGCTCTCATGTCCCACAGTACCTTCGTGCTAACGTCCACAAGCACGTTCTCGCCCACCAATGGCTCAGTGGTGTTCACACTCTTTACCACGCTCACGTTCGGGGCATACACACTCAGAGAGGGCTCATCAGAGGTGATGGAGTAGTTGGTGCCGCAAAGCACAAAGCTCGCTGTTGCTGGTGGCAGGGTGATGGATATCTTAGAGGAGGACTCGTCGCCAGCAAGCCACGACCCATACACCACTCTCAGACGGTATGAGAATTCTGCGCGCTCTCCAGGTGCAATGCTCACATTCCAGCTCAGATTCTCGGACGGGTCGAGCATCTCAAGCCCGGCTGGTGGCGTATCCACGATGCGAACGTCGTGGAGTGCATATATCCCATCGTTTTCGATGTACAACTTCACACCCACCGTGTCGTTCACCCTCGCCCACGTAGGATAGCACCTCTTCATGAACCTTATGTCCTCCGTGCTCCACATGGGTAAAACCTCGATGGTGTGAGTGGTGCTCGCGCTGTATCGCTCACCCTTTATATCCTTCCCCTCCACACTCACGTTTATGGCAAAGTAGCGGGTGATGAGCGACTCCTTCATCGTCTTTGGGTATGGAAGCTCAAACACGAGGGTGTGGCTCACCTCGCCGTCCTTTGGTAGCTCTCCGACGTGTATGCACGTCCGGCCGGTGAGAAGCTTCAGCTCTCCAATATCCACATTTACCTCGCATTCGTAGAGGTCGGCCGAGCCATCGTTCTTGACCTTCAGGGTGAACTCAATTCGCTTTTTCTGCTCTGGTGCGGGCCCTCTCGGAGGGGTGTAGCTATGCCTGTCGGTGGATGTGGTGATCGTGATGGCTGGACGACCCCTGACCTCAGTCCTTATAATGGCATAGGGGTCGTACACATCTGTCTCGAACGTCTTATTTGGTGCGTGAATGCTCTCTGCCGTGATCCTCAGCTCGTCCTCGTACTCGTAGGACTCGCCCTCCCTCAGGACGATAGTGCGAACGAGCGTGCCATTCGCGTATAGCTCGAGCCCGACGAACTTTCCGCTCACCTTCCCCCTCTCGTCGAGCTTGGGCAGGTTAACGCACACGATTTCATATGTACCTCGAGAGTAGGAATCCCCCCAGTGCAGTGTTGCAGTCTGAGGGTCGCTCCACTGGACGCAGCGCTCGTCCGCGATGCATACGGGGAGGAGGGCAGATAGCATGAGCGCCAACAGAATAAGACGCCCTATAAGGGTCATGGCATTTAGTTTGAGGACAATCAGATAAGTTTTTTTGGGTTACTTCCAGCCACACCATTTTGAAAGTGCTGCCAATTTTTCTTGGATGAGGGAGCTACTCACCTGCGTATAGGTGAGCTCTCAGCACGCCACCACGGCCGGGGTCGGGCCGTTCACGAGCCCCCCCGATGCCACATGCCACGTGCCACATGCCACTCCTCTCAATCATGGCTTTTGACGGGTGGCGCACATTTTCTTTCAAGCTCTGCACACAAGGACACAGAGAACACCTGTGCAGCTGTCACGGGGATAGTTGTTAAATTAAAGATACCCACCCTCCAATTCACCACAAATTCACCACACCCTCAACGGTTGTCCTCTCAGCGACAGCTTATAGACCTCGTGGACAATAACAGATAAATACATCCCAGTGCACACAGGTGCACATGCCAGCTAAACTACCCACCTGCGAGCTTCCAGACGTGCAGGCAAACCACCCGGAGATTCCCATAAACCTCACGAGGGTGGGGGTGACCAACGTCAAAAAGCTCGTTGAGGTGGCAAGGGAGAAAAAACGCCCCATTATCCTGATATCCAAGTTCGATATCTTTGTTGACCTTCCATCCAGCCGAAAGGGTGCGAATCTTTCGAGAAACTCCGAGGTAATCAACGAGGTGCTGGAGGAGGCGCTAAGCTCGCCTGTATACGAGATAGAAGACCTGTGCGAGGCCGTGGCGACTAAGCTGCTTGAAAGGCACGAGTATGCCTCCAGAGCCGAGGTCAGGATGGTGAGTGAGTACAACGTGAAGCGCACGTCTCCAGACACCCACACCGAGTGTCAGGAGATGGTGGAGATTTTCGCAGAGGCTGTGGCTATGCGCTCTCCAGAGGAGCGCACCATCAAGATGGTGGGTGCAGAGGTGGTGGGCATGACCGCATGCCCATGTGCTCAGGGAATCATGAAGGAAAAGGCAATCCACGAGCTCAGGGCACTTGACATACCAGAGGACAAGATAGAAAAGTTTTTAGAGCGCATGCCCATGCCCACACACAACCAGAGGGGGAGGGGTAGAATTTCAATACAGGTGCACAATAACGAGAAGGTCTCGCTCAACAAAATAATACACATCATAGAGGACTCCATGAGCAGCAGGGTGTATGAGATACTAAAGCGGGACGATGAGGCGGTCGTGGTGTACGAGGCACACAAAAACCCCAAGTTCGTGGAGGACTGCGTGCGCACGATGGCTCAGAGGGTGCTGGAGGAGTTCCCCAACCTCTCTGATGATGCGGTGGTGTCGCTGGTCCAGATCAACGAAGAGAGCATACACAACCACAACGCCTTTGCCGAGAGGGTGGCAACCATCGGCGAGCTCAGGGATGAGCTCTCTTGGAGAAGGGGGTAAGAAAAAACGTTATAAGTCCCGTTTTCGAGTGGGATACATGAAGCGATGGCTGATGGATGTTCTCGCATGCCCCCTGTGTAAGTGCGAGCTTGTGCTCGATGTGGTGCGTGAGGAGGGTGAGGAAATACTGGAGGGCACCCTCACGTGCAGGCAGTGTGGTGAGGTATATCCCATCGAAGAAGGCATACCCAACATGCTTCCTCCAGAGCTGAGGAAGGGATGAGCGTGAAGTACATCGTGGTCACGGGCGGCGTGATGAGCGGGCTCGGCAAGGGAATCACCACAGCCTCCATCGGAAGGCTGCTCAAGAACAGGGGCTACTCGGTCAGCGCCATAAAGATTGATCCCTACATCAACGTGGATGCGGGTACGATGAGTCCCTACCAGCACGGTGAGGTGTTCGTGCTCGGGGACGGAGGTGAGGTGGACCTCGACCTTGGCAACTACGAGCGCTTCTTGGATGTGGAACTCACGCGAGAGCATAACATCACCACGGGCAAGGTGTACCAGAGTGTGATAGCCAAGGAGCGAAGGGGAGACTACCTTGGAAAGACTGTCCAGATAATACCTCACATCACCGACGAGATAAAGAGCCAGATACGGCAGGTGGCAAAGAGAAGCGGTGCCGAGGTGTGCCTCATCGAGATTGGTGGGACGGTAGGGGATATAGAGAGCATGCCCTTCCTCGAGGCAATCAGGCAGATGAAGATGGAGGAGAGAAAAGAGGATATGCTGCTCGTGCATGTCACGCTGGTGCCCACCGATGCCCAAGGAGAACAGAAGACCAAGCCCACACAGCACTCTGTAAAGGAGCTGAGGGAGCTGGGACTGCATGCCGACCTGATAGTCGCGAGGTGTCATCAGCCCCTCAAGGAGGAGACCAAGAAAAAGATTGCCCTGTTCTGCAACGTGCCCCAAAAGGCAGTTATCAGTGCTGTGGACGTGGACGACGTGTACAGGGTGCCATCTGTGCTCGAGCAGGAGGGTATGTTCGATTGCCTTAGAACACTGCTTGGCCTGAAACCAAGGGATGTGAAGGACACCTCGTGGGACGGGGTGATAGCCGAGCTGGATGCCCTCAAGAGCAATGGGCGGCTAAAGCAGCCACGAATAGCCATTGTGGGAAAATACACCCACTTCGTGGATACCTACATCAGCATCAGGGAGGCCATCAAGCATGCTGCGATGGCATGCAAGTGCGTTCCCCACTTAAGCTGGATAGAGGCCGAGAGTCTCGAAAATGGGGATGTCGATGTCCTCCGGGGTTACGACGGCATTCTCGTGCCGGGCGGGTTTGGGAGCAGGGGAACGGAGGGCAAGATAAGGGCGATACAGTATGCGAGGGAGCATGACATTCCCTATCTCGGGCTGTGCCTTGGAATGCAGCTGGCAGTGGTGGAGTTTGCAAGAAACGTGGTGGGATGGAAGGATGCGGCGAGCAGCGAGTGGGGAGAGAGTGCCCACCCCGTCATAGACCTGTTGCCAGAGCAGAAGAATGCAGAGGGGCTCGGGGGCACAATGAGGCTTGGAAACTATGAGATCGAGATTGCCGAGGGCACGCTTGCCCACAGGATATATGGGACAAAAAAAATAGTGGAAAGGCACAGGCATCGCTACGAGGTAAACCCCAAGTACATCCCCATCCTAAGGGAAAAGGGAATTGTGTTCTCTGGATGGCATCATAACCGCATGGAGCTCATGGAGCTGCCCCAGAACAGGTTTTTCATAGCCTCCCAGTTCCATCCCGAGTTCAGGTCAAGACCCGGGAAGCCGGCACCCATGTTCAGGGCGTTTCTGGAGGCGATGCTCTGATGTGGTCATACGAGATAGCGAGAATCTGGGGCATCCCGATTCGCATCCACGTGACGTTCTTGCTGGTGCTGCCCCTGTTTGTCTTAGTGTTCGCAGTGGAGCCCACGTTTGGCTTTGGGGCGTTTCCCTCCAAAGCCCTGAGCTACCTGTTTGGTGCGATGGCGGCAGTGATGCTGTTCGTCTCGGTGCTGCTGCACGAGCTTGGACACTCCCTTGTGGCAATGCACTATGGCTCCAGGATCTCCGATATCACGCTGTTTCTGTTTGGCGGGGTGTCCCAGATAGAGGAGGTCCCCAAGGACCCAGAAAAAGAAGCGAGAATGGCATTCGTTGGGCCCCTCGTGAGCTTCGTTCTTGGTGTGTTGTTCCTGATGGCGTATGCGGGAGCAAAGCTCGTGTTCGCACCTGCCGATGTCGAGAATAGCTCGCTCTCCTCGGCATTCACGAGGCTGCTGTTCCTGCTCGGATACCTCAACGTGCTGCTCGGGGCGTTCAACCTCATACCTGCCTTTCCCATGGATGGAGGGCGCATCCTCAGGGCATACTTCGCAAAGCACACCTCATACGTGGAGGCCACCAGAAGGGCAGCGAGTGTCGGAAAGCTGCTCGCACTGCTCATGGGCATCGTGGGGTTCTTTGTGAACATATGGCTCGTGCTCATCGCATTCTTCGTGTACATAGGTGCGAGCGAGGAGGAAGCTGCCACCCAGCTCTCGAGCATGCTGGAGGACGTGAGAGTGAAAGATGTCATGAGTGAGGGGGTGGTGTACGTGAGCCCAGAAGCCACGGTGGGCCAGCTGCTAGACCTGATGTTCGAAACAAAGCACATGGGATATCCCGTGAGCGTCGAGGGCGTCGAGAGCGGCAAAGGTGTGCCCCTCTCACGGGTGGTGGGGATGGTAACGTTCAACGATGTGCGCAAGATACCTCCACATGATAGAGAGGCGCTGCTCGTGAGGGACATAATGACGCCAGAGTTGATTACGATACCCAAAGATGCACACGCCATAGAGGCGCTAAAGAGCATGCGAAAAAACGGGATTGGCAGGCTGCTCGTGGTGGACGGCGATGAGGTCGTGGGGATACTATCGAGGAGCGACCTCATGCGCTCTGTGGACATCCTGTCCTTAAGGAGGTAGCATGCACCTTACCACCCCCCTCGGTGAGGAGGTGCTCACGCTCAAAGTGGGCGATGTGGTGTACCTGAACGGCAAGGTCTTCACGGCAAGGGACGAGGCGCACCTCGCCATAATTGAACACCTGAGAGAGGGAATAGAGCTGCCCTTTGAGATGGAGGGTGCCGTGATATATCACTGCGGGCCCCTTGTGCGCCCTGCAGCAGGAGGATGGAGGGTAATATCGGCAGGCCCCACCACCAGCGAGCGGATGGCAACGCTCACAGAGCCCCTGCTCAAGGCGTTCGATGTCCGCGCCCTGATAGGAAAGGGGGGGATGAGCACTGCGAGCAGGCTGCTTAAAGGGCGGGGGGTATATCTGGCGTTCTGTGGTGGGTGTGCTGCCCTTGCCGCAAGCCACATCACCAAGGCAGAGCCCCACTGGCTGGAAGAGCTCGGCATGGCGGAGGCAGTGTGGGAGCTTGAGGTCAGCAACTTCGGACCTCTGCTCGTGGCAGTGGACTCGCATGGCAGAGACCTCTATGCACGTGTGAGGGAGCGCTCATATAGGGCACTCTCTACACTCTTCTGAAGCCCTCGGTATCGGAGAGCCTCCTGATGAGGTGGGCGGTGGCACTTCCATACCATCCCCTCAGCACATATCTCGGATACACCGATAGCCTCTCCCTGAGCACATACCCCCTCAGAGTCTCCTGCAGCCTTTTGGGGCTGGGCCATGCGTCCTCTGGGTTTATGTGATCCACCGTGATGGACGAGATTCCCCCAAGGTCATTTGCCCCAGCCTCCACCATGCTTTTTACATCCACGAGGTTGGGGGGGACCTGCACAGCCACATCATCTGGCAGTATCTGCCTTGCCATGCGCACGGTGTGAGCCATCTCCTCGAGGCTGGGCGGAGGGTGATGCTCCATTGGTGTGCCCCTCTTGGGAGAAAAGTTCTGCACTATGACCTCCTGTATGTGGCCATGGCGCTCGTGCAGGCGGGCTATGGCCCTGAGTGCTCTCTCTCTATCCCTTTCACTCTCCCCAATTCCCACGAGAATTCCCGTGGTGAACGGAATGCCCAGCCTTCCCGCCTCTTTGAGCATCCGTATCCGCCTTCTTGGCTCCTTCGATGGGCTGTGCCTGTGAGCAGACAGGCGAGCCGTGGTCTCGAGCATGAGCCCCATGCTGGCGTTAAAGGGTGCAAGATACTCCAGCTCCTTTCTCGTGAGCACGCCAGCGTTGGTGTGGGGAAGCAAACCATATGCAATCGCAAGCCTGCACATACGCCTGATATAGGCAGTAAAGCTAACATAACCAAACGCATCGAGCATCTCGGAAAAGCCCTCCACGCACTGGGGTCTATCTCCGAATGTGAAGAGGGCTTCTGTTGCTCTTCCAGACGCCCTCGAGAGCAGCTCTCTTACCTCGCTCTCGCTCATCAGATGCGCTCCAGCCCCAATGTCCCTCCTAAACCCGCAGTACCCACACGCATTGGAGCACACGTTTGTCAGGGGAATGAACACGTTGGTGCAGTAGGTGATGTATCGGCTCACACCCACACTGGAGGCTAAATGGGTTTTTAAAGCTTCGGCTCATACACATCCGCATGGCGATTCATCCCATAGAGTACAGGTACGGACATCCCCAGATGAAGGCTGTGTGGAGCGAGGAGGCAAGGCTGAGGTATGTGCTTCGTGTGGAGGCGGCACTGGCGCTGGCGGAGGCAGAGGTGGGAATCATTCCAAAAGAGGCAGCAGCAGCCATCTCTGAGGGCATTGAGAAGGTGAGGCTCGAGCGTGTGAAGGAGATAGAGGAGGAGATACAGCACGATATGATGGCTGTGGTGCTCGCCCTCTCAGAGCAGTGTGGCGAGGCTGGTGGGTATGTGCACTATGGTGCCACCTCCAACGACATTCTGGATACCGCCACCGCCCTGCAGCTAAAGGATGCATGCTCAATACTCGATGAGCAGCTCAGGGTGCTTCTGGGGGTGCTGCTCGAAAGGGCACAGGAGCACATCCACACCGTGTGTGCCGGCAGAACTCATGGGCAGATTGGTGTGCCCACCACCTACGGGCTGAGGTTTGCCGTGTGGGCTCACGAGGTGTACCGTCACATCGAGCGCCTGAGGGAGCTCAAAAAGCGGCTGCTCGTGGGAAAGCTCGGGGGTGCAGTGGGTACTGGAGCAGCGCTGGGAAGGCATGGCCTTGAAGTAAGGAGGAAAATGTGCGAGCTATTGGGGCTGGGAGAGGTGCTCGTGTGCACACAGGTGATACAGCGGGACAGGCACGCGGAGTTCGTGATGTGGATGGCAAACGTTGCCACCACGCTGGACAAGATAGGAACTGAAATCAGGACGCTGCAGCGCACTGAGATTGCCGAGGTGCACGAGGCATTTGGCGAGAGACAGGTGGGCTCCTCCACCATGCCCCACAAGCGCAACCCCATAAAGTCAGAGCAGATGTGCGGGCTTGCTCGCATCGTCCGCTCGTTCGTGGAGCCAGAGCTGCTGAACAACACCCTGTGGGACGAGCGAGACCTCACGAACTCGGCACCAGAGCGCATAATCTTTCCAGAGGCCACCGTGCTCACAGACCACATCATACGCCTGTGCATCCGCATCATGAGAGGGCTCGTGTTCGACATGGAAAACATAGAGCGCAACGTGAGCGTTCATGGAGGCGTGAACCTCGCCGAGTCCGTGATGATGCTGCTCGCCAAGAAGGGCATGGGAAGGCAGGACGCCCATGAGCTTGTGCGAGGGTGCGCAATGCGGGCATATGCAGGGGAGGGGGACTTTCTGGAGCTTCTGAAGGATAGCGTGGGAGGGCTGGTATCCGAGCAGGAGCTCAAAGAGGCGCTGGACCCCCACCAGTACATAGGCACTGCAGTGGAGCAGGTGGAGAGGGTGATAGCACTGCTAAAGCCAGAGGCGGTGTTCGAGTGATGAATTAGGTCAAGCGAGAACAATCAAAAAGCTCTTAACGTATGTGGGGGAACCCGTGTTTATGCTCGTGTACGAGAGCAGGCTGGTGAGGGTGGAGGCAGAGTGCGAAAAGGGTGTTAGGCTGAGGGCATCTGGATTGCTGGCACCCGCCCTGTTTCCAATCCTCTCGAAGGTCAACGGCATATTCGCCCACGAAAGGCCCGTGGCGATTGAGGGCGACCACATGATATTCTCCACGTGGATTCCGCCAATACCCTCGCCAGCCTTTGAGAGGCTGCTCAAGGCACAGGTGCTCTCGATGCTCTCCCGCCCCATTCCAGACCAGCTCTCGATATCCATCACCATGAGATGTCCCAACAGATGTGCCCACTGTGGGGCATACGGCATGAGCGCCTCCCCAGAGCTCACACTACAGGAGGTGGAGAAAGCGATAACAGAAGCCCTCTCCATGGGCACCTACCTCATCTCGTTCGATGGGGGGGAGCCCATGCTGAGGCAGGATCTGGAGCGCATGGTTCGAGCAGTGGACAACAAGAGGGCGATTGCCACCACATTCACATCTGGCTATGGGCTCGATGTCGACAGGGCAGAGGCGCTAAAGGCTGCCGGGCTGTACGCTGTGAGGGTGAGTCTCGACTTTCCCGAGCAGGAGCAGCACGATGCCTTTCGAGGGCGGGTGGGTGCGTTCGAGGATGCAAAGAGGGCGATAGAGAGTGCCCTCTCTGCCGGGCTGCTCGTGGACATGTTCGTGGTGGTCTCGCCCCACAACATCGACATGCTCGATGAGTTCTACGCCCTCGCATGCGACTGGGGTGTACACGAGCTCTCCCTCTACGAGATAGTGGCGGTGGGCAGGTGGGCACAGCACGCAGACGAGGTGCTCTCCGACGCAGATGTGAGAAGGCTTGCGAGCTTCCACAAGCACAAAAACGCCAGCGGAGATGTCAGGGTTACGGCATTTCCGTATTTCATGGGACCAGAACTCTTTGGATGCTTTGCTGCAAGGCGCTGGGCACACATAACCGCAGGGGGAGAGGTGCTTCCCTGTGCATACATGCCCCTGTCCTTTGGGAGCATCAGAGAGCAGCCCCTCTCAAAGATATGGAAAAGGATGCGCAGCTTTGAGGGATTCAGAGGATGTGCACAACGCTGCAGGATGCGAGATTCCGCCTTCAGGGCGCGCTTTATAGAGGGTCTTTCAGAGGTGCCCCACAGGGTGGATGAGGCATGAGCACTCTGACAAAGGGTCCGGGGGTGATGGTGGCACTGGACGTGCCAGACATAGATAGGGCTCTCGAGCTGTGCGATGTGCTCGAGAGGGCCAGCGGCACGTTTTGCATAAAGGTGGGAAGACCACTCGAGATGGTGGGGGGAGCTGCCACCCTGAGGGAAGTGTGTGAGGGCACGCGCCTTCCCGTGGTATACGATGGAAAGATAGCGGACGTGCCTCACGTGGCATCCCAAATCGCACATGCCGCCTTCGCAGCTGGTGCAGATGGGGTGATAGTGCATGGCTTCTGCGGCTCGGATGTGCTCAAGAGCCTGATGGAGCTTTCGATGGGAGATGTAATATGTGTGGTGGAGATGTCCCATCAGGGCGCCACCGAGTTCTACAGAGGAGTCTCAGAGGACATAGCCAAGATGGCTGGAAGGCTGGGTGTCCATGGAGTGGTGCTCCCAGCAACCCATCCAGAGAGAATACGTACACTCTCCCCTCATCTATCACCCCACACCTACATAATCTCCCCGGGCGTGGGAGCCCAAGGGGCCGTGGCTGGTATGGCCATTGCCAACGGCGCCCACTGGGAGGTGGTGGGAAGGGCAATCACGATGTCGGATGACCCGTTGAGGAGTGCAGAGGAGCACTACAGGGCATGTATTGCAGCTCACAGAAATGCTGGAGTGCCATAGCCTCTGTGGTCAAGGGCGAGCACGCGCCTCCATATCCCATAACACTCACACTCCTCCCTGACCTCCTCAAGATATGATACGTCCTGCGTTTCTGAGAACGACCTGATGGCGTTCGCCACCGCTCTGTCGCATCTGCCACAGTTGTGGGGACCTCTCGCAGACCCTGCCCCCACGGGGTCACACATTATCACGTGGTTCCCATGTGCTCGCTTCGCCTCCAAGAGAATCTCCACTGCGCTCGCAAGCCATGGAGGTCTGTACTCCCCCCTTCTCCACAGCCTCTCCACCAGCGTTCCCCTCTGCACATTGCACAGGTTCACCGATATCCGCCTCGACAGGGGCGCCACCTTCTCGATTGAGCTCAGCACATCCTGCATCGCCTCCCCCTCTGAGAGGAACGGGGGCTTTAGCAGAAGATACGTCTTTGTGGGAATTCCCAGGGCAGATGCCCGCATGACCGCAGCCTCATAATCTGAAAAGGTGGTGCCCTTGCCTATGCACTCCCCCCTCACTGCGTCGCTTGCACTCTCAAGCCCGATGGCAATCTCCAGCCTTGGCATGATGGATGCCGCCTCCTCAAGCACGTTTTTTGTGGCAAGCTCGCATCTGGTCTCCACCACCAGCCTTTCCACCCGCTCATGGGCACACATCCTGAGAATTGTGCGCCTTGCCTCCTCGGGCACCTCAGTGGGGTCAAAGAAGCTTCCCGACGTGTACAGCTTGAGCACGAACGCTCCTGAGGGTGCTTTTGAGAGGGCACGCTCCATCTGGCGCACCAGCTCTGAGGACGTGGGAGGAGTGGTGGCACAGTCCCGTATGTAGCCACACATGGTGCATGCCCTGCCCTCCCTCGCTCTATAACATCCCACTGTCCTGAGTATCACGGTCAGGCTATCCATGGGACCATCATAGAAGTCCCGTCCCCTCACCACTGCGATTGGCACATCTGGCCTTCGTGCACCGCCCCTGCCGCCCCTGCCCCTGCCCCTGCCCATGTCCATGTCCATGCCCATGCCCATGTCAACCCCTCAGTGCACCGAGCATGTCCATCCCCCTTCGTAGAGTACCCACCGAGAGCTGGCCTGGCGCCACCGTGCTGTTGAGAGAGCCATAGGTGAGTGCAGAGCCATAGAGAGGGGCAAGAAGGCGCGTGGGCTTTCCCAACTCCCCCATGGAGATACCGCACACATCGCCGCTCGCGCCACGCATCGCGTACACCGCCTCGAGCAGCACGAGAGTATCTCCCATGTCGTTGGGCATCACCGCCACCTTGGCAATATCTGCCCCACTTTCAAGCTCAGAGGTGAACACCTCCAGCATCCGAGAGAGGGAAGGGGTGCCCAGAAAGTCGTGATGAGAGAGTATCACCTTTAGCCCAAGCTCCCGTGCACACCTCACCACCCCCTCCCTTATTTCGTGCGCCGCAAGCTCCACATCCACCATGTCCACGTGCTCCATTGCCTCACACAGCAGCCTCTCACGCTCCCGCTCCGTGCCCGAAAAACCCCCTCCCTCCATGGAAGCCCTACACGTGGCTATGAGGGGTTTTTGGAAGGTGGAAACGGCATCGAACACCTCCTTCAACGGCATGGAGAGAAGGTCGAGCCTTATCTCGAGTATGTCTGCAAGCTCCACATCCTCACTGCTCAGGTCGTCTGGGCTTGCGACCACTCCCACGATGGAGCACCTGTGCCCGAGAGTCGAGTGCGCCATGGTATCCTCAGGTCATGATATCCTCAGGGCTCTCACCGGACACATCGCAACACATGTGCCACACATTATACACTCGTCCTCGTCTGTCACCACGCTCATGTCCTCTGCAAACGAGAACACGTCCGTGGGGCACACCGAGATGCACGCTCCACAGTGGATGCACGCACCCTCATCCCTCGCGACTGGGTGCACTATTGTACGCACGTGTACATTTCGGCTGCGAAATGCCTGCTTGACCCTCTCCACGTCCACGGCTGGCACATTGAGCACCACCTCACCACTCTCAGAGTCAATCTTTGCCCTCTCGATGTTCAGCTTGGAGCCAGTCTCGAGTATTACCTCGGCGATGATGGGCTTGTTCAGCACGTCTCTCCCTATCTCTATCATCAGCTTCTTCATGTGCTCACCTTCCAGCCACCAGCCTGCTTATGTCCTCACTCGTTATCATGCCTATCACCCGCCTCTCGCTGTCCAGCACGGGAAGCGCCGATATGTTATGGGCGTGCAGCCTGTGGGCTGCGCTCTCCACTGGCTCATCCTCACTCGAGCTTATCACCTTCCTCGTCATCACATCTGCCACCTTCCCGTTGCTCGCACCGTTCGCCACAGCCTTGGATACATCCCATGAGGTTATGATGCCAACGAGCCTTCCACCCTCGTCCACCACGGGCAGATGGTTGAAGTCTCCCCTGATGAGCTTGGTGGCCGCATCTGCCACTCCGTCATCGGGGTGCACAGTTATGATGTTCCTCGTCATCACCTCCCTCACCAATGTCTTCCTCTCTATCTGGCTCATCGGCTTGGCACTTCC
This sequence comes from Methermicoccus shengliensis DSM 18856, assembly GCF_000711905.1. Lineage (NCBI taxonomy): Archaea > Methanobacteriati > Methanobacteriota > Methanomicrobia > Methanosarcinales > Methermicoccaceae > Methermicoccus > Methermicoccus shengliensis. The sequence goes on from NZ_JONQ01000007.1 coordinate 104,414, forward strand.
CTTGAGGGTGAGGGGTGCGACGGGCTGGGTCAGCAGAAACTCCCCTCTCTCTATCTGCTCCTTTAGCAGATGTGCTATCTCGATGGACTTTTTGAAGCTGGATAGCGGCGATGTTTTGATTTCCCTTCCCATCACCTCAATGGTCCCTGACCTCAGCTGCTCATAGCTCACCTGTGCGAGCACGGGCCGCTTTCGTCTGGGCACCCCATAGTCCAGCACATTGGTGATGATGTCGCTGTCCCTGACCGCACATGAGGCAGCTACCCGCTCATTGATGATGGGTATGGGCACCCCTATACCCACATACATCGAGACGCCGTATTTCTCGAAGGTGGCAGCCCTCATGAACTCTGGGCTCATCTCCTTCAGGTTTCCCTTCACCATCAGAGTGGCAAACCCGTTCTCTGGGTCGTGCTGTGTACCCTCCCCTATGATATAGCCCTGTGCACCGCACAGGAATATCCTCGTGCCAACACCAATAGTCTGGAAGGTGGGATCGTTGCACAGGGGAGAGAGCACACCAGAACCAGAGAACGTGGCGTTGCCATAGTTGGGGAGCAATGTGCCCATGTAGGTGTATATCGTGCTGTCCGTGGAGTTGGTGGCAACATTGTAGCGCTGGTAGGCGTTTCTTGGATTGAGCAGCACCGCCTGATTCAAATCGTCGAGAGTGATGGTGGTTTCCACCTCCTTCGCGGGATAGCAATCGGTGCCAAACCCGCGCGCTCTAAGGTGCACGCTCTTTCCGCTCACGAGGTCATATATCACGTGTGCCCCGCCATAGGAGAGCCCCGCCGTCTCGGAGAGCTGAGTTGCGCCTATGTACCCATCCACGGCAGCGAGTCCGGCATACGCCTCAACATCGTTCAGCCACATCCTCGATATCTTGATGGGCGGGTCGGAGTGTCCGAGGTTGAAGAACGCGCCAGAGGAGCACATTGCCCCAAATGTGGCCGTGGTGACCACGTCCACCTCCTTAGCTGCGCCCTCTGCGCCCAGCTCCTCCACGATGTCGCACATCTCTATGGCGTCCACCACGTGCACACTTCCATCCACGATTCTCTCGTTGATCTCCCCTACCGTCTTTTCCATTCTCTCAGCCTTCCACATCTCTATGTCTGTTAGTAATATTTTCTATGATTTCAATTAGTTATTATAATCCCTTATTAACCTATGCATGTGGGCATTTCATGACGCTGCTTACACAGTAGGCAGCAGTTGATTACAGCGTAAGCAACTGTGTGCACCCAAAAGCTTTAAATTTAAGCATGACGATGGGGGGCAAAGAGTGCTCATTGGGGAGTTCATTCATGGTAATAAAGTACACCAGAAAAGGTAGGAAGGTAAGGTCTGCGGGAAGGTTTGGCCCCAGATATGGTACAAAGATTAGAAAGCTGGTGGTGGAGGTAGAGGAGAAGATGCGCGCTCCCCACAAGTGCGCATCGTGTGGGCAGCTCACCGTGAGGAGGGTGGGCACAGGGATATGGCAGTGCAGAAAGTGTGGATACACGTTTGCTGGCGGAACATATGTACCGCAGACACCCTCCGCCGAGGCACTGCTCAGAGCAATCCGAAGGAGCAGTGAGCAAGAGGGATGAGCATGGGATACAGGTGCGCACGGTGCAGGAGAATAGTGGACATAAATGAGTTCCGCATTCAGTGTGAGTGTGGCCATCCAATCCTCGTCAAGGAGAGGCCCACGATAATCAAGAAGGTGAAGGCAGAGTAAATATGCTCGTTAGCACCTCCAGAAAACCCTCGAGAAGGACAAGAGCGTTCTCAAGAGCACTGGCAGCATATCTTGGGGTCCATCACCTCAACAGGGGAAAGCGTAGCCTCACTGAGCTGTTCGAGCTGGCATCAGAAGATGATGGAAGGCTCGTGATGGTGGGGGAGAGGATGGGAAATCCCACGAAGCTCACCTTCTACAGGGAGAGTGTGCCCCTGTTCTGGATCGCATTCACATCACCCCCCATAAGAAAGGAAGACGTGGATGTGAGGATACTCCCCATCGAGGTGGAGGGCAACGGAGAGCTGTGTGAATCCCTGCGAAGCTTCTTCGAGGAAGAGTGGCACCCGCAGGGCGGAGCAAGAAAGAGAAAGACCCTGAAGGTGAGCGCAAACGAGCTCGAGCTGTACACATGTGGGGAGAATGTGCTCACCTTAAAGCTCAGGGGCTTTGGGAGAGTGGAGCATGCAGGGAGGGGGGAGCATGCAGGGAGGGGGGAGCATGCACATACACTGTGATGTCAGAGTGGCCTGTCCAGATGAGGCTGTTTACAGGGCACTCGAGGTGGAGGCGCGCTCCGTTCCCACCGACAGAGGTACCGTCAGCCTTACACTGGACGCGGGTGCGCTGGTTCTTGAAATCAGCACGAGGGATGCGGCCTCCCTCAGGGCATCCCTCAACACGTGGCTGAGGCTCATCGATGAGGCCATTGGCGTGGCACGCATTGCCTCGAGGGGCGAACATATTTAAGGGTTGAGCACACAGCCCTCACTCCAATCGTAATCAGGGTGATGCTATGGCTTCAGAATTACCACCGCAGGTTCAAAACCAAATCGCTCAGCTTCAGCAGGTTCAGCAGCAGGCACAGGCATTGAGCTCCCAGAAGGCACAGGTTGAGCTCATGCTCAGAGAGGTGGAGGCTGCCCTCGAAGAGCTGTCCAAGCTTCCCGAGGATGCCGTGGTGTACAAGAGTGCGGGCGAACTTCTGCTTAGGGTGGACAAGCCCACCTCCGAAAGTGAGCTCAAGGAGCGAAAGGAGACGCTGGAGCTTCGTATAAAGACGATAGACAGACAGCTCGAGAGAGTGGAAAAGCGCTTTAAGGAGCTGCAAGAACAGATAAAGAGGGCCCTCGGGTCCAAGAGGCCCGTGGCAGAGTAGCTACTCCTTTATGAACGATGTGGACTGAAAGGCTGCAATCAGCCTTTCACCCTTTCTGACCTCCACCCTGCAGAAAGAGAGTCTTCTCGTCCTCTTTACCTCGTGCGCCTCCGCCGTCAGTACATCTCCCGCAACTGCAGGTGCCATATATTGGACAGAGACCTCAATCGCCACTGCCTGCCTTCCACCGTAGTTGCAGCACATGGCAAATGCGCTGTCCGCAAGCGAGAATATGAGCCCACCATGGGCAAATCCGTGGGAGTTCAAATGCTCCTCTTCAACCCGCATCTCCACCTTCGCATAGCCCTCTCTTTTCTCGATTAGTCTCATCCCAAGAAGGTCTGCATAAGGGCTTCCCAATGAGTGCATAGAGTGTGGTGTACTGGTTGCAGTATAATAAGTTTGCGAGAACTGGATTGAAGCTTTAAAAGGTATTGATTTGTCAATGATGGGTCGAGGAGGGGCACATGCTCTCAACTGGGCACACGCCACATCTCGGTCTTGTGGGTCTGCATATCGTCTGGCCAAAGCGCACGAACACGATGTTGTAGCATCTCCAGTACCGCCTTTGCACCCTCTCCATGAGCTGTCCTTCGGTCTGCTCTGGTGTGCTGGAGTGCACGATGCCCAGCCTGTTGGATATTCTGTGCACATGAGTGTCCACTGCAATGACGTCCCGTCCAAAGCCATAGGCGAGCACGCAGTTGGCGGTCTTTCTGCCAACACCCGGAAGGGACAGCAGCCCCTCCTCGCTATCTGGCACCTTCCCTCCGTACTCGGACACCAGTATGTGGGCCACCTCTATCAGCCTTCTCGCCTTGATGCGAAACATCCCAGCAGCCCTTATCAGCTCCTCCACGTGTGCCACATCCGCCATGGCAAGCTCATGAGCAGAGGGGTACTCAGAGAGCAGCCTTTTCGTGGCAGCATGGGTGTTGGCATCGGTGGTTCGCTGAGAGAGGATTGTGCTCACAAGCACCCTGAAGGGCTCATCGGTGAAGCACTCGTGGACGTATCGCTCAAACAATATGTCCAGCACCTTATTCACCCTTTCCAGCTCTGCAAGCATTCTTCCACCATGCCACTGTGGATGGCATGCATAGCACAAAAGGATTATATAGATTGGGGGTTAGGATGAGCCGTGGCTGGGATAGCGTGGCCGGGATAGGGTAGTGGTTATCCTTTGGCCCTGTGGAGGCTAAGACCCGAGTTCGAATCTCGGTCCCGGCCTCATCTCGAGGGCCCGTGGCTTAGCCAGGATATAGCACCGGGCTTCTAACCCGGGGGTCGCGCGTTCAAATCGCGCCGGGTCCGCTTACTCAATCGAGCCTTTTTTGGCATGGGGGCACGCCAGCCTGCCCACGGCTCTACCTCCCTTACTTGGACCTCCTGTCGTCTGAGAGTGCAAGAGCGACTTCTGACCTCGTAAGCAACTGTTGATTGCGGAGTAATCAACACCACCACGATGTCGCAGTAGCTCGTCTCAACCCCGTCGTCTCAACCCCGAGCACATACAGGGTGAAGTTTATAATTGTGGCATTCCTATTGTAGTGCACGGGGGTCTTTCAGATGGTGCTCGTTAGCAACAAGGAGCTCATGGACAAGGCGTACGAGGAAGGTTATGCCGTTGGGGCATTCAACATCAACAACATGGAGATTCTGCAGGCCATCGTGAGTGCTGCGGTGGAGGAGAACTCACCAGTGATTCTCGCAGCCTCCACAGGAGCAATAAAGTATGCGGGCATGGACTATCTTGTGAGCATGGCCAGGGTGGCAGCCCAGAGCGTGGACATCCCCATAAGCCTTCACCTCGACCATGGACCAGACTTTGAATGGGCCATGAGGTGCATCCGCGGAGGGTTCACCTCTGTGATGATAGACGGCTCCAAGTATCCATACGACCAGAACGTGGCCCTCACCAGAAGAGTGGTGGAGAGCGCCCACGCATGCGGTGTGCCCGTGGAGGCAGAGCTTGGCAGGCTGGTGGGAGTGGAGGATGAGATATCGGTAACCGAGCGGGAGGCATTCTTCACAGACCCAGAGGAGGCAAGAAATTTCGTTGAGGAGACTGGGTGCGACTCGCTCGCCGTCTCGATAGGAAACGCCCATGGAATATACAAGGGCGAGCCCAAGCTGGATTTTGAGCGGCTCGAGGAGATTCACGGAGTGGTGGAGGTGCCACTGGTGCTGCACGGCGCCTCTGGAATCCCCGACCACGACATCACGAGGGCAACAAAGCATGGCATAAGCAAAATCAACATCGACACCGAGCTCAGGCTTGCATTTCGAGATGCCGTGAGAAAGGTGGTGTGTGAGACCGATGTGTACGACCCGCGAAAGTTCGTGGGTCCTGCGAGGGATGCGATGCGCGAGGTGGTGAGGCACAAGATTAGAATCTTTGGCTCAAAGGACAGGGCATGATGAAAAGAGATGGGGTGTCCACGGCCACCATTGTGTACCACCCTCCAACCAACACATATATTGTGCGTGAGGGATATGTGGAGGGCAATCTCCTGATAAGGGGCAACCTGCTCACCGCCCCAAATGTGCACATGTGGAGGGACGTGGTGGTGAAGGGCGAGCTAATGCTTGCCAGAGGGTGCACCGTAGGGGGCATGGCAAGGGCAAAATCGGCGGTGATTGGTGCGAGGTGCACCATCAGGGGTGAGCTGGTGGTGGAGGACGGCCTCTTGTTGCTGGACGGTTGTGAGGTGGCAAGGGGCATCCAGTGTGGAGGGGACATCACCATAAGGCCAGGGGTAGTGACGAGGAGTGTGTGCACCAGTGGCGTGGTGGAGATGGTGGGGAAATCACAAATCCCCCACATAGATGCCAAAAAGCTCGTGGCAGTTCCCGAGGTGATGTGATGGAGGTGCACGAGGCACTCGAGCTGTGCAGGGACATAGCTCACAGAATTAGAGAGGCCATAGACAGCCTGAGTACAAAGGATGCTGGCACAGAGATGTACATGGGTGCAGATGGCACACCCACAAAACGCATTGATGACGTGGCAGAGCGTACAGCTCTCGAGGTGATAAGCGAGAGTGGACATCCCATGAGGGTGGTCAGCGAGGAGTGTGGTGAAATCTCTCTCGGAGGCTCTGATATCACGCTCGTTCTCGACCCCATAGATGGCACCACCAATGCCATAAGGGGTCTGCCATCGTACACCGTATCGATGGCACTCACACAAAGAGACCTCTCACAGGTGTGGTTCGGGTATGTGTATGAGCTATCGTGTGGGAGGGAGTACCATGCAGCAGCTGGGAGGGGGGCATATCTTGGCAAAAAAAGGCTTCACGTGTCCCATACTTCAGAGCTATCAGAGAGCACTCTGGGCCTGTATGGCTTTGCGCAGAGCCCACGGGTGATGTGCACACTTGCAAGAACGTGCAAGGGGATAAGGATGGCTGGATGTGCCTCTCTCGAGCTGTGCCACGTGGCATCTGGTGCCATAGATGGGTTCGTCGACCTCAGGGGCAAGCTCAGGATGACCGATGTGGCTGCTGGTGCCCTTCTCGTGCGCGAGGCTGGAGGGATGATTACGGACGAGCGTGCTCGTCAGCTCGCGGGCGATGTAAATGTGGGCACGAGGCTCAGAATCGTGTCCGCATGTGCTCCCCTTCACGGGCAGCTCATGAAGAGAATAGCCGAGGTGGGTGTGTGAAGGCGTGCATCATGTGTGGAGGAGCGGGCACGAGGCTCAGGCCCCTCACGTTTGAGCGGCCCAAGCCAGCGATTCCCCTGCTCAACAAGCCCTCCATCGCAAGGCTCGTGGAGTTTCTCTCAGACAAGGGATTCACAGATATCGTTATCACACTCGGGTACATGGGAAGGCACATCGAGGAGGTGCTGGGCAATGGCAGCCTGTTTGGGGTGCACATCGAGTACGTGTATGAGAGGGAAAAGCTGGGAACGGCTGGCAGCGTGAAGAACGCACAGGAGCTGCTCGAGGGTGAGAGCTTCCTCGTGGTGGGGGGAGACCACGTGATGGATCTCAACCTGCGACAGCTCTACCGCTTCCACACTTCTCATGATGCACTGCTCACCGTGGGTCTGGTGTGCAGCGATGACCCAAGACAGTTTGGAATAGTGGACATGACCATAGACAGCACCATCACGAGGTTCAAGGAAAAGCCCCAGGTGGGGGAGATATTCTCCAACCTCGCGAGCACTGGAATATACGCCTGTGACCCCGAGCTTTTGGATATGATTCCAGAGGGCAGAAAGTTCGACTTTGCATACGACCTGTTTCCCATGCTCATAGAAGAGGGGCACATGAAGGGTTATCTCGTGAGTGGGCACTGGACCGATGTGGGAAGCCCAGAGGCCTACCGCGAGGCATCGAGATGGATGCTCGAGGGGTTGAGTGAGACGGTGATAGAGGGAGGACTGCGTACCGAGGGTGCACGTCTTTCTGGAAAGCTGGTGATAGGCAGCAATGTGAGCATCGGCTCCCACACATCCATCGTGGGTCCCGTGGTGATAGGCCCAGACACCACCATAGGTGAGGGTGTGCTCATAGGGCCATACACCACCATAGGCTCTGGGTGCACAGTGGGCGATGGTGCCAAGGTGCTCTCCTCATACATCTACGACGAGGTCAGCTTGGGCGAGAGGACGAATGTGTTCGGCTCCATCATAGACTGCTGCACCAGCGTTGGGAGGGCGTGCAGCCTCGAGACGGGCTCGGTGATAGGTCCAAGGGTGGTGCTCGAGGACGATGTGGTGGTGCACTCCAATGTCAGAATATGGCCAGATCTCCTTGTCAGTAGGGGAAGGGTGGTAAGTGCCGACCTGTATAACGAAAACTATGAGGTGTCCACCAATGGCTCGTGAGCCTGTGCTACTCCTCTGGTAACTTTTTAATACTGAGTGTCATATCAATGCATGGAGAGTTTATCATGAAGAGAGGTGTGCTCGTATTGGGCCATGGCAGCAAGCTGCCATACAACAGAGAGGTTGTTGAGAGTGTGTGCTCGATGCTCAGGCAGATGAGGGACGATATCATGGTAGTGCCTGCTTTCATGGAGCTGTGTGAGCCCACGATAGAGGATGGGCTCGAGGAGCTCGCCAAGAGCGGCGTGTCCGAGGTGGCAGTGGTTCCGCTGTTCTTGGCGCATGGCGTGCATACTCTCAAGGACATCCCTGCAAGGCTCGGGCTCGAGGACGGCAAAAGAGAGTGCACTTACGAGTGTGGGGGCGTTCAGCTGAGGATATACTACGCCGACCCACTCGGACCTGCGGAGGCCATCGCACGGCTGGTGTACGAGAGAGCCCTCGAGGCTCTTGGTGAGTGATGGGCTGCATCGCAGTGCTCGACCTCACCCATGGAGGGGATGTCCTCGCAAGATGGCTCTCTTCCATGGGTGAGAGGGTCGTGGGTATCGATGTGTACCACACACTGAGCGACCACGAGCGAGGGGAGCTCGAGGACAATGGTATCCCCGTGTTGGAGCGGATGCCAGATGAATGCACCCTCGTGGTGGCACCAGTGCACCTTCCCCCCATTCCCATCCTCAGAGAGGCAGAGAGGAGGGGTATCCACAGGGTTACTCACCACGAGATGGTAAGAAGGCTCGCATTGGAGTGCTTTCCTGAGGTGTGCGAGCGATGCATCGAGATTACGGGCACGAGGGGAAAAACCACCACCTCTGTGCTGCTCGCAAGGCTGCTGAGCTGCGAGGGCAAAGTGGTGTGCCACACCACAATGGGCGTCGATGTGCTCGAGCGGGGTGTGCGCACACAGCACTGGAAAAGACTCAGCATTACCCCTGCCTCAGTGCTCGATGTGCTCAAAAAGGCTGAGCAGACGAGAGCAGAGCACGTGGTGCTCGAGGTGTCCCTAGGGGTGTGCGGGCTGAGAAGGGGTCTGCTCACCACGTTGGAGGGGGAGTACTCCATAGCAGGGGGAACGCTGACCTCCACTCATGCCAAGACGATGGTGCTCTCGCATCCCCCAGAGGGCTTTGTGATGGCAGTGCCCGATGAGGACGTGCCACAGGCCCGCTGTACCCTGAAGTACCTCCACGATGGACTAAGGGTCAGGCTTCTGGATGGCAGCGGTGGCAGCGGGGGCAGCGGGGGCAGCGGGGGCAGGGGGGGCGAGGTCGCCACCGTGTATCTCGATGGAGCAAAGGAAAGATTGGAGAGCATGCTCGATGGCACCATGTACACGAGGGCGCTTGCTCGTGCGGCTGTGGGCGGGGTGCTGTGTGGCCTTTCTCCCACCACGATTGAGCACTACCTCCCAAGGCTCCAGCTCGACGTCGAGGGGAGGATGAGCGTTTACTGCATCGGGGATGCGAGGATAGTGGACTGCTCTGGCTCTGGGCTAAGGGCAGAAGACATCGCCAGAGCCATCGAGCTGGCAATACAGCGGTTTGGGAGGGTGGATGTGCTCGTGGTGGGGGGCAGCAGAACGGTATGCGAGGGGCTTGATGGCCCCGAACTGGAGAGCGTTCTCTCGTGGGCATCCGAAAGGGTGGGTAAAGTGATACATCTCAAGGGCAACGAGAGCTACGAGGTTGCCCTGAGGTGTGCTCTCTCTGCTGCGCCCTCGGGCGTCGTGCTGCTGTGCATCAAGTGCTTCAGGTAATGAGTTCGCCAAGCTGCTCAGCCATGCTCGTTGCCCTCCGCGCTATCGTGCGGGCTGCCTCACACACCATCTCATGTGCCGTATATGAGCGGTCAGACTCCATCTTCATCACGAACACATCCTCGATTTCGCCCACCTTGATGGCACCTACCTCGCATGCCTGCTCACACAGCCTGCACATCGTACACTTAATTATGTCCGTGATGATGGGCTTTCCTTCCTCCATGGCGATTATGTGCTTGGGGCACGCATCGACACACTCGCCACACCCATCACATGCCTCGGAGAACTCCACCTTGGGCATGTTCTTGTAGCCGCACGCCACCCCCACCTGCCATTTGGCATGCTGCCTTCCCGTGCCCACCCTTGCTATCGCCTCCACGGCGACCACCTGGCCCTCGAACAGCTCCACTATGGGTATATTGGGCTCTGCGGGCACCACGGAGGGGTCAGTGGACACCAGGTCAGAGGCGTGCACGGTGCACGGTCCCTCGGCCATCAGCGTGAGCACCACCTGACAGCGGGGGCATCCCTCCTCACACCCACACTCCTCCCTCGGCACAAGGGAGGAGGGGTCACCCTTCAGGGGCACGAGGGCGAGCCTGAGGGCAAGCTGCTCATCGAACAGCACTGACGTGTTGTTATACACATTGAGCTCGTCGATGGCTATCTTGGGTATCTCCGAGAGGGCAGCCCTTCGAAGGGCGTTGGCAAACGCAGAGGATACCCCAGAGAGCACGAACTCCACTCTGTCCTCTGATGTGGATATGATTTCTACTTCCATGGCTGCCACTCACACACGCCTTCCTCGTTTGCCGCCAGGGGGCTTGGTACCGTCGTGGGGGATGGGTGTAACATCCTCTATCCTGCCTATCCTGATGCCCGCCCTCGCAAATGCCCTGATGGCAGCCTGTGCACCAGGTCCAGGGCTCTTCAGCCTGTTGCCACCCGGAGCCCTGACATACACGTGGAGCCCTGTGATGCCCTTGTCCTTGAGCTGCTCTGCAAGCCCGCTTGCCATCTGCATGGCAGTGTAGGGCGAGCCCTCATCCCTTGCGGTCTTGACCACCATGCCACCAGAGGACTTGGCTATTGTCTCGGCCCCCGTGAGGTCTGTCACTGTTATGAGCACATTGTTGAACGATGCATATATGTGAGCAATAGCCCATTTCTCATTATCTGCCATGATACATCACCTCAACTCGCCTTCACTGGCCTTTCTGGATGGGAAGTGTCTGATAGGGGTGAGTTGGCGTAGTACGAGATGCTCATCTCCTCAGAGAGGGGGACGAGATAGCTGGGAACGGTGACTCTCCTGCCATTTATGGCGATGTGCCCATGCACCACGAACTGTCTCGCCTGCTTGATGGTGTGGGCAAGTCCCTGTCTGAACACCTGCGTCTGAAGCCTGCGCTCGAGGATGTTTTCCACACTCATCCTGAGCACGTCGTTGAGGTTGGCCTCCTCACCTATCATGCCATAGCGCTTGAGCATGCTGAGCAGGGCATCAGTCTCCCTCTTAGTGTAGGCGCTCTCTCCAGCAAGGGCCTCCAATGCCATGATGTTCCTTGCGCGACGCCTGAACCGCCTAAGCAAGCTCTGAGCCTTCCACACCTCACGCTTGTTTCGAAGGCCGTACGCCTTGATGAGCTCTGCCTCCTCTGCCAGCCTCCTGGCGTCCCACGGGGTTCTGGGCCCCTCGTAGAGTTTCCTACTCTTTCCCGGGTATCCCATGCACAATCACCTGCCACCCAGCTTCTTTCTCACAACACCCACCGTGGCGCCCGTTCTGCCAGTGGAGCGCGTCCTCTGGCCCCTCACCTTGTGCCCACGTTCGTGCCTGATACCCCTGTAGCACCTAATCTTCTTCAGGAAGGTTATGTCCTCCATGTGCTGCATGGCCAGATCAGAGCCAAACACATGCCTGTCCTCGCCCGTGAGCAGGTCCTTTCTGCGGTTGAGCATCCATGTGGGAATGCTGGACGTGAGTGCGCCCTCCACGAGCTGCCTCAACCTCTCTATTTCCTCATCTGAAAGGGTGCCGAGCCTCGCATCCATATTCACTCCCGCCTTCTGGGCGAGCACCTTGGCGACCCTTCTACCTATGCCCCTCACACCTGTGAGTGCCATTGCCACCTTCTTATTACCATCAAGGTCAGTGTTGGCAATCCTCACGAGATGCTTGAACTCATCCTCGTGTGCCTCTGCATCGTTACTCATAGAGCTTCCTCCATGGGGAATTCCCCATCGCAGCCCCGACTTTCTGTCGGCGCCCCCGATTGCTCGGGTGCTCGCCCCAGCATGCACATACCTCTTATATAAGGATAGCGAATGCTGATGTGGTGGAAAAAGGGCACCCATGTGGGGTGGGGCACTCGCATGCAGACGGAGGGTATCATCGAGCAATTTGAGATGGTTGCAAGAGAGCTCACAATCACATGCACACCCGGAAAAATCGTGCTCTGGTTTGGGAGAGGCATATCGGTGGAGAGAATCCTGAGGGTGCTGTATGCAATAGCAAGGGCAAACCCCACTGCCGTCTATGAGGTGGCATTCACGTGCCCGTATGAGGAAATAGCCAAGTACGAGGCAATGGGCTATGTGCTGGTCTCGTACGCGAGGGTAAAGGGATGCTACAGGGCAATGTTCAACATTCCCTTCTCTGACGTCCATGCAGTAAGGAGCTTTGCAGAGCTCATAGAAAGGGAGCTGCAAAACTCAAGCACCACCAAGACGCTGTACTGGAGTGCGGGCGAACCCTCGATGAGAATGCTGCTCGATGAGCTGGATGGCTTAGGGGGCTGGGAATACAAAAATGTAATATACAGGAAGGGCAGGGGGTGAGTAATGTGAATGCGGACAAACTCACACATTCCAAGAAGAATTTCGAGCACATCACAATGCTAATGCATCTCGTGGCCGACCATCTCATCCAGATGGCAGAAAAGCTGGACAAGGATGCCATAAGCCACCTGATCGACGAGCTGCTCCGTGCCGATGCCATCTTTCTCATGGGCGCTGGACGCTCGGGGCTTGTGGCAAGGGCGTTTGCCATGAGACTCATGCACCTCGGGTTGAGGGTGTACGTGGTGGGGGAGACCACCACGCCAGCGGTGAAGAGGGGAGACCTCGTGATTGCCATATCGGGCTCTGGTGAGACGAGCTCAATCGCAAACCTCGGCAAGATTGCGAAGCAGCTCGGTGCCAAAGTGGCCACATTCACCTCCAACCCTGCCTCCACGCTGGGGAGTATTTCAGATATAGTAATCCCAGTGAGCGGAGGGCTATACAGACAGACGCCAGAGAACAAAGAAAAGGACTACCTCGAGCAGCACATGATGGGCACGTACAGACGGCTCACGCCCCTTGGCACTCTGTTTGAGATCAGCACACTTGTGCTTGCAGATGCCATCATCGCAGAGCTCATAGCGCGCACGGGAACGAGCGAGGAGGAGCTGAGGGCCCGCCATTCCACGCTGGAGTAGAGCATGTCATTCTGACTCTCAACTTTTTTAGATACTCGACCCATATTGGGGTTGTTCTTTTTTTATAGAGATATTTATATTAAATTCTGTGAATGGGAAAGCTTTTAGAGCCCAAAGTAGTGTTTACGGCAGGTTGAGGGGGCATGAGCTGACAATGAGAGACTCGAAAAAGACTGTCCAGACCACACTGTGGGGGGAGCATGTTCCCCAGCTCCCCAAGGTCAGAACGACCGACGGCTACATGCTGGAGTGGGACAGAGAGAAGATTGTCCAGGGGCTTCTCAGGGAATCAAAGCTCAGCGAGTACTTCTATGGCACGCCACCCATGGATGAGCACCTGGCAAGGAAGGTGGCGAGAGAGGCCGAAAAGAGGATTGTGTGGATGAACCCGCGCTTTCTCTCGGGCCCACTCGTGAGAGAGGTGGTGAACACCGTTCTTCTGGAGATGGGCTATCCAGAGTACAGAAATGTGCTCACTCGGGTGGGCATGCCAGTGTATGATGCCCACATGATCGACGTGGGCAATGGGTTTGAGGCAAGAGAGAACGCCAACCTGCAGGAAAACGCCGAGACCTCCCACAAAAAGAAGGCCGACAAGATATCCAAGGAGCAGTACCTGCTGTGTCTTCCCCATCACATCTCGGATAGCCATCTGAGCGGGGATATCCACATCCACGACCTGGAGTACTTCGGCACCCGCCCCTTCTGTCAGGACTGGGACCTGAGGTACTTCTTCTACTATGGACTGATGCCAGATGGTTCTGGTAAGAAGGCGTCAGTGGCTGGACCAGCCAGGAAGCCAGAGGTGGCTATCTTACACGCCGTAAAGGCACTGGGCAGTGCCCAGACCAACTTTGCGGGTGGGCAGGGCTTCTACAACTTCCTCACGTTCCTCGCCCCCTACCTCGAGGGGCTCTCCTATGAAGAGATAGAGCAGCTCATGCAGATGTTCGTGTACGAGATGACCCAGATGATGGTCGCTCGAGGAGGACAGATGGTGTTCTCCTCCGTGCAGCTCTCTCCTGGCGTGCCCAAGCTGTGGAGGGATAAGCCAGTCGTCTACCAGGGAAAGGTGCACGATGGTGTGCACGCACCCCTTCGTACCTATGGAGAGTTCGAAAGAGAGGTCAGGCTTGGCTTTTTAGCCCTCATGAACGTAATGCTCGAGGGCGATGCGATGGGCAAGCCGTTCAACTTCCCAAAGCCAGAGATATCTATAGAACCCGACTTCATGCACGAGGACGAGGAGTTCAACGCCGCACACCCCGACCTTCCCACCTATGATGAGCTGTACACGAAGGCATTCGAGCTTGCCGTGAAGTTTGGCACGCCGTACTTCGACAACCAGCTTCCCCCGTATCGAGGTGCTGGGGAAGGAGTATCGTGCTATCAGTGCTGTGCCTACCAGTTTTCGAGAAACGCAGACAACGACGACGAGTTTGAGGACAAGCTCTACTTCCGGGATGGAAAGCACTTCTCGATGGGTGCGATGCAGGTGGTCAGCGTGAACTGCCCGAGGGCTGCATATCGTGCCAATGGTGATGACGATGCCCTGTTTTCCCATCTAAGGAGTATGATGGACAGGGCAATGGACGTTTTTCACATAAAGAAGGTCTGGATAGAGGAAATCGTCCGAAAGGGAAGGATGCCATTTGCCACTCAGCGACCCATTGACCCAAACACCGGAAGGAGAGGTACGATGGCAGTTGATATCGATGGGCTCGTGTACACCATCGGGGTCGTGGGCATCAACGAGATGGTGCAGCATCACACGGGCTACCAGCTTCACGAATCCAAGGATGCGTTCAGGCTGGCAGTGCGGGCGATGACCGAGATGGAGTTCTATGCAAGGGAGCTATCAAAAGAGCACGGAATGGAGGTCGCCCTTGCCAGAACGCCCGCAGAGACAACCGTGCAGAGGTTTGCCGTGAGCGACTTGCTCAACGAGCAGTACAGAGAGCATGCCCTGAGAGTGGTAAAGGGAGATGTGAAGTATGCCCTTGCCCACCTGTGGGAGACGAGGAACCTTCCAGTGTACTATACCAATGGCACCCACGTGGCATACGATGCCGATGTGCCGCTGGCCGAGCGTATAAGGCTGGAGCACGTGTTCTTCCCCATCGTGGATGGGGGTAACATCATGCACATCTTTCTTGGAGAGCACATGCCCTCTCCTCGGGGGCTAAAAGAGTTCGCGATGAAGCTCGCCAAAAACACTCAGACTGGCTACTTTGCATTCACCAAGGACATGACCATCTGCCTGAGGAACGATGAAGAGCCCAAAAGTGAGGCCACGATGTCACAGAGTGAAGAGAGAGCCATTTTTGCATAGCTGCTTACTGTTGATTACAAAGTAATCAGCTCACCCAATACTTCTCATGCAAAGAGCGGGCGCGGAGGGACTTGAACCCCCGAACTACAGCTTAGGAGGCTGCCGCCCTATCCTGGCTAGGCCACGCGCCCAATCATCTACGGGCTCACCCACTATCGATTTTAGGAGGGCCCGCACAACATCAGATACCTTAACCATATTTAGACTTTATGGCACTCACAACTGGGGGAGAGGTCACCGGGGGAGAGGTCACCAACGGTTATGAGAAGGGTGTGTGCCGTGTGTGCCCAAACAGCACTTCGTTGAGCCATCCGGTTACCAAGTTAATACAGGACGACATCCAATAACTCCAACCCTCATGACTACACCGTCCTAAGCATCCCAATCATCCCAATCATCCCAACCACCCCATATACCTATATATCATTAAAGAAAACTCCTAACTGAGTGCTATGGAGCTTACACCGATACAGCTCGAGGTCCTAAACGCCCTCATAGCCCTCCATCATCAGAAGAGGGGATGCATCAAAGGAGAGGAGATAGCCAGGCTTATAGGCCGTAACCCAGGAACCGTTAGGAACCAGATGCAGTCTCTGAAGGCCCTGAGACTCGTCGAGGGTGTGCCCGGGCCAAAGGGTGGCTATAAGCCCACCACACTCGCCTACGATGAGCTTTCAATTCAGGATGTGGAAAAGGAGGCGGTGGTGCCCATAAAAAGAGACGGAGAGCCCGTCGAGGGGGCTACTGTACTCGAAATCAGCTTTACCACCGTGCACCACCCCCACGAATGCCATGGCACTGCGCGAATGCTTGGAAACATCAAGCTCTTTGAGGAAGGAGACACGATAGAGATTGGCCCCACCCCAGTGAACGGGCTCATTCTGAGGGGAAGGGTGATAGACAGGGACGATGTGAGAAGCTTGCTCCTGTTTGATATAGACAGGATAACAACGCTTCCAAAGGGCACGCTCTCGGAGTGTCCCCTCTCCGAGTTCAAGATTGGAGCAGATACCCCCCTCAGGGATGCGGCAGCGCTGATGGCCGAGAGGTGTGAGCATGCCGCCATGGTGGAGAGAGATGGGAAAGTGGTGGGCGTAGTGGAGCTGCTGGATATCGCGCGTGCTCTTGCCAACAATGGAGCAGACAGCCCAGTGAGCGAGGTGATGCGAGAGCCCATCTGGGCAGATGCCACCACGCCCATGCTGGATGTGCTCGATGTGCTCACCAGTGAGCGTGAGGGTGCGGTGCTCGTCGAGCAAGAGGGCAAGTGCCTTGGGCTGCTCGATTGCAGGCGACTGATTTCCTCACTCGGGTATTAGTCCAGCTGTTCGAGGAATTTTACGAGCATTGGCAAGAATACACCGACATCGCTCACGAGCCCTATGGCCTGCGCCGTGCCCCTGTCCATGAGCTTGGTCACGGTGGAGGGGTTCACATCCACACACACCGTTTTCACATACGAGGGCAGCACGTTGCCCACCGCTATGGAGTGCAGCATCGTTGCGAGCATGAGCACCATGTCGCACTGCTCCACCAGCGCCTCAGTTGCCCTCTTGGCCTCCACGCTGTCCGTTATCACATCTGGCAGCGGACCATCATCCCTGATGGAGCCCGCAAGCACATAGGGAACATCGTTCTTGATGCACTCGTACATTATGCCCCTCGTGATGAGCCCGCCCTCCACGGCAGCCCTGATGGAGCCATATGCCATCACCTCATTGATGGCATAGAGATGATTGCGGTGCCCATGGCTAAGTGGGGCAGAGGTCTTTATATCCATGCCGAGTGATGTACCATACAGTGCGCACTCGATATCGTGCACTGCAAGGGCGTTTCCTGCGAGAAGTGCATCCACGTACCCATTTCTTATGAGCCATGCGAGCTGGGGGGCGGCTCCAGTGTGTACTATGGCAGGACCGCCCACCACGGCAATCCTGCCCCCACTCCTCTTGACATCCACTATCTCCTCTGCAATCTGGCGGATGAGGGTTGTGGTGGGCCTCTCCGAGGATACCGCTCCCCCCATAAAACCAAAAATCGACCTATGTCTTGGTCTTTCGGGTGGAATCACCCTCACTCCCTGCTCCCCCACAACCACCATGTCACCCTTCTTAACATCACACAGCGGCACGCACATTGCCCTGCCATCGTGCACCACCACCACCCTGTCCATGCTGATGTCCTCCACGTCCACCCATTCTCCATTCACCCTCACCTGCGTGGGATGGTTGGTGGTCGAGTAAAAGCCCCTCGGCGCCACCCTGTCTGCGGGTGCCTGTTTTAGCACCACCTCCTCCACCTCTGGAGCGGTCGCCCCAAGGCTGTGCAGCTCCCTCACGAGGGCGAGCAGTTGCTCCTCTGTGCTCGCATACACCCTGAGCTTGGCATAGCTGATGTCTGACTTGCGCCTTCCCACCCTGAACTCGATGATGTCGAAGTCTCCATCCATGTCCATTATGGTGGAGAGCACCTTTGGCAGGATGAGGGAGTCTATCAGATGCCCTTTGAGCTCTATATCTGTGGACGGTGATGGTGTGTTCAAGCTCCTTCCACCTCCTTTTTTGCCTGCTTTATTCTCTCCTTGGTCGTGTAGCCTGTAGCCTTGGTGAGAAACTGCCTGAACCTTCTGTTGGTGTCCAGCACCTGCTCATCTGATGCGTTTTTGTTAGAAGTTGTCTCTACGCATAGGGCTTTGCCATCCAGCCATACCTCCATCCGCTCGATGGCACCATAGCTCAGGATGCACTTTTCTTTTATCATTTGAACCTCGCATGGAAAGCACTCCTCAAGACATCTTGCGACTCTTGTGATGTCGGGTGAGTGTCCCCTTTTGAACTTATACCTCATGCTCGCTCCTCCATGCAGTGATCCTCACGCCTGCCATAAATGCTTGGAGGCTCCTGTGCATCCTCCCCAGAGAGCACCTTTCGATGTACATCCAGAGCATCCCCTGAGATGCTCTCCCAGTTATACTTTTCGCGTATCTTCCCCAGCTCGCCTATTCATTCCGTTTTTTAGTCCCAACGACACGTGGAAATTTTAAGGGCAGGGCTAAAACTCCATCCATGGAGCTACAAATAGATTTGAACCCCGAGGGCGAAACACCCACAGGATTAGCAATCTCTTTGTTCGAGCATATCCAATGCTACCCTCAAAAAGTATTCAGTTGCTTTTTTTCTTGGACTTCCACATATGCTGAGTATCATAAAATTAAGATTAAGATTTTATCTTTTCAGCTATCTCTACACCAAGCTCAAAAGCTTTCCTTAATTCATCTTCTGTCGGTCTATATTTGATCTGCAATGGTTCCATAACATCGAATTTTAACTCTTCAAAAATCCTGTTTATTTCCTTAACCGCTCCCCCTCCCCATCCGTAAGAGCCGAAAGCAACACCAATCTTGTTTTTAGGCTTTAAACTCCTCATGTAGGCTAAAAAGCCTGCAACGGGTGGGAAGACGGTGTTGTGCATTGTCGGCGCTCCGATAGCAATTGCCTTAGCATCCAGAATTTCAGTCATTATTTCGCTCCAGGCATCTCTTCTTACATGGAAAAGCCTAACTTTAACACCTTTACTTGCTCCCTCTGCTATGGCCCTTGCAATCCTTGCTGTACTATTGTACATCGTATCGTAAACTACAACCAGCTTGTCTTCAGCTTCAAAATCAGCCCACTTCTTGTAAGCCTCGATTATTCTGCCTGGATTTTTCCAGATAACTCCATGACTTGGGGCTATCATTCCAATTTGGACTCCCTCAATTTCCTTAAGCTTTTTCTTAACAAGCTCGCCGAAAGGCATTAGGATATTTGCATAGTAAATTTTGGCCCACTTGATTGCTTCTTCCACACCAAGCTCTTCATCGTATCTCTCAACACTTGCTATGTGCTGTCCGAAGGCATCGTTTGAAAGCAATAGCTTATCTCCTTTAACGTAAGTTACCATGTTATCGGGCCAGTGGAGCATTGGGGTCTCTATGAATGTCAAAGTTCTTTTACCGATTTTTAACTCATCTCCAGTCTTAACAACCTTAAATTCCCAGTCCTTGCAATCAAAGTGCTTGCATAAACCACTTTTGCCTCTAGAAGTGCAAACAACAACGGCATCCTTGGCAATTCTTTTAATGTCTGCCAAGCTTCCAGAATGGTCAGTTTCAACGTGATTTGAAACAATGTAGTCAATTTGAGATGGATCGATTATTTCCCTTATTCTTTCCACCATTTCGTGAAAGAACTTGTGTTTGACGGTATCAACTAAAGTTATTTTGTCGTCTATTATAAGATAAGCGTTGTATGTGGCTCCTCTGACAATTTCAAAGTTGTGAAAATCTCTCTCTTCCCAGTCTATAGCCCCAACCCAGTATATGTTTTCTTTAATTTTCAGAGATTTTAAAGCCATTTTTGCATCCCCAATTAGTTAATTAATCAATCATTTTATTAAAAATTTTTGTCAAACTCAGGATTGTTTTAATTTCTGTTTTCTTGTGGGCTGAACCTCTTCAAAACTCTTTAAAGTTCTCTCTTGTTAACCTCCTTTGAACACAGCATAACACTTTATATCTATTTTCTTCATAATTTTCTATTTTTATTTTTTAAGTTTGTAAAAAATATTTAACTATGGCTTTTAAAGTAGCCACCTATAACGTAAATCCATAAAGCAAAATTCACATCATAATTCTTTATGTAGATAAGAAGTTAATACAACTGGCTGCGAATAAACCTCTCAGCAATCCAAACAAAATTAGATTCTCTCCGGAAATTGAAATTAGGTGCATATCTTAGTTTAGTTTTGGAATCATTTAAATTTTCTTAATTAAGCTCCAAGCAAGCTTCTGCTACTCTTATAAGTAATTAATCCCCCTCCTGAATGGCTTTAATCAATTGAATTTTGGCAGATTATTTAGAAATTATTTGCGTTGTATGCTATACTTACTTTTTCATCATTACGAATTGGCCAGCAACTTTTAAATAATCCTTAATAATTTAATACATGGATGGATATTGGCATATGATGAACTGGTATGGATATCCCTTTTTTGGCTTTGGAATGCTATTCTGGTGGTTAGTTTTTCTTATAATTGGATTTCTGGTTTATCAAGATGCTAATAAAAGGGGAGTGAACTACTCCGCCCTAACGGACGGAGTTTCCTGCTTCATCCACCAGCACTTACCCGACGGCTCTCTCAGCCTTTCGGGCAGAGGTGCCAATGTCCACAGGCGTAACTTCGGGCCGTCCCAGCCCTGGGCCACCTTGCGGTGGCAATAATATGTTCATCGGGAACTACATAAAACTTACCTCCAGCCTCCCCCTCCCGCCTCCCCTGCTGTATCCCCTCGCTTTCGCAAGGGGACTTAGCAGCAACGGAAAGTTAAATGGTGCTCTGTGGTTCATTCTCGTAATTCTTCCAATGATTGGGATAATATTTCTTTTACTTTACATTGTAATAAGAGAACCTACACCAGCTAAAACAGAAAAAAGCAGAGCACTTGAGGTTTTAAAGGAAAGGTACGCTAAGGGGGAAATTACAAGGGAAGAGTATCTATGAAGGAAGAGCTGGAGGGATAACAATGCATGACATGCACATGCATGAAGCTGAAAAAGAAGAGACTCAAGAAGATATGGAGCACAAAATGAAAACTGAAACCAAGCATGAAGAACATGAAATGCACGAAATGGAGAAAATGAAACGTGAGCATGAAAACCACGAGATTAAGCATGCATCCCACCACGAACACATGAGGCAGGACTTCAAGAGGAGATTCATAGTTTGTTTAATTCTGACCTTTCCAATTCTAATCTTATCTCCAGCAATTCAGAACTTTCTTGGTTTTAAATTTGAATTTACTGGCTCAATCTATACCCTGTTCCTTCTATCTTCTTTTGTTTACTTCTATGGTGGATATCCATTTCTCAAAGGAGTTTTTGACGAGTTAAAAAAGAGAACTCCGGGAATGATGACTTTGATTGCTGTAGCCATAACCATTGCTTACGTTTACAGCTCTGCAGTCGTTTTTGGTCTCAAAGGCAAATTCTTTTTCTGGGAGCTTGCAACCCTTATCGACATCATGCTTCTCGGTCATTGGATTGAGATGAGATCGGTTCTTGGGGCTTCAAGGGCTTTGGAGGAGCTTGTAAAAATAATGCCTTCTGAAGCTCATCTTATAAAAAACGGGGAAGTTGTGGATGTAAAGGTTGAAAGTCTGAAAATTGGAGATAGAGTCCTTGTTAAACCAGGTGAAAAAATACCTGTTGATGGTGTAGTTGTTGAAGGAGAAACGACAGTAAATGAGGCTATGCTAACAGGAGAATCCAAGCCTGTTACAAAGAAAGTAGGGGACGAAGTTATAGGTGGAGCTATCAATGGGGAAGGTTCGATTGTTGTTGAGGTAAAACGGACTGGAAAAGACACATATCTTAATCAGGTTATAGAGCTTGTCAGACAAGCTCAGGAGAGCAAATCGAGAACTCAGGATTTGGCTGACAGAGCAGCTTTCTTTCTTACAATTATAGCTTTAACCGTTGGAAGTGTAACCTTGATAGCCTGGCTAGCTTTTGGAATGGATTTTGTTTTTGCAATTGAAAGAGCTGTAACGGTTATGGTTATAACCTGTCCCCATGCTTTGGGTTTGGCAGTTCCATTAGTTGTCGCAGTCTCAACATCATTAGCAGCAAAATCTGGATTACTTATAAGAGATAGGCAGGCTTTTGAAAAGGCTAAGGATTTGCAGGCTATCGTTTTTGATAAAACTGGAACACTTACAGAGGGTAAATTTGGAGTAACAGATATAATACCTCTCAATTCGATTGGCAAAGATGAAATTTTAAGGGTAGCTGCATCGCTTGAGGCTAAATCTGAACATCCTATAGCTGAAGGGGTTGTGAGAAGTGCCAAGGAGAGGAATTTAAGCCTTGAGGAAGTAGAACACTTCAAAGCCATTCCGGGAAAGGGCGTTGAAGGAATGATAAATGGTAAGAAATTCAAGGTTGCAAGTCCCAGCTATTTGAGGGAAAATAAGATAGAGTTGAAGGATGAAAGAGTGGAGAAGGTTGAACAGCAAGGAAAGACCGTTGTATTTCTGCTTGAAGATGAAAAGCCTGTTGGGGCTATAGCTTTGGCAGATATTATCAGAAAGGAATCGAAAGAGGCAATTGAAAGTCTTAAAAAAATGGGTATAAAGTGTATGATGCTCACGGGAGATAACAAATTCGTTGCAAAATGGGTTGCTGAAGAAATTGGCTTGGACGAATTCTTTGCAGAAGTTCTGCCTCATGAGAAAGCCGAGGTTATTAAAAGCATACAGGAGAGGGGTTTAACAGTTGCAATGGTTGGCGATGGCATAAACGATGCTCCAGCTTTAGCACAGGCAGATGTTGGTATAGCCATAGGAGCAGGAACTGATGTAGCAATAGAAACTGCCGATATCATTTTAGTCAGGAATGACCCAAGAGATGTCGTGTCTGTAATTCAACTCTCTAAGAAAACCTACTCAAAGATGTTCCAGAATTTACTGTGGGCTACAGGTTATAACTCCTTTGCGATTCCTCTATCAGCAGGTGTTCTTTATGGATATGGAGTTTTACTTACTCCAGCAATTGGGGCATTGCTAATGAGTTTAAGCACAGTAATAGTTGCAATGAATGCAAAGATGTTGATTGTAGATTTGGGCTACTAATTCCTGACGTTTCATCATGAAATAACTGAACAAGATTATTGGTTTAGTCTCATTACATTTAATTTCAAATAATAAAATTAAAAAAATTCAAATCACTCTATCCTCCCAAACTCCTCCTTACTTGCTCCACAAACAGGACAAACCCAGTCTTCTGGCAAATCTTCCCACTTTGTGCCAGCAGGAATACCGTTGTCTGGATCGCCTTCATCCTCATCATACACGTATCCGCAAACAGTGCACTGATATTTCGCCATTTTTACTCCTCCAGATAAACGGTTGCAGTTTTTGGACTCTTACCACCTTTTACAAAATGGTAGTGTTCGTACGTCATGACTTCTCTATCTTCCAGCAGTTCAGCATCCACAACTTCTCCGATAAACAGTGTGTGAGTACTTGCATCCAACCTGTTTACAACCTTAGCCTCAATGTAAGCCACTGCGTTGTCTAAAACAACTGGTGCTCCTGTTTTACCAATTTTGTAGTTTATTCCTTTAAATTTATCAAAGTTCTTACCAGACTTAAAGCCAAATCTTCCTATGAATTCCATTGGCGTGTCCTTAGCCAAAACTGAAACTGTAAAAACTCCGCTGTGCTTTACATAATTGTGCGTTAAGTTCTCCTTATTCAAGCTTGCTGCAATTAAGATGGGCTTTGATGCTACCTGAAAAACGGTGTTTGCTATCTGTCCGTTGTACTTTCCATCTTTCACAGATGCAACTACATAGAGTCCGTAGCTTATTTTGTATAACGCCTTGGGATTCATATGTCCACCTAATACTCCTCACACTTTACCATGAAGTAACCCCTCGGATGCTTGCATGAGGGACATTCTTCCGGAGGCTCTTTTCCATAGTGCACATATCCGCACTCCATGCAAACCCAGTAAACCTCTTTGTCTTTCTTAAAAACAGTTCCAGCTTCGACTTCTTTAAGCAATTTTCTGTATCTTTCCTCATGGTGTTTTTCTGCCTCTGCTATAGCCCTCAATCTTTTTGCTATCTCAACAAACCCCTCCTTTTCTGCAATTTCAGCAAAACTTGGGTACATCTCAGTATTTTCGTAATGCTCCCCTTCTATTGCTGCCTTCAGGTTTTCAGCTGTACTTCCAAAGGTTAAAGGAGCTGCAGCTTCAACGCTAATCTCTTTTACATCCCCCTTTCTCTCCTGAATTAGTTTGAAAAGAGTCTCAGCATGCTCTTTTTCATTGTCAGCGGTAATTCTGAATATCTCCGCAATTTGCTCATACCCCTCGTCTCTGGCTATTTTGGCATAGAAAGTATATCTGTTTCTTGCCTGACTTTCCCCAATAAAGGCTTTAACCAAATTTTTTAAAGTTTCCATACTATCACCTCACTCCTCAATCCACAAACCGTGCACGTTACAATATGCTCTTGCAACCACTTTACCTTTCACTTCAAACTCAGCTTCTGGCTTATCTCCCGGTTTCAATCTATCCTCCATTGGATGCGGAACGCTGCCAACTTTAAACTCCACACCCTCACACTCCCTGTAATTATTTGTCGAAAGAGAATTACTTGTAACAGAACCACCAGTCGTAGTGCTTGTACTCCTCAATCCTCTTCTTAGCCTCTTCAACGCTCGTTGCCGGGTGTATTATCACACTGTCCCCTATGAGCTCGTTGTTGGGCCAGTTTGCCGGAATCGCAACCCCTTCTTCGTCCGACACCTTCAGAGCCTCTACCATCCTCACTATCTCGTCTATGTTCCTTCCAAGCTCCTGAGGATAGTATAGAATTGCCCTTAACACGCCATCGGGGTCAACGATGAACACTGCCCTCACGGTGTTTGTGCCCTTGTCCGGATGAATGAGACCGAGCATGTTGGACACACTGCCAGTGTTGTCCGCAATTATCGGGAACTCTATCTCAACTTTGAGGTTCTCTCTTATCCACTCTATCCACTTGATATGTGAGAACACCTGATCGATGCTAAGACCTATGAGCTCACAATCAAGCTTTCTGAACTCCTCGTATCTTCTCTGAAAGGCTACGAACTCGGTTGTGCAGACCGGGGTGAAATCTGCGGGATGGCTGAAGAGCACGAACCACTTTCCCTTGTAGTCCCCGGGAAGCCTCACCATACCATGGGTTGTCTGCACCTCTATGTGTGGAAAGCTCTCTCCTATCAGGGGAATTTGTCCCTCCATGCTATCACCAAAAAACATTCTTTACAAAAATTTATAAGATTTTCTTTCGAAAATCGAACTAAAAGGACTTTATAGAGGTGGGCATAGTTTGTGCCAATGGACTCAAAGGACCGGAAGATACTGTCGAGACTCATGGAGAACGCAAGAGTGCCAAAAACAAAGATAGCCGAGAGCCTTGGTGTGAGCGAGACTGCTGTCAGGAAGAGAATAACAAACCTTGAGAGGGAGGGTGTGATACTCGGGTACAGGGTGATGGTGAACTACAAGAGAGCAAACATGTTCGCCTCCATAACTGGCATCGACGTCGGACCTGAACACCTGTGGAACATTATCAATGCCCTGAGGGGGATGGATGAGGTAAAGACGATAATGCTCACATCAGGGGACCACACGATAATGACCGAGATAGTTGCACACTCACTGGATGAACTCTCTGAGCTTCACACAGAGATATCGAGGATGGAGGGTGTCAAGAGAATCTGCCCAGCCATCGTTTTGGAAACGATTAAGTGAACCGTTTGCCATGGGCGGGTCGGAGTTGAGACTGTCCTCTATCATGGGCTTGGGGAGAGATTCATAGGTGCATCCAGACGTGCTCATCGGGAGGCCAGAGCACTCCTATATAAGCCGAAGAAAAAGCATAAGTAGGGCGCAGGGTATGTAGTCCCAGCACATCTTGCGAGGGGTCGGGATGGCACGTGAAATAAAGAATGTGGTGTGGCTTGATGAGGTAAACAGCCAGAGCATATCGATGGTGGGGGGAAAGGGTGCGAGCCTGGGAGAGATGATATCTGCAGAGCTGCCAGTGCCCGGAGGGTTTGCAGTCACTGCGCATGCATTTAGGAGGTTCATTACAGAAACGGGCATCGCAGATGAGCTGTTCAGAGTGCTGGAGGTGAACGTGGACGACGATGAGCAGCTCAAGCAGGCAGAGGCGAGGGCAAAAAAGCTGGTGCTCGAGACCGATATGCCAGAGGAAATCAAAAAGGACATCATTAGCTACTACGAGGAGCTGTGCAGGCGAGAAGGTGAGGAGGTGTTCGTGGCTGTGCGCTCGAGCGCCACGGCAGAAGACCTGCCAGATGCCAGCTTTGCAGGTCAGCAGGAGACGTATCTCAACATAAGGGGAGCACGACAGGTGCTGGATGCTGTAAAGCGATGCTGGGCATCACTCTACGGCGCAAGGGCGATATTCTACAGGGCAAAGCAGGGCTTTGACCACTCCAAGGTGGACATATCGGTAATCGTGCAGAAGATGGTGGATGCCGAGAAGGCGGGAGTGATGTTCACCTCTCATCCCACCACTGGCGAGCCAAAGGTAATCATAGAGGGGGCGTGGGGCCTTGGTGAGTCCGTGGTCTCTGGTGCCGTGTCCCCAGATATGTACGTGGTGGACCCATTCAATGAAGAGATAGTGAGCAGGACGGTGTCCACCAAAAACATCATGATTGTGAGGGGAGAGGATGGCTCCACGGTAGAAGTGGAGGTTCCGCCAGACAAGAGGGACGCTCAGGTGCTAACCGATGACGAGATACTCAGGCTGGCGAGCCTCGCAAGGCTCATAGAGGACCACTATGGCGTTCCACAGGACGTGGAGTGGGGCATCGAGAAGGGCAAGATATACATCCTGCAGTCAAGGCCCATCACCACCATAAAGCGTGAGGAGGAAGTAAAGCTGGTGCTCGAGGGCATAGGCGCATCCCCGGGCATAGCCTCCGGGCTGGTGAAGGTGGTGCATGACGTCTCGGAGCTGAACAAGGTGCACGATGGAGACATCATGGTTGCCACTATGACCACCCCAGACATGGTGCCAGCCATGAAGAGGGCTGCGGGCATAATAACGGACGAGGGGGGGCTCACGTGCCATGCTGCCATTGTGAGCCGGGAGCTTGGATGTCCGGCAGTGGTGGGCACCAAGCGTGCCACCACTGTTCTCGAGGACGGCATGCTCGTGAGCATCGATGGCGAGAAGGGGCTGGTGTATCTTGGCAGGCTGGAAGAGGAGGAGAAAAAGGAAACCATCCCGGCACCTGCCCTCTCCACCTATGTGCCCATCACGGCAACTGAGGTGAAGGTGAATCTCTCGATGGTGGAAGCCACCGAGCGGGCACTCGCCACCAACCCAGACGGAGTTGGGCTTCTCAGGATAGAGCACATGATTCTCGGGCTAAACCAGCACCCGAGCTTGTACATCAAGGAGGGGAAGCAGGAGGAGTACATCAACGAGCTTGTGAGGAACATCGAGGTCGTGGCAAAGGCATTCTATCCAAGGCCAGTGTGGGTAAGGACGCTCGATGCCCCCACAGACGAGTTTCGAAGCATGAAAGGGGGCGAGGGAGAACCCATAGAGCCAAACCCCATGCTCGGATGGAGGGGCATACGCAGGGACCTAACCGACAGAGAGCACTTCATGCTGGAACTCGAGGCATTCAGAAGGCTCGTGGAGATGGGATATACCAACATCGGCATCATGCTGCCCCTCGTGCAGCACGTGAATGAGCTCAGGGCTGCCAAGCAGCTCATGAGGGAGGCTGGCATAGACCTCGAGAAGGTGGACGTGGGAATCATGGTGGAGGTGCCTGCAGCCGCCCTCACGATAGACCAGTTCATTGAGGAGGGAATAGACTTCATATCCTTTGGCACCAACGACCTCACACAGTACACCCTCGCAGTGGACAGGAACAACGAGCACGTCAGTGAGCTGTACAACGAGATGCACCCGGCCGTGCTCCATCTGATAGAGCACGTGATTCAAAGGTGCAGAAGGGCCGGGGTGCAGACATCCATATGTGGTCAGGCAGGCTCGAACCCGAAGATGGCGAGAAAGCTGGTGGAGTTGGGCATCACCAGCATCTCTGCCAACATCGATGCCGTGGATGCAGTGAGGAGGGCGGTGATGCGGGCTGAGAGGCAGCTCATGCTGGACGCCCTTCGAGAAAAGCAAGCTAACTCTCGGTGATGCTCGCCCCACTGTTTTTTGCTCGGGTGAGCACCACCCTCCCTCCATCCTCGGAGAGGGCGCGCTCCACCCCTCTCTTCACCCTTTTACCATGCTCGCACACTCCCACTATTGTGGGTCCAAAAGAGCTCATTCCAGCACCAGCTGCGCCACTGTCCAGCATGACATCCATAATCTCTCTCACGCGCTCCGCCTGAAGGCCCACCTCGATGCGCTTGAAGCCCACACCCTGCAGCATGTTCAGCGCCTCGCCAAATGCCACTAAGTCATCTTCGAGCACTGCGGGCATCATCTTCATGAGCACGAGCCTGCATGCCCTCGCAACCTCCAGCTCATCGATGGGGCAGTACTTTGCAAAGATGTCTACCTCCTTCGCATCCGAGGCACCCTTAAGATTCGGAATCGCGAGCACGATGTCCCAGTCTGGGAAGTCATATCTGGCGAGTATGGGCGGAGGGGGTGCTCGACTTGCGGCAGAGGGAGCAAACGCCCCCTTCTGGGAGAGCAGATGCCCAGCATCCACGATGAAGCCCCCGTGCTCGAAGGCGGCAACCC
Organism: Methermicoccus shengliensis DSM 18856; assembly: GCF_000711905.1. Lineage (NCBI taxonomy): Archaea > Methanobacteriati > Methanobacteriota > Methanomicrobia > Methanosarcinales > Methermicoccaceae > Methermicoccus > Methermicoccus shengliensis. Next base: position 133,068 of record NZ_JONQ01000007.1, read on the forward strand.
CTATCCCCGACGTGCCCCCCCTCCCCACCATCTGTGCAATTCTTCGTGCAGGGGGGCATGTGCCATGCAGCGTGCACAGGGCAGCGGCTGTGCACAGCGCAAGCTGGGTGCCGCATCCAAGCCCTACGTGCTGGGGATAAGCAGAGGTCAGCGTGAGCGTTGCATTTCCCAGCCCAACGGACTGTGCCACAAGCCTCATCCTGTTTTCAAAAACAGCCCTCTCTGTGTCATCCATCTCGACGGCGATGCATATGTCGAGCCCTTCCGAGGGCTCTGCCACCACCTCGATATAGGGCTCCTGCAGGGCAATGCCCACGCCCCCATCCACCCTGCCAAGCGAGCCATTGAGGTCGAGCAGGCTCAGATGCACCCTCGAGCACGAGCGAACGGTAATCATCATCCATACTCACTCGCTACCTTTTAATATCTCTTTTCCCACTCTTCTGCAATGGACGAGACGCTAAGGCTGATTCACGACATGCACATTCCCCTCTCCTTACGGATATGCCTTGCCACCGATGGCTCGCTCACACATCTTCTCGAGGTGCTCTTCGGAAAGGAGGTGGGAGTGCAGGCAGTAGAGCAGGAGGTGGTGAGCGCAGACGAGACCATTGCCCAGCTGCTCTCTGTGCCAGAGGGCTCTGCCATCAACAGGCGAAGGGTGGTCCTGAGCGCAGAGGGGCAACCACTCGTGTGGGCACTTTCCCTTTCGGCACTGGAGAGGATGCCCCCCTCACTCAGGAGGGACATAGGCAGGGCAGAAAAGCCCATCGGCAAGATACTCAGGGAGCACGGCATCGAGAGCAGGCGTGAGCTTCTGAGGGTGGAGAGAACCAGCGAGATGGCAAGCGAGCTTGGATGTGAGGCTGTGGTCAGGGAATACTACATCATCCATGCTGGAGAGCCCATGATGTGGATAAGAGAGGTGTTCCCCATAGATGGGCGCTGGGAGGGGTTGGAATGAGCTACTCCACGACTAAAAGCGGGAGCAGCTTCACGACGCGTTAATACTACGGCTTAACTACCCCCTCTCCACACCTCTCCTCGCTTACGCAAGGGGTCTTGCAAGCAACGGAAAGATAATTGAACACGCTGAAAAATTCTTGGAAAAAGTGAAAGGCAGTTTCAGGAGGATTGAAAGGCTGGTGAATTACTTTGCTGCTGTTCGCCGACTGCTTCTGAACAGGAGAGGTATCTCGGTGAACTACCCCTATTCGGAAGGGGCTTCCTGCTTCAGCGACCAGACATATCACAGGCTCTAAGGGTCGTCCCAAGGTCTGCCAGCTCTTTCAGCCTTGCAGACATTGTAAGTATGCAGAAAAAGACTATAAGCTTATTGGCTCTCATCTCCCTACGAAAGGGACTTCCCGCCGATAGGTTAAATATTTTAATAAATTCACCCTTTCTCCCTTCATTGTAGAACGGGAAACCAATCAGTTTGTATTTTTTGTTTTCTCCAAATAATTTCGGCTCAATTTTAATCTGGTATTTTTTCCTCAATTTCTTTTAAGAAATCCTCTTTCCATTGGTCTGTTTTAATTAGATGTTCTCCATTTGGCTCTATGAAAAGTTGATATTGCTCAATTTCATCTGAATCCTCTTTCTTTAGAAACAATACAAAATCAGGTTCCATAGCTTTTCCATCTAAAAACCTATAAATCTTAAACAAGCTTGCATTTCTCAATAGATACACTTCGCTATACTCTTTTCTCAAATCTTCTATGACTCTGTCAATAAATTTAACAAAAGATTACTCATTCTGGATGCTTACCACCTCCCAGCATGTCCGGCGAACCTTAATCTTTCAAATTATTAATGTGAGTATAAATCTCTGTCGTTTTTAAACCTAACGACCCACTGCTTATCCTAACAGCATCGGACAACCAAATAAAAAGCGTTAAAAAAGGTTACTATGTCTGTGCCTGAGCAATCGGTATTATCTTCAACCCGAAGCCTGGAAGTACTTCAAAGCTGACGACATTTCCAGTCGTCTTCTTTGCTCCCCTGACCTTAGCCACTTCGAGAGCACTAACGTATCTGTCTCCAACCTGCTCTTTCCTCAGAAAGAGGTGGCAGTCACAGGCTGAACGAATCCTCGTGAGGGCGTCTTCCTTAAAGGCATGCTGATGCAGAGTTATGAAAATTGTCTTGTCTCTGTCACAGATGTTTTTGAGCCTCGTCAGGAATTCGAGAACGTTGTCTTCTGTTGAATATGTTGTAAACATCGTGAGCGAGTCTATCATTATGATATCCTCTCTGATAATTTTTATGTGATTCGCAACGAGGTTAAGAACGCTTTTCATCTGTTCTATGCTCCAGTCCACTCCTTCAAGGTGTAGTGGGAATATTCTAAAATATCCCCAGGCGTAGAAATCTGAGACATCTAAGCCCAAGGACTCCATCTGACCAAGTAAGCTTTTAATTGTGTTTTCTGTGGTATAATATGCTACGCTGCGCTCATTTAATAGACTCCCGTACGTAAACTGCTGGCACATAACACTCTTACCAGTGTCATTTTCACCCTCTATGAGAGTCAATGAGCCGAGAGGTATGCCTCCTCCGAGTCTCTTATCTATCTCACCATTCCCACTTGAAAGAATGCTCTTTTTCTTTTCCTCCTCAATTTCCGCAAGACTTTCAACCGTACTATCACCCCCCAACCGTAAAGTCTAAACTGGTACAAACGGCGTTTGGAGTACAAATCATCAGAACGTAAGTTCCGTTAGCAAGCTGAGAGGACAGACGAGCTTCAAGCTCTGCAACCTCATGGGGATCGAAAATTCCGGGATTTATCAGCTCATTGGTAATGCTAAATGTCGTGTCGTTGAGATACTCAGCAATTCTTTCACCACTTTCTGTTGTGCCATACAGTATAACATCAAATTCATCAAAATCCTTGAACTTTGTTTCTCCCGTATTTTTGAAGTGCGCTGTGATCTTAGGTGTGGAATCATCGTAAGTCAACCCGGTTATAGTAATGTCTGTATGCAGGGTCTTTATAGTTTCTTTAACTGCCCCTCTGTAATTTAAGGCTGAAGACTCGGTGAGTGAAACGCTGCCAGATGCGAAAGTGTATGCTACTGTTATTATCAGGGCAATTGAGATTATCGCTGCTATCACAGTTTCAAAACCCATAGTCTCACCACGAAAACAAATCGCTTGTCCCTACACCATTATACAGCACGAATGCAAGTGTATACTCGCCCTGCGGAAGGCTGTCAGTGTCCAGATTTTCGATTGCAAATCTCAGCGTTTCGCTTTTTTCCCAGTAATCGTCGCTATCTCCGTTTTCTATTGTATAGGAAACTTCGGGGTCCGTTGGAGTAAAATGGAGGTATTTATTATCCGAGTAAATGAATATATCGCTCCGATTTATCAGTGCATCAGGTATTCTTGTATTTCCTGTATTTTTTACCCAGAAGGTAACGTTTACGTATGAAGTGCTGTTGTTCACCATTATAAAAATAATCTCAGCATCGGTTTCAATTTTATCGTTAAGATTTGTGGCAAGGGAGGCATAAGAACCGGATAAATCCCTAATTGAGGGAATAATAACCATTATTGCAGCAGAAGCGGCTACCACTGTAGCTATAATCAAGATTGACGCGGATATCACCTCTCTTGCCATTGATGTTCACCATAATCATGACTTCTTCTCAAGCAGCAGGCCGAGCAGTTTGGAATCCATGCTTGTCTCTTTGTCCTGAAAATACAACATCTTGTGCAGTTTGTATAATTCAAGCACCACGTCTTCGGAGATATTGTCCACATCGGGCCTTAGCAGGTCAATGAGTTTTACCAAGTCAATGAGTTTCACTATAAGGTCCTTTGCTTCAGGGGTTATATAGCCTGCAGACTCAAATACGATGATCATATCTTTCAGAGCTACATCGTATTTTTCGAGCATCTTTTTGACCCATTCCATGAGACTAAGAAGCGTGATAACGTCGTATTTTTGTACGGGCAATGCCTGTGAGGATTCTACTGAGGACTTTCGAGTCCCATTCTCTGGGGCAACTTTGACCATCTCATCGACCTCAAGCATGGGAGCATCCTCCTTTTTTGTCACCTCCTCAACTCCTGAATCGGACTTTTCCTCAACTTCATCCTTTAAATCTTCATCTTCTTTCTTTTTTCCCTCCCTCTTTTCCTCATTTGGTTCCTGAATCGGTGTTGGCACCACCTGTATTGGTTGGGGTGGTTTTGTCGTAGGAGCTAATGCCTCTTCAGCGAGCTTCTGCAGATTCTGGAATGGATTTTCGAGGTTGTTCATAGTTACTCTGATATCCATCAGCAACCGCTTTATAGATCCCTTGAGTATATCGACCTCTTTCTCAAGTTTTTCAAGCCTGCCTTCCGGAGTATCTGCCTCGGCACTTGCAAGAATTTCATCAACGACTGCTTGGTTGATGTCCCCACTCATTATACCACCCTTCTAAAAAAATAAAAAAAATAAAAAATTGAAAATTATTTTAGCAGCACCATGACGCTGTCTATGCTTGGTGGAACTGTGAGCTCAATTGGATATGTTGCACCTGCCGGTGGCTTCACTTCAATTATGAAGTCCTCATTTGGACCGAGGTCAAAGCCGGCATCAGATAGACACAGCGTAATTTCGGCTTTTTCGAGCTCCTCAATGTAGTCGTCGGGGGTGTCTCCTTGCAGACTGTATATCCATTCTACTCTGTAGTGGTCAGCACTGTTATTGGCTACATCGCTGTCGAAGTTCGTTGAGTTCATGTAGTCAAGCTCCTTGAAAGTACCGTCTTGAGGAGCAAGGACAGTGATAACTGTATCGTTTAGGTTTATTGGATTGCCTCCAGCAGCGAGCTGGATAGTAAATGTGGTGTTGGCAATGTTATCACTGGTCGTGTTGCCTGTTGCAACTATTGATCCGACAAGCTCTATCGACGATGTTGCTTGCTTAACTCCTGTGTGCACAACCTCCTGACTTTTCTGCGTCGTGAAGAAACCAGCACTGAGCAATACATAGCTGAACACTGCGGCAACCGTAACGAAAGCTATCAGGACGATTGCTGCTTCGAGTCCTGTGAAACCCCTGTTGTCTTTAAGCATCCTTCTCATTTGGCATCACCTCAGACCTCAGACATATGTTAGATTGGTAAAACTCGGTGGAAGCTGCTTAGTTATTGTAAGTGGAGCGCCTACTGGAGGTTTAACTTCGATTGTTATCTCATCATTGGGCTGAAGGTCTCCTATAGTGTCCCATAGGGAGCTTCCAGTGGAGTCATACAAGTCTATCACAATCTTGTACTTCTCGTTGACTTCGACGGTGTTGTCATTGTCACCTTTTACGCACTCATAGTACCACGAAGCATTGGTGCCCGCCGTAGCACTCTCGTTGTAGAATATCTGCTTGTATCCCTCAGCAGATGCTATGGCCAGTGAAGTCTTGTTCAGATCAACTGACACTCCACCCGCTGTCTGTGTGATATAAAAGTATATCTCTCCCACCTTTCCATTTGACCCGGTGGTACCCTTAGCATCACTTGTACAATTCAAGTAGATGTATTGTCCGTCGAGAGTTAGTGAGCTGCTCGCCTGCTTCACGCCAGTATCCACGACTTGCTTTGATTTCTGGGTGGTGAAGAAACCTGCTCCAAGCATGACGTAGCTGAAGACAGCAGCAACTACAACGAAAGCCACCAATACAATTGCTGCTTCAAGCCCCGTGAATCCCCTCTCATCCTTAACTATTCTCCAACCTCTCATCTTAACACCTCCGTGTGGACTTACCGCCAAATGGCTGGAGCCACTAAGTGGATAGCAACCCCCTTTAAAAATCTGGTATGAATAATAATATTTAAATTTTTCCCTATTGTGGGCATGGGGCGTGATACTGGGTGCGTGTGCGAGTTTGGAGACAAAAGAGGAGTTTTAAGCGTTGCAATTGAAGATGCTGCTCAGAGGCAGCCTTATCCACAGGCTGGTTCACACAGCCACTATCCGTTATCCTTCTGGACTCACGGACTACCTTCCACGGACTACCTTCACACCAGCCCTTACGGGCTGTCCAGCCTTACGGCTGTTGGTCGTTATACCCTTGCATCCTCAGAGTATTTAAACCTGACCACCCACCTCCCCTTGCGTATCCCCTCCCTCTCGGAAGGGGTCCTGCAAGCAACACGAAGATAAAGGACTGGAGTGAACTACTCCGCCCTAACGGACGGAGTTTCCTGCTTCATCCACCAGCACTTACCCGACGGCTCTCTCAGCCTTTCGGGCAGAGGTGCCAATGTCCACAGGCGTAACTTCGGGCCGTCCCAGCCCTGGGCCACCTTGCGGTGGCAATAATATGTTCATCGGGAACTACATAAAACTTACCTCCAGCCCCCCCCTCCCGCCTCCCCTGCTGTATCCCCTCGCTTTCGCAAGGGGACTTAGCAGCAACGGAAAGTTAAGAAAGAAGTCATAATGCTGGATGACCACCTCTTCAGGCTCGACCCTGAGGAAGGAGTGATAAAACTCTCGACTCCAAACGGAAGGCTTAAACTGGAGTTTTATCTGGCAAATTATCACGAGAAGTTCAGGGACTGGAAAGTTTACAAAAAAGTTACGGCTAATCAGAACGGGAGAACTCCAAGCGCATCGAGCACCGCACCGAGCACGATGCCCACGAGAAGTGCCACCATGAATGGGATGTTATCCCCATACTTCCTCGACATCACGAGCGCCACGAGGCTTCCAGCGATTACCACCCACACGGCGAGCAGGCGGTGGTGCAGCATGACCGAGAGGGCAAGCATGCCCTTCACGTCCGCACCCCCCATCCCTCCAAAGTGATAGGACGCGAAGACGGCTGGGGCTATTATCAACAGACTCATGAGCAGCAGCCCAACATCCACTCCAGAAAGCGCAAGCAGCGGCACTCCCAGCCCCATATAAACAGCCCAAACGCGGTTCGAGACCGTCCTCGTTTTGAGGTCGGTATAGGCGGCATACGAGAACACCGCCAACGTCAGAATGAGTACCGGCTCCATCGGGGAGTAAGAGAGCTCTCTTGATATAAATTGCCTGTGCTCACTGAAAGGGGTGCTGTTGCTTACTTCTCACTGCTCCGTAATCAACACTTAGAAGTTCGTGTTAGCTTATTGTCGTTAGCTTATTGGGACGATAGTTTTATATGTCGGATATCGGAATAGGGAAATCAGGATAGAAGATGCAATCTTGGGAGGTGGAGTTATGAGACTGCTGAAGGATACAAAAGGTGTGTCACCAGTCATAGGAGTAATCCTGATGGTGGCAATCACCGTGATACTCGCTGCCGTGATAGGCAGCTTTGCTTTTGGCTTTGGGCAGAGCATGGGAACACCGGCACCGAATGCACAGCTTGTGTTCTCTGATGCTGCAGATGAGCTAACATCGGCTTACCAGCAAGACATATTCTACGTGGACCACATGGGTGGAGATACACTCTCGTGCAAGGACCTCAGGGTTCTGGTTTACCGCAAGCAGACAGGAGATAAGTACAAGACATTTGACTACGATGAGTCGAACAATTACTTCTATTCCTCGGATGGAATAACTGGATCTGGCATGGGCAGCAACGACCTCTTTGAGCCGGGAGAAAGAATAACATTTACTGAAGACAACAACACCAACTGGAGAGCAGGAACGTACACCGTCAAGGTGCTCCACACACCGAGCGGCAACTTCGTGTTCGTCGGTGATGTGGTGGTGAGGTAATCTTAACACCTTACCCCTTTTTTCTCTTTTACTGCCTTTTATGGAGTGTGTCTAACATCCTCTAACCAACTTATGTGACCTCCTCCCCTCCTCTCCTCGCTCACGCAGGGAGTTCTGTAAAAAATGAGCTTGGAGGATAGTGCCCGAGACGGGTCTCGAACCCGCGACCTCCAGATTTCTCAGGAAGGTTGGGGCATGCGCATCGCTTCCTTATGAGTCTGGCGCCCCACCAACTAGGCCACTCGGGCACGCAACACACCTCAATCACGTTGCCCTATTAAAGAGTATCGCTCCCCATCACGTGTGATAGCAGCTCGCAAGCCTTGCACAAGTGCCCCACCGAAGGTTCACCGCATGCTGAGCACCTCGCAAGCTCAAAGGGCTCCCTCGGCACAAGCTCCATTAGCCGCTCATAGCCCCTGAGCAGGGCATACTTGGTTCCCGGATGCTCATACTCCAGCTCGTTCAGCATGCGCTTCAGCGTGAACCTATATGAGCGCTCAGCATATGGACACGTGGGTCCCTCCAGCTCTATTCCATGCAGATGCGCATACAGGGCGGTCTCTCTCTCTGGCACATCGGAGAGGGGTTTGATTCGTGGGATGAGTCCTTCCTTGTACCTGATGGGTCTCATTCTGCACAGCCGTTCCACATCTCCCTTGAGATGGTTCAAAAGCACGCTCTGGGCCTCATCATCGAGGTTGTGCCCAGTGGCGAGCTTGGTTGCTCCAAGCCTCCTTGCCGTGATGTTCAGCAGCCTCTTTCTCAGCACACCGCAGTAGGTACACGCACCTTTTCCATCCCTCATCAGCTCGTCCAGTGTGGTGCCGTACTCATTCTTGAAGGACACAACCTCGAGGGGCACATCACACTGTCTTGCTATCCTGCGAGCCACATCGAGCGTGTGAGCTCTGTAGCCAGCGATGCCCTCATCCACGGCTATCGCCACCAGCTCCACATCCCTTCTGTGTTCTGTGAGCTTTGAGAGCATCATCAGCACGCTGGAGCTGTCCTTTCCCCCGCTCAGCGCAATGGCTATCCTGTCCCCTCTCTCGATTGCCCTGCTCTTTCTGAGCCTTCGCTTCACTTTTCGCTCCACATCGAGCACGAAGTGCCTCGCACATAGGTGCATTCCAGAGTAGGGCTGATAGAAAATCGCCCTCGCTGAGCACTTGGTGCACGATGGGGCGTGTGCTGATGTCTCGCTCATGCTCTCCCATCTCACCTCACAGCTGTCGTCCAGCTGCAGCTGTCGTCCAGCTGGCATACAGCGCATTAATCCACTCATGTGCCAGCTTAATTAAGCTGTTGTTTGCACGCAAAAGCTTATATACAACATCCTCCTTTTTATGTCATTCCTGAAGTGATGCGCGCATGAGAGCCAGCAGACGATATGGAAGGGATATGGGGCTTGCGGTGAGGATGTTCCTCACGATGTTGCTGCTCGCAGCAGTGTATCTCGCGTTTCTCGTTGTGCTCTCGAGGATGTTTGCCCTTCCCTTCGTGCTGCTGTTCGTGGGAGCGTTCATGTTCGCCCAGTTCTACTACTCGGACAGGCTGGTGCTGTGGTCGCTGGGCGCAAAGGAGGTGAGCCCCAGTGAGGCTCCAAAGCTGCACTCCATCGTGGAGCGGCTGTGCTCAATAGCAGACCTCCCCAAGCCAAGGATTGCCATCGTGCCCTCACAGGTTCCCAACGCCCTCGCCACTGGAAGGAGCAAGTCGAATGCAGTGGTGGCAGTAACCGAGGGTCTGCTGAACACGCTGGACACCGATGAGCTCGAGGCGGTGCTCGCTCACGAGCTTTCCCACATAAAGCACAGGGACATGCTGGTGCTCACAATCGCGAGCTTCATATCCACGATAGCCTACTTCATAATGCACAACTTCTACTTCCTTGCCCTTGGAGGAGACAGGCGGGAGGGCAATGCCCCCCTGCTGCTCATCTTCGTGGCATCGCTGCTCACGTGGATCATAAGCTACCTTCTGATTAGAGCGCTCTCGAGATACAGGGAGTTTGCGGCAGACAGGGGCTCTGCCATCATCACTGGAAGGCCCAGAAGCCTGATATCGGCACTGTACAAGATAAGCGGCAGGATGCAGCGCATCCCAACGAGAGATATCAGAGAAGTGGAGGGCATGAACGCCTTTTTCATAATCCCCGCCATCTCTGGGGAGAGTCTGCTCAGGTTGTTTTCCACCCACCCCCCACTGGAGAAGAGAGTGGAGGCTCTGGAGCGGATAGAGAGGGCAATGGAGAGTGTGTAGATGGGGCTGTTCGACGCCCTGTTTGGAAGGACGCGACCCGTGCAGCCCAAGCCAGAGGGGATATACGAGCTGCCCTCGGCAGCTGTGAGTCTCGAGGTGCTCTTTGACCTCAAGCCCGAGGGCAGGGCAGGAGTGTGCTTCAAGCCCATTCCCACCCACCACTTCAGAGAGGTGGAGGAAGAGATGAGGGAGATGCTCACCTGCGCATCCGATGAGGGCACGAGCTTTCACACCCACATGGATGCACTCGGCTATCAGTGGGTACTGCTCGAGGGGGGTGGTGTGGAAAGCCTCGTGACAGCCCTCGCCAGCGTGGTGGATGCGCTTGAGGATGCAGGCTATGCGGACAAGCTCGTGTGTGCCCTGTTCCCATTCAGAGACGGCAAAAGGGCGTATCTCGTGTATAACTACAAGCGGGGCACGTTCTATCCGTTCGTACCCTCTGGAAGCCATGAGCGAGATGCAGAGATGGAGCTGAAAATAGCCTCCCTGATGCGAGATGAGCTCACGCTCGAGAGGGACGAGTCGAGATGGTATCCCATCTGGGATGCGCCCATCTAAAGCCCACCTCGCCCATCTAAAGCCCATCTAAGCACTCTAAAGATACCTTTTCGGAATCGCAAGCAGCTCGCTGCCCACCACGAGCACGCCCAGCTCGTCCCCAGCGTGCACGCCCTCCACTCTCCTCACCCACACGGGCGTGAGGGTGCTCGGATGGAGCACCAGCAGCGCCGTGGCGTCCTCCTCGAGCACGGTGGTGCTGATGACGTTGCTCAATTTTCCGAGCACATCCATGGGCTCATCCAAGGGTACGTGGCGTGAGCCCCTACCATACAGGGGCTCGAGGTGCACACGGTCCCTCACGCCCACCACCACATGAGGTTCGCCTTTGTAGCTCACCACATCCCCAGCCGAGAGTCCGGGAAGCCGCAGCGCATATGTGATACGGTAGACGTCCCTTCCATCCCTCCTTCCTGCGAGCGTGGAAGATGTGGTGAGCGTGCCTCCCATCTGGGAGAGCACCTCCGTGCACAGCTTTTTTGCGGCCTTTGCACTTCCCACATAGAGATCGATGCCACCTCTCACCCTCTCCTCCTTCGTCAGGAATGCCAGCCTCTCTCCCTTCTCTCTAAGCCTCGAAAACAACACATCCACTGTGTGGCGCACCCTTTCCAGCTCGGCCTCGGTGGGGCTGCGGGCATATGACCTCACCTGCACCACGGCCTCAAAATACCCTCCAGACCTCCGAGAGCACGAGGGACAGCTCTCGTATGCCAGCCTGATGTGGAGCACAAAGGGCCAATTTCGCTCATTTGCCACCACCTTCCCCTCAACCCGATACATGTTGCTCGACATCTGCGCGAGGCTCATCTCGATGTCCACATCCTTTGCCTCTGGAGCCACCTCTATGCTATCCAGCACCCTCCTTCTTATGACCTGCTCTATATCGTCCACGTCCACCCATCTGCCCTCGAACACTGCGCCACACCCCCTGCACACCCGTAGGGTCTCTGGAGTGTGCACCTTCACGGGGGATGCGTGTCTAAGCCTGCACTCTGCACACATCCCGTTCTCCAGCAGGTCGGTCTCCTTCCCACACCTCGGACACACTGGCCTCATCCATCCAGCCTCTGGGGTATGTGTCCGGCGAGCATTGCATAGTCCACGAGCACGAGCGCAACCATCGCCTCTGCCACGGGCACGACCCTCGGAAGTATCGTGGGGTCGTGCCTTCCCACTGTGCTCACATCCCTCTTCTCCCCTTCCACGGACACGGTGCGCTGGGGCCGAGCTATCGACGGGGTGGGCTTTACGGCAATCCTGCACACAATGGGCTCGCCAGTGCTGATGCCGCCGAGTATTCCCCCTGCGTTGTTGGTGAGCGTACCAATCCTTCCCTCCTCCGCCACAAAGGGGTCGTTCATCTCGCTTCCCCGCATCTTTGCACACGCAAACCCTGCACCGATCTCAACCCCCTTTACCGCACCTATGGACAAAAGCGCCCCTCCGAGGGCGGCATCGAGCTTGCCAAACACGGGCTCACCAAGCCCAGCGGGCACCCCATGAGCCACCACCTCGGCTATGCCGCCTATGGAGTCTCCCCTTTTTCTCACGTCCTCCACCAGCGCCTGCATCCTTCTGGATGCCTCTGAGTCTGGACACCTCAATGGGCTGCGCTCTGTGGCCTCTCTGAGGACGCGTACATCGGTGGGCACATGCACTGCCTCGACCTCTCCGATTGCCCTCGTGTATCCCACTATCTCAACGCCCAGCCGCCTCAGCAACTTTTTGGCGACCGCCCCGGCCGCCACCCTTCCCACAGTCTCCCGTGCAGAGGCTCTTCCACCCCCTCTCCAGTCCCTGATGCCATACTTTGCGGTGTACGTATAGTCCGCATGCCCTGGTCGAAACACGTCCCTTATGGGCTCATATGCGCTGGAGTCCACATCCCTGTTCCACACCAGCATGGATATGGGAGTGCCAGTGGTCATGCCCTCGAAAACGCCAGAAAGGATGTGCACCTCATCCCACTCCTTGCGCTGGGTGGTGTATGTGCTCTGTCCGGGCCTTCTTCTGTCCAGCTCGAGCTGGATGTCCCCAGCAGAGAGGGGCAATCCCGCTGGACACCCATCCACCACCACGCCCACCGCCTTTCCGTGGCTCTCACCCCACGTGGTTATCCTGAAGAGCGTTCCAAACGAGCTTTTGAGCATCACCTCATAGTCGAGCACAGCTTACATAAGCTTTATTGAACAAAACGTTCTTCTCAAGCCAAGATGCAGTGTGAATGGAGCATTGCTCTGATGGTACTAGTTCTCTTGTGCATAGAGGGGTGGGATACGCCACCGCAAACATTGTGCATGGGGATATACATGCCCAACAGAGCATCACACAGGTGTCCACCACTATTCAACCGAGCTGTCCGATGCCGGGGGGAAGAGCTGGCGGTGGTGGAGGGAGGCATCCAATGAGGCATCCAATCTGTGAGGTAGGGTTTTTAAGCATCGAAGGACAATTACTCTGGCACCAGGGCGCTGGTAGGCTGTGGTGGTCTTGGAGAAGAGTGTGAGGTTTTTGGATACCACGCTGAGGGATGGGGAGCAGACGCCCGGCGTCTCGCTCACCAGTGATGAGAAGGTGATGATAGCGAAGAAGCTCGATGCCATTGGAGTGGACATCATCGAGGCTGGAAGCGCAATCACCTCAGAGGGAGAGCGGGATGCCATCAGGGCCGTAGTTGGCGAGGACCTCTCAGCCGAGATATGCAGCTACTGCAGAATCAGAAAGGAGGATATCGATGCCGCCATATCGTGCGATGTGGACTCCATTCATCTTGTGGCACCGCTGTCCGACCTTCACATAGAAAAGAAGCTCAAAAAGGACAGGGAGTGGGTGAGAGAAACCTCCGTAGAGTGCATCCAGTATGCCCTCGACCATGGCCTCATCGTGGAGTACAGCGCAGAGGACGGCTCAAGGGCTGATGTGGACTATGTGGAGAGCATGTTCAGAGATGCCCTCGATGCTGGGGCACAGCGGGTGTGCCTTTGTGATACCGTGGGCATCCTCGTGCCTGAGAAAACGAGGGAGCTGTTCTCGAGGCTCTCTGGGGTGGGGCCCGTGAGCGTGCACTGCCATGATGACTACGGGCTTGGCACGTCCAACACAGTTGCCGCAGTGCTGGGAGGTGCGAGCGAGGTGCACGTGACAGTCAACGGAATAGGCGAGAGGGCAGGCAACACACCGCTGGAGGAGGTGGCGTTGGTGCTCTCCAACCTGTATGGTTATGACATTGGGCTGAAGACCTCAGAGCTCTACTCTCTCTCAAGGCTCGTCGCAAGGCTGACGGGTGTGCCCGTTGCTCCGAACAAGGCAGTGGTGGGGGGAAATGCCTTCACCCACGAGGCTGGAATCCACGTGCACGGCCTTTTGGCAGATACCTCGACCTACGAGCCCATAAGACCAGAAACTGTGGGCCGAAAGAGGAGGATAGTCCTCGGAAAGCATGCTGGAAGGGCATCGGTGCTTCTCGCCCTCAAGGAGCTGGGGCTGAATGTGAACGACGAGCAACTAAATGAGATAATGGGCCGCATCAAGGAGATTGGAGACAGGGGCAAGAAGGTCACAGACGCCGATTTTCAGGCGATTGCCGAGAGCGTGCTGAACCTCACATCCAAGGCATGGGTCAAGCTCGAGGAGCTCACCGTGGTCTCTGGAACGGTGATGCCCACGGCATCCATCAGGCTGAAGGTGGACGGGGAGGAGAAGCTCGCTGCGGGCACGGGCACTGGGCCAGTGGATGCCGCCATCAACGCCCTTCGTAACGCACTGAGTGGACTGAGTGATGTGCAGCTCGACGAGTACCACGTGGACGCCATCAGCGGAGGCACGGATGCCCTCGTGGATGTATGGGTGAAGATGAGTAAGGACAAGCACGTGATGACCGCGCGCGGTGCCCACTCCGACATCATAATGGCGTCTGTGGAGGCAGTGCTGCAGGCGATAAACCGCCTCAAGGAAAGGGATGCCAAGGAGGGACAGTAGCCCGGACAGTAGCCCCTACCCAAACACCGCTCTCTTTACCGCCTCGATGGTGGCGTCCACCTCAATGGGAGGGGGAGAGTTGGCTATTGCGGTCTCTGGGTCCTTCAGCAGATGGCCAGTGGTAATGCACACCACACTCTCGTCCTCCTGAATGACGCCCATATCAAGCAGCTTTTTGAGTCCAGCCACGGAAGCCGCACTTGCGGGCTCCACCCCTATCCCCTCCCTCTGGGCGAGTGCACGCTGAGAGGCGAGGATTTGCTCATCGCTCACATCCACCGCATACCCCCCGCTCTCATAAATGGCAGAAAGTGCCTTTTTGGCGTTCACGGGGTTGCCGATGCGTATGGCGGTGGCCACAGTCTCGGGCGTGGGCTCCGGGGCAATCTCAAGTGCTCTGGCAGCAAACGCCTCCACGATGGGCTTGGAGCCCTCTGCCTGAATGCCACACATCTTGGGTACGCTCTCCGTGATGCCAAGGTCCCTTAGCTCACGAAAGCCCTTGTAGATGGCGCTGATGTTTCCAGCATTGCCCACGGGCAGCACCACACAGTCGGGAACGTGCCATCCGAGAGCCTCGGCCACCTCAAACGCAATCGTCTTTTGCCCCTCCAGTCTGTAGGGGTTAACAGAGTTCAGGAGATAGAAGCCCTCGCTCTCGCACAGCTGCCTCACGAGCTCCAGGGCCTCATCGAAGTTGCCCTGTATGGATAGCACCTTTGCCCCGTGCATCAGCGCCTGAGCCACCTTGCCAAGTGCCACCTTGCCACTTGGAAGCAGCACCACTGCGGGAATGTTCGCCCTCGCACCATATATCGCGAGCGATGCCGATGTGTTGCCAGTGGAGGCACACGCCACCACCTTCATACCAAGCTCGAGGGCTTTGCTCACCCCCACGGTCATCCCCCTGTCCTTGAACGAGCCAGTGGGGTTCATTCCCTCGTGCTTCACATACAGCTCCCTTATTCCAAGCTCCCTCTCCAGCTCATTGCACCGATAGAGAGGTGTTCCTCCTTCCAATAGAGTTATGGGCTCTCTCCTTACTGGAAGCAGGCTCCTGTACTTCCACACGCACAGCCTGCCAGGTGCCGTTATGGTGGATGGGTCTATGTCGTCCAGATTGTATGCAATCTCGAGCAGCCCTCCACACTCACAGGTGTACACCACCTCATCTGGCGCGTACTCCCTACCGCACTCGATACATCGCTGAACGTACATTCCTCCACACCTCACGAGATGGCACTACAAAAAGGTTGTGATGAGTGCTTAATCCCTGACCTCCAACGCACGCTCCACGAGCCTTCTGCCCTCTGGAGCAGAAAAGAGGGGTGCCTCCTCTATTTTCAGCCTCGCCCTCTCGGCATGAACCTCCTCACCCCTCGTGGGGTCATACCCACCCACGGACTCCTTGAGCCTGTATGCCAGCATCCCCCTTCGCTGCCATGGGGGGGCTTTGGCAAGGTTGATACCCCTCTCGAACAGCAGCTCATGGAGCTGCTCTGCCCCCTTGCCCGCAAGGTGGGCCGCAGCCTGCTCATTACTCATTCCCTCACCCACGAGTGTATAGAATGCGTATGAGTTCATGCAGTTTCGCCAGCACTCCGCCTGCCTCCATATGAGGTAGTCCACCACCTCTCCCCTCTGGAGGGGTATCAGCCTTGCATCAAAGCAAAGGGGCTCTTTTGGCTTGAATTCATAGAGTGCAGATGTGAACACAGAGGAGGCGAGGCTTGCCGCCACAGAGTCGAGCTTTTCCACCCTCCCGTCAAAGGGTAGATGCTCAAGATACACGTTGAACTCATCAGAGAACGCATACACCACAAGGGGAGAGAACACTCCACTTGTGAAGAACGCATGGCATACCGCCACAGATGCCTCTCTCATCGCTTCATCATAGGGCTTTTGCACTCCAAGCCGTGAAAGCACCCTGCTAAACGCCACCCCATCCAGCCTAAGCATGATGGGTGGGGCAACTTTAAGCTGGGCATATACCTCTCTGTGCTTGAAGGACTTCATGCACCCTTAGCGGACGGCCGCCCTGAAATCTGCCTCCTCCTCTTCTGTCTCCTCCTCCCTCCTGGAGACTCTGACGGGGTGTACCATGAGGGCCACGTCGTCCACAGCGGTGATCCACCTGTATGGAAGGTACACACCCTTGCCCCTCACATCGAACAGGCTCTCGTTCACGTCCACCACGGCAAGGCTCGTAATCGCACCCTCGGAAGAGTCTATCACCACGTCCTTGATTCTTCCCACATAGGTGCCATTCAGTGTATACAGGCTCAGCCCCAAAAGTGAGGTCATCTCCATCTTCATAGCGCCCACCATACCCTAAGGGCGACTCAACACCAGCCCATTTATAAGTTTCTCTTGGCACCGGGGCACATGGCAGGAGGGCACCCAAAATAAGGGGTTACGAAAAGCTAATATATAATTCGCTTTTACCCCTGCCCAGCACTGTTGAGGGTCTGGGCATGAGTACAGAGAGCGCGAGGGGAAGAAGATTCGTCGGGATATTGGCCACCTTCGTGACGATGTACATCTTCTGGCTTTTAAACTCAGGGCGGCTTGAGCCCTTCTACATCTCCATGGGCATTGTGTGCGCTGCTTTTGTCTCGGTGTTGTTTGAGAGCCACTTTGTGATGCTTCGCAATATTGGAGAGAGTCTCAAAATCATGGCGAGGTTTTTGGCATACGTTCCCTGGCTGATGTGGCAGATAGTGCTCGCCAACTGGGACGTGGCCAAGAGGGCAATATCCCCCAGCATGCCCATAGACCCGAGGATCATAGCAGTGGACTCCCATCTGAGGAGCACGCTGGCGAGGGTCACCTTCGCCAACTCCATCACCCTCACCCCCGGGACAATCACCGTAGACATCGACGAGGACGGCACGTTCTACGTGCACGCAATAGCTGAGGAGCCCGCACAGAGTCTGCTCGAACCCGTGCCATGCGAAATGGCGGTAAGGTCGGGCTACATCTATGGAGAGAACGAGAGGTGGAAGGCGTGAGCATCTTCGAGGTCTTTATATGGGTGCTGCTGTTCACGAGCTTTCTCGCCCTATACAGGGCGATAAGAGGACCCTCCGTGTACGACAGGGTGGTGGGCATCAACGCCGTGGGCACCAAGACCATCGTGGTGCTCGTGCTCATAGGATACGTGTATGCTCGACCCTCCTTCTTTGATATCCCTCTGCTGTATGCCATCTTGAATTTCATATCCGTCATCGTGATTGCCAAATACCTTGAGAGGGGGAGGGTGGACGAATGATTGAACTCATCAGAATGGCGGTAGCGTTTGGTCTCATGGTGGGTGGGGCGTTCTTCATGCTTACGGGCTCAATAGGGCTCATCAGGTTTCCGGATGTGTACACGAGGATGCACGCGACTGGAAAGTGCGACACCCTCGGTGAGGTGCTCATCCTCAGTGGACTCATCGTGTATCAGGGAATAGACCTCGTGAGCATGAAGATGCTGTTCATAATAATATTCATACTCATCACAAGCCCCATAGCCACCCACGCGATGTTCAAGGCAGCCATCACCAACGGGCACGCGATGTGGACAAAGCATGGCAAAAAGGTGTGGAGCAAGGAGGAGCACAGATGATCTGGTCTGTTGACATCCTGCTGCTAATCTTTGTGGTGGTGCTCGCAATAGCATCAATAGAGGCAAAAGACCTGCTCGTTGCCACCGTGCTGTTTGGGGGCTTTAGCTTTCTCATGGCAGTGATATGGGTGGAGCTGAATTCCGTGGACGTGGCGTTTACTGAGGCTGCAGTGGGCGCTGGAGTATCCACCGTGCTCATGGTGGCGGCAATAGCCCAGACCGCGAGGTATGAGGAGGGAAAGGGTAAGTGAGGCGGTATCTTGCAATTCTCAGCTGCCTGCTGTTCTGGGCACTGCTCATGTATGGAGCGATGGACCTTCCCAACTTCGGAGACCCAAACGCTCCAGCCAACGAGCACGTGGTTCCAAGGTATCTGGAGGGGGCTCTCGAAGAGTGCGGAGTGCCCAACGTGGTGACCGCAGTGCTGGCAAACTACAGAGGCTATGACACACTGGGTGAGACCACTGTGATATTCACGGCTGGAATATCGGTTATCCTTCTTGTGAGGAGGAGGTGGGAATGAAGGTAGATACCACACCCTTCACACAGGATATCATCCTCAGGGTGGGTGGCTACCTGATGGTGCCCTTCATATTCATGTGGGCGCTGTATGTGCTCATCCATGGTGCACTCGGTCCTGGAGGGGGCTTTCAGGCTGGGGTGATCATGGCTGCAGCCTTCATATTCCATGCCACAGTGTTCGGAGTCGATGCCACCAAGAAAAAGCTGCCTGTAAAGCCCCTTGCAGTGATAGCCAGCCTCGGGTTAATGATGTATGCTGGTATTGGGATTGCTGCCATCATGTTTGGGGGCAACTTTCTCGAGTATGGAGTGATACCGTTCTCCGTGCATCCCGAGGTGTCCAGTGAGTATGGTATAGAGGTGGTGGAGATAGGCATAGGGCTCACTGTGATGGCAATCATGACATCCATCTTCTATGATCTTGCTGTAAGGGAGGAATAGCATGCTGGAGCTGTTGCTTGCCAAGTACAACTACATCATATACATCACCCTCATGACCATCGGCTTCTATGGGATGATAGCCAAGAGCAACCTGATAAAGAAGCTAATCGCCATGAGCATCTTTCAGTACTCCATCTTTTTGCTGTACATCTCGGCAGCCGATGTGGAGGGTGGCACAGCTCCCATCCTGTTGGGCGAGGAGGTGCAGTATGTGAACCCCCTGCCCCACGTGCTCATCCTCACCGCCATCGTGGTGGCGGTTAGCACGCTCGCCGTGGGGCTTTCCCTCGTTATAAGGATGTACAGGCGGTTTGGAACAATAGAGGAGGATAAAATTCTGGAGCTGAGCCGATGATGCTCGAAAACCACCTTCCAATTCTCCTCATAGCAGTGGGGCTGCTCGGTGCGTTTTTCACTCCACTGCTCGGGATGATGAGCAGAAGGCTGTGCAACCCATGGACGACTGTAATAACGTTTGCACAGTTTGCCCTGAGCATCGCCCTGCTCTACAAGGTGATGAGCAGCGGGAATGTGAGCTACTGGCTTGGGGGATGGGAGCCCCCATGGGGCATAGAGTACTACGTGGACCTGCTCAACGCGTTCGTGCTGGTAGTGGTGTCCTTTGTTTGCTTTGCCGTGTCCATCTATGCAAGACGCAGCAACGAAGCCGAGGTTCCGGGAAAGGAGGTTGCGTTTTACACACTGTACATTCTGCTCGCCACCGGAATGCTCGGCATCGTGGTAACGGGGGACATATTCAACATGTACGTGTTCTTGGAGATTGCCTCGCTGGCTGCGTATGCCCTGATATCGGTGGGAGATAAGCACGCCCTGAGGGCGAGCTTCAACTACATGATAATGGGCACTATCTCGGCATGCTTCATCCTCATCGGCATAGGCTACCTCTACATAATGACTGGCTCGCTCAACATGGCAGACCTTCATCGCCTGCTTCCCCCCCTATATGGTACCCGCGTGGTGCTCGCAGCACTCATACTGCTCATCGTGGGCCTCAGCATCAAGGTGGCGCTGTTTCCCCTGCACACGTGGCTGCCAGATGCATACACCCATGCACCATCGAGTGTGAGTGCGATGCTCTCTGGCACGTTCACCAAGGTGGGCGTGTATGCCATGATAAGGATACTGTTCACTGTGTTCTCTCCATCCTATGTGATCAAGATGGTGCCCGTGGCCGACGTGCTCGCATGGGTGGCAGCCATAGCCATCATCGCGGGCTCTGTGCTCGCCATAGCCCAGTACGACATCAAGCGCATGCTCGCATACTCCACCGTGAGCCAGGTGGGGTACATGGTGCTCGGGGTTGGCATGGCGACCAAGATTGCGATTGTGGGAGGAATATTCCACATCCTCGCCCACTCCATGATGAAAACTGGGCTGTTCCTGGTGGCAGGAGCCATCATCTACAGGACGGGGATAAGAAACATCTATCAGCTCAGGGGCATGGGAAAGAAGATGCCCTTTACCATGGCTGCATTCGTGATTGGAGCGCTCTCCATGATAGGCATCCCACCCACACTCGGATTCGTGAGCAAGCTGCTGCTGGGCTGGGGAGCGTTTGAAGGTGGGCACTGGGTGTTTCTCGCCGTGATACTCGTAAGCAGCCTGCTCAATGCGGTGTACTTCTGGAGGGTGTTTGAGAACGCTTACTTTGGGGTGCACGAGGACATAGAGCGGGAGGAGGCGCCGCTGAGCATGCTCGTGCCCACGCTTGCGTTTGCGATAATAACGGTCGTGCTGGGCATACTGGCGCTCATTCCCATAGGCGTGATAGAACCCTGGGTGGTAGAGGTTCTGAGTTAGGAGGTGAACGATGGAAGCGATAACGTCAGCAACTCCAGCCCTTGCAGTGCTCGTATCTCTCGTGGCAGCGGCGCTAATATTGCTCACGGGAAGGCATCCCAACCTCAGGGAGAGCGTATCGGTGGGTGCCAGCCTCATAAAGTTCGCCATCGTGGCGTCCATGATGCCCACGGTGCTCGCTGGAACGCTCATCGAGTTCAAAGTGGTGGACATCCTTCCCAACCTGCCCATCATGTTCAGGGTGGATGCATTTGGCATGGTGTTCGGGCTCACCGCTTCTTTCCTGTGGATACTCACCACCCTCTACTCCATGGGATACATGCGCTCACTCGAGGAGCACTCCCAGACGAGGTACTACTTCTGCTTTGCCATTGCCCTCTCCTCTGCCATGGGCATAGCGTTCGCAGCCAACCTCGTCACACTGTTCATCTTCTATGAGCTGCTCACCGTCTCCACATACCCGCTGGTGGTGCACAGCGAGACGCCAGAGGCGATGAGCGCTGGCAGAAAGTACCTGCTCTATCTGCTCACGGCTGGAGTGTTCTTACTGTTCTCCACGATAGCGGTGTACTTCTATACGGGCACCACCGACTTCGCCTTTGGGGGCATCCTCGAGGGGCACGACATCCCCGTGAACATTATAAGGCTGCTGTTCATCACCTTCATGATAGGATGCACCAAGGCAGCCTTCATGCCCCTTCACTCATGGCTTCCCACCGCCATGATTGCGCCCACGCCAGTGAGCGCGCTGCTGCACGCGGTGGCGGTCGTGAAGGCGGGTGTGTTCACTGCGGTGAGAATAATCCTGTACATATTCGGAGTCAACCTGATGCAGGAGACCGGGCTGGCGCTGGCGATGGCATACTTCGTATCATTCACCATCATCACTGCGTCCATCTTCGCCCTCACTCAGGACAACCTGAAGATGAGGCTCGCATACTCCACCGTGAGCCAGCTCTCCTATATCGTGCTGGGGGTGTGTATGCTGACGCCAGCTGGCATAGTGGGGGGCATGTACCACATCGTGAACCATGCCCTCATGAAAATCACGCTATTCTTCTGTGCTGGAGCGATATTCGTGGCAACCGGCAAGAAAAACATCAGCGACATGGGAGGTGTGGGCAAGTTCATGCCCATCACGATGCTGGCGTTCTTCATCGCCAGCATGGGCATGATCGGCATTCCCCCATCCATCGGGTTTTTGAGCAAGTGGTTCATCAGCCTCGGGGCGATGGAGGCCCATCAGGCATTCTTCGCCTTTGTGATGGTGGCAAGCGGCATCCTCAACGCCGCATACTTCTTACCAATCGTGTACACGGCGTTCTTCAACAAGCCAAAAGAGGGTGAGCAATTCACAGAGGCCCCCATGATAATGGTGGTGCCCCTGCTAATCACCGCACTGCTCACCCTCACACTTGGAATTGCACCGCAGGGGGTGTACACCCTCCTGCTCCACGCACTACAGCAGGTGATGCCATGAGCTGGAGAGCAAAGACTATCGCACTGCTCGCTGGGGTGTTGGTGCTCGCCCTATTGGCCCCAGTGGTTGAGCAACCAGAGCATGCCCTCCCGATGGGGGAGATTGTGCTGTTCACACTACTCGGATGCGGGTACTACGTGCTCGTGATGGTGGTACTTCCGCACATCCTTCAGAGGGAGGTGATGGAATGATTCCTCCCGGGCTCATATTCCTGCTGGGAGCGCTGCTCATTCCACTGCTGAAGGGCAGGGTAAAGAAGGCATACCTGCTGCTCGTGCCTGCAATAGTGCTGGTCCAGCTGTTCTTCATGCACCCACAGGTGGGATGGGAGTTTCAGTGGCTCAACATGCACCTCGTGCTCCTCAATGCCGACAGGCTCAGCCTGTTTGTGGCATACGTATTTGCCATCATAGGCTTTCTTGCCATCCTGTACTCACTGCACGTGGATGATGATGCCCAGCACATCGCCTCCTTCATGTACATAGGAAGCTCCCTTGGAGTGGTGTTTGCTGGGGACTTCTTCTCGGTGGTGTTCTTCTGGGAGATGATGGGCATCACCTCGGTGATTCTCGTGTGGGCCCAGCGAGACAGAGAGTCGAGGGATGCTGCATACAGATACATCCTGTTCCACGTGTTTGGAGGTGGGCTGCTCATAGGGGGTGTGGTGGCTCAGTATGCCGCCACGGGCTCGCTCGCCCTGGGTCCAGTATCTCATGGACTGGCATACATCCTCGTGCTGCTCGGAATTGGTGTGAACACCGTGTTCATACCCCTGCACACATGGCTTCCGGATACCTACCCAAGGGCCACCATCACGGGAGCGGTGTTCATGTCGGTGTACACCACCAAGACGGGCGTGTACCTGCTCGCACGCACGTTCTCTGGAGTGGAGGCCGTTGCCATCATGGGGGGCATCATGGCAATATACGGGGTGACGTTCGCCCTGATGCAGAACGATGCCAGAAAGCTGCTCTCCTACCACATCGTGAGCCAGGTGGGGTACATGGTGGCAGGTATCGGGCTGGGGACCGCCCTCGCCATGAATGGCGGTATAGCCCACCTGTTCAACCACATCCTGTACAAGGCGCTGCTGTTCATGACCGTTGGAGCCGTGCTGTACAGTACTGGCATCAGAAACATTACCGAGATGGGTGGGCTGGCACGCAAGATGCCCATCACCACCCTGACGTTCTCGATAGCAGCGCTTTCGATTTCGGGCTTTCCGGGCTTCAATGGCTTTGTGAGCAAGGGAATGGTGATAGAGGCTGCCCACAGCATGCCCCTCGTGTGGGTGCTGCTCGAGCTTGCCTCGATAGGCACGTTCCTCTCCTTCCTGAAGCTGGGATACTACGGGTTCTTCAGAGAGAACAGGAATATCGAGGCCACCGAGGTTCCATACCACATGAGGGTGGCAATGCTGTGCACGGCGGCTCTGTGTGTGCTTCTCGGGCTGTATCCTCAGCTGATGTTCAGGGTGCTACCCTTCGAGGCACACTACGCTCCCTTCGAGCTGCTGAGGGTGAGTGAGACAACCGTGCTGTTCATGATAACCGGCATCGTGTTCATCGCCCTGCTGAAGGTGTTTGAGCCCCACCACGCCATCACCTATGACATCGACCACGTGTACCGTGCCCTTGGCAGGGGCTTCCTGTGGTTCATCAACAACCCCCTTGCAAGGGGTTCCCAGTGGACTGTGGATGTGTTCCTGCACATCAAGGACGCGCTCATCTGGATTGGAAAGAACCCCACGGGCGCCATGGTGCTCCTACTCATAACACCCTACCTGCGGCTCGTGGCCATCCTGAAGGGGCGTCAAGAACTGTACAGGAAGATGATCGAGAAGATGTGGAAGAGCTATCCGGGGGAGCCCGTGAGAAGGGAGCCCATAGGCGATGCGGTCATTCTCGTGCTTGTGTTCGTGGTAGCATATGGAGTGTACTACCTATTCCTCAGATAGGGGGCTGAAAGATGTATAGACTCTCACCACCTCATAGGAGGAATGGAGTTTGGTAGCTCCAAAGAGGGCCCTGCTCAGCGTTTTTGACAAAAGGGGCATCACAGAGCTTGCTCGCTTTCTTGCCGATAGAGGCGTGGAGATCATCAGCACGGGTGGAACCGCGAGCATACTCGATGAGGCAAACATTCCCTTCTGTCCAATCTCAGAGTACACACTGTATCCAGAGCTCATGAACGGGAGGGTGAAAACACTCCACCCCAAGATTCATGGTGGCATCCTCGCCCGCCGAGATAAAGAGCACCACCTGAAGGAGGCAGCAGAGCACGGCATAGAGCTCATCGACCTCGTGTGTGTGAATCTGTACCCGTTTGAGAGCGTTGTGAGAAAGGGATGCACGCTCGACGAGGCCATAGAGAACATAGACATCGGAGGTCCAACCCTCATAAGGGCAGCTGCCAAGAACTTCGAGGCGGTCGTTGTGCTCACAGACCCAGCAGACTACGAGCCAGTGATGAAGGAGATAGAGCACACGGGAAAGGTGAGTCTCGAGACCAGAAAGAGGCTGGCTGTGAAGGCCTTCAGGCACACCGCAAACTACGATGCAAAGATAGACACATACCTCTCGAGCGAGCTGTGTGGTGAGAGGGTGCTGAGGCTCATGTTTACACAGGGAAGGGTGCTGAGATATGGTGAGAACTGGCATCAGAGGGCAGAGCTGTATGTGGAGCAAGATGTGACCGAGTGCACCCTCCCCAAGGCGAGGCAGCTTCATGGAAAGCAGATGTCATACAACAACTATGTTGACCTCGACTGTGCCCTTCAGTGCGTAAGGAGTATCGCTGCCCTCGCAGATGATGCGGTGGTGGCAATCGTAAAGCACAACAACCCGTGTGGGCTTGCCACGGGCAAACGCCTCTCTGAAGTGCTTCAGGCAGCGTGGGCTGGAGACCCCATATCGGCATTTGGAAGCCTCATATGCACCAACCGTCCATTTGACATGGAGGCTGCAGCATTCCTCAAGGACAAGTTCGTGGAGGCGGTGCTCGCCCCCTCGTTCGAGCCAGATGCCCTAAATGCTCTAAAGGCCAAGAGCCCAAATATAAGGCTGCTGGAGCTTGAGGGAGACTGGAGCGAGCTGTCCATAGAGTACACCTACCGATACATACCCGGAGGTATGCTAAGGCAGACGAGGGACACTGAGAGTGTGGCAGAGTGGAGATGCGTGAGCAGGAGACAGTTTCCAGAGCACAAGGTGCCGCTTGCCATGTTCTCGTGGGTGGCGTGTAAGCACACCCGCTCCAACGCCATCGTGATAGCCGAGGAGTATGCCCCTCATGCGTACAGAGTGCTGAGCATGGGGGCTGGGCAGCCAAACAGGGTGGACTCCATAAGGAGGCTCGCCATCCCCAAGGCATACGATAACCTGAAAATGGCATATGGACTCGAGGGAGAGGAGCTGGAGGAGGTGGCAAGAAGAGTGCTCTCCGAGTGCGTGCTCTCATCGGACGCATTCTTCCCCTTTGCAGACAGCATAGAGGCCGCAGCACAGGGACATATCCAGTACATCGTCTCGCCGGGTGGCTCCATCAGGGACGACGAGGTGATTGCGGCAGCCGACAGGCTGAACATCGCCATGGTGTTTACCAAGATGCGCCACTTTCTTCACTGAGTTCGAGGACGAGCTCATCTCCTTCCCTCACACCCAGGAGATGCGAGGCACTGCCCCCACCAAGGGCAAGCTCAAAAAAGCCGAGGGTCCCCCTATACAGCACGAGCCGTCCTTGTTCATACGAGTCCGTGAGAAGGAAAGGATGCCCCCTCACAGTGCCTCTTCCACTGGGAAGGGCTGCAGAGTTCGGAATGGCGAGCACGAGATTACCAAACCCATCCACATAGAGCACCTTCGTGTGCACCTCCTCTCCGCTGAGGTGCACGTGCTCGAGTGTGAGCTCCACGATGCTCTGAGTGGGCATGCCCATCTCTGAGGGACTCACGCCATTTTCGAGCATTGCCGCAGCCACCGCATACTCCACACCAGAGCCCATCTCCCACTGAGCCCTCTCCCACAGCTGTGTCCCGTCCAGCTCAAAGAGCTCGCCCCCTCCCAGCACCTCTGCCGCAGGGCATAGCACCCCGCTGTCTGGACCCACGAGCGTGCCCCTTTTCGTGCGCACGACGAGCATTCTCGAACGACCCCTCACCTCTGAGCCCAGCACGCACACATGGATGGCATCGGGAAACCACACGCTTGCACATCTTAAGAATAGAGCTCCAGCGACCACGTTGCCCCGCGGCACCTCGTGGCTCACGTCCACTATCTTGGCATTCGGACTCAAGGCGAGGATGGCACCCTTCAGCGCTGCGGGATACAGCGTACCAAAGTCAGTGGTGAGGGTTATCATACATACAGCCTCGATGAGTATATGAACCAGAGCCCAAAGCCCACAAGGAAGATGCCGCACGCCCCGAGTATCGCGCGGTACACGCCATCAGAGATGAACCGCCTCGTCCTCGAGAACAACATCGCCACGCCAGCATACCACGCAAGGTCAGAGAGCAGGTGGCCTGCCATGAAGGTGAGGGCTGCAAGGATGCTTGGAAGCCCGAGCAGTATGAGGGCGAGCCCCACGGTAAGCCACCATACCCAGAAATACGGGTTGGATGCCGAGGTCAACATGCCCGCAGCATAGGGGCTGCTGAACACACCACTCCTCAGAGAGAAGGTGCCAAAGGCACTTTTTATTGTCAGAGCCCCGAAAAGGCACAGCGCCACTCCACCAAGCAGCCCTATCTCGGCAATCCACTGATGCACCACCGAGTACACTCCATACACGATGAGGACAAATATTCCCATTTCGAGGGTGGCATGCCCCATCACCACCTTCGGACCTGCCCGCCACCCCTCCTTTATGGAGTGCTCGATTGTCGCAAACAGCATGGGACCAGGGGCCATTGCACCCGTGAGTCCAAGTGTGAACCCCACTACCAGCGCCTCTATCGCATGCATGGGGCTCACAGTATGATATCTATTCCGAGGTGCTCGGCAAGCTCCTTGTATCGATTGCGTATCGTGACCTCGGTAACGCCAGCAACTTCCGCAACCTCACGCTGGGTCTTGCGGTCATTGCACTGTATTGAGCTTATGTAGATGGCGGCAGCGGCCACCCCCGTGGGCCCCCTCCCGCTCGTGAGCTCCTTTTCACCAGCCTGCCTTAGAATCTCGATTGCCCTTGCCTGCACCTCACCGCTCAGACCCAGCCCAGAGCAGAACCTCGGCACGTAATCTATTGGAGATGTGGGTAAGAGCTTGAGCCCGAGCTCTCTTGAGACAAAGCGGTATGTCCTCCCAATCTCCTTTCTGGAGACCCTCGACACCTCCGCAATCTCATCGAGGGTTCTGGGCACACTGCACTGCCTGCACGCCGCATACAGCGCTGCGGCAGCCACCCCCTCGATGCTTCTTCCACGAATCAGGTTTTTGTCCACTGCCTTTCGGTATATCACGGCAGCCGTCTCCCTCACATTTCTCGGAAGCCCGAGGGCAGATGCCATCCTGTCCATCTCCGAGAGCGCAAACGCCAGGTTTCTCTCAGTGGCATTGCTCACCCTTATCCTTCGCTGCCACTTTCTCAGCCTGTACAGCTGGGCTCTGTTCTTGGAGGATATGGACTTGCCATATGCATCTCTGTTCCTCCAGTCTATCATCGTTGAGAGGCCCTTGTCGTGAATTGTGAACGTCATGGGCGCCCCCACCCTCGAGCGCTTCATCCTCTGGTCATGGTCAAACGCCCTCCACTCTGGACCCTCGTCCATGAAGTTGGAGTCAACAACGAGGCCACACCTCTCGCACACGAGCTCCGCCCGCTCATAGTCCCTCACAAGGACACGGCTCCCGCACTCCGGGCATGCCACCGTCTCCTCTACCCTCTCCCTCTCGGGAGCCTCCGCTACCTTCTCCACTACTTTTTCCTTTTCCACCTCTGATGGCCTTTCCTTCTCAATCTCACTTCCTGCCATTATAATCACCCTCTAACGAGTGTAGAGCCTCTGACCCACGAGGCTCTCAGCCCTCACACCCCTCTGCACCCTCACCGCAGCATAGGGGCTGCGCACAGGGCCCATCACATCGTGCAACCAGCCTATCTTCCTGTTGGTCTTGGTATACACTGGAGAGCCCAGCTTAGTGCGACTGGCGTCGAATGCCTCAATCTTGAGGATGAGCTTCCCCTGGGCAGAGAGGTGTAGCACCGTTCCCAATCTCCTCATGTGCTGTGGACACCCCAATCTATATATATGAGTTATCAAACATACCATATAAAGATTTCTCAAAAATAATAATCAAATTTTTTTATTAAATATGTTGAATTAGTATGTATGCCCCTCAGCATGCGTTCTTATCCAACAACATATCAGTGGGAAATTCTCATAACACAGCTCCATCAAAAGATTTTTACGTCCACTACCACGTGCTCCACGCCTGGGGAGAACTTCTTCACCCTTCTCATACCCATGACCTCAGAGCTCACACCCTCGAGAGCTGCCGCCCTCTCGATGTGCTCAAAGGGCCGCTGGGGACTGAGTACGGAGGGCACACTCTCATGATAGTGGATGATTCCACTGCCATCCAGCAGCCCGATGGCCCTCCTGAGGTACCCAACGGGATGCCCCACCACCGAGAAATCACCTATTAACCCCATAATCACCCTGTCTGCAGGCTCTGGGGGCTCGAGTTCGAGACAGCTTCCCAGCATGGGCACCACCCTATCCTCCACACGATTTAGGGTGATGCCCTCGCACAGATACGAGTGCGCCACCGGATTGAGCTCCATGGCATACACGCGCCTCGGCGATGCCCACACGGCACACGGTAGCGTGAAGTAGCCTATGCCGGCGAACATGTCCACCACCACCTCATCATGCCCAACGCTCGCCATGCGCATGCGCTCGAACTGGTTGCCCTTGGAGAACATCACCCTGCACACATCCATGGGATAGAGCACACCGTTTTCTCTGTGCACCGTGTACGAGGATGCCCCCTCCGGATACACAACCTCCCGTTTCGGTGTTCTGAGCTGCCCCTCGATGCCAAAGTCCAGCACCACACACCTGCACATGGGATGCAGCTCGAGCAGGGCCTTGGCTATCTCCCGTCTTCGGGAGAGCAGGGGCTCCTTTAGCTTCACCACCATGATGTCGCCCACTATCTGCCACCGCCTCGGAAGGAGCCGTCTTTCCTCTGGGCTAAGGTGGGCGAGTACATCCATCAAGTCCCTCATCTCAGCAGCTCGAGAGCCTCCCTCACTGTGGCTCCCTCGTGAACGATGGCGCATATCGCGCGCGTGATTTTCGTGGGCTCGTCATGCTGGAAAACGTTTCTACCCACTGCAACCCCCCTTGCTCCAGCCTGCATCGCTCCCTCCACCATCCTCAAAAACTGCTCATCCGTCTCGGTCTTGGGGCCCCCCGCCATCACCACTGGCACGGGACAGCCCTCCACGACCTTCGAGAAGGAGTCCGCATCGCCGGTGTAGTTGGTTTTCACGATGTCTGCCCCAAGCTCAGCACCCACGCGGGCAACGTGTGCCACCACCTCTGGATCGTATGGGTTGGATATTGCCTTCCCTCTCGGGTACATCATGGCAAGCAATGGCATGCCCCAGAACTCGCATCTTTCTGCCACGTGTCCCAGTATCTCGAGCTGCCTTGGCTCGGTGGTAGCCCCTATGTTGATGTGCACCGAGACGGCATCAGCACCCATCTTCAGTGCCTCCTCCACGGTGCACACCTGCACCTTGTCGTTTGGGTCGCTGGAGAGGGCGGTGGATGCACTCATGTGTATTATGAGCCCTATGTCCCTGCCATAGCCTCTATACCCGTGCTTGACCATCCCCTTCTGCTGCAGCACTGCATTGGCTCCCCCTTCTGCCACCATGTCCACCATCCTCGGCAAGTCTATAAGCCCCTTTATGGGACCCTCCGAGATGCCGTGGTCCATGGGTATTATCACAGTGTTGCCACTATCCCTGTTTATGATTCTCTCTATCCTCACTCTCTTTCCAATCTCACTCACGACACCACCCCCATGAACGCCTAAGGGATGTCCAAGGAGAACTGCTACAACAGCCTTCTCAGCTCATCTTCCAGTATGTCTGCCCTCGTAACGCCCTGAAAAACCTGCATGATTTCGTTGTCCTTCTCTATGATGAGGGTGGGCACCACCCTTATCCCATACCTTGCCGCCAGCTCTGGATTCTCGTCAACATCCACTACCCTTATGTCCACCGCATCTCCCAGCCTCTGCTTTA
Organism: Methermicoccus shengliensis DSM 18856; assembly: GCF_000711905.1. Taxonomy (NCBI): domain Archaea; kingdom Methanobacteriati; phylum Methanobacteriota; class Methanomicrobia; order Methanosarcinales; family Methermicoccaceae; genus Methermicoccus; species Methermicoccus shengliensis. The sequence continues at coordinate 163,717 of NZ_JONQ01000007.1, forward strand.
GCCTCTCAAGCTCGGGCTTCTGAAGCCTGCATGGACCACACCATGAAGCCGAAAAATCATAAAGCACAGGTTTTCCCATATACCGTACCTCCATGCAGGTGTGAGGAGTTATAACATAAAAGCCTTCACTCCCTGACAGGGAGTAACTCGAGCAGAAGTTCGAATGCCTCCTTAACGCTCGCATCCCCGCACTTTACGGCAAGCGCCCTCATCCGCACAATGTCGTCCAACATCTTGGGGTCTTCAAAGAGCACGTACCGGGTGGCGAGCACGCACGCCTCGATTAGGGCAGCAAACCCCCTGTTGTGGGCTCTGGGGATGGGGGAGAGCACCTTCCCATCCACGGGCAATAGCTCAAAGGTGGAGATGGTGTTTGTGGCTGTAAGCGGCGCGCATCTGAATGCCACATATGCCTCACACCCCAAAAGCACGGGAAGTGCCACACCCTCGACCTCGTGCCACCCAAACTCGTCCTCGCTGAGCTCTGAGAGGGCAGAGCGCACAAACAGCATGGGGTCATAGCTCACGTGAGCCACGCAGTAGGGTGTGCACTGTAGGTTGGCGTGCGTCTGAGAGCCCTCATACACCCTGAGCGAGCACCTTCCTTCCCTGATGTGCACCCCCATGGGAGCGGCATTGGGCACCCCCTCTCGAACGGTGGAGAGCACCACCTCGTTGATGCCCTCGAAGAGTCCGAACCTTGAGAGCACTATACCACCATCCCCTCCAGAAGCGCTATAAGAAGCCCGGCCCCCACTATGTCGGCAGTGCTTCCCGGGTTGATGTGGGCAGATACCAGCTCATTGTCGAACTGCTCTATCATTGCCAGTGAGTCATGGAGACCTCGAGCCTCCAGATGGCGCACGATATTGCACGCCCTCTGAGACACCTCCATGGCGACCTCATCCCCCTGCTTGGCAGCTATGAATGTATCTGGTCTTTTGGCAAGATTGTGCAGGAAGGTGACCAGCACGGCATCGTTTAGCGTGTGGCGCGCTCTCAGCTCTGTGATCATTTTTGCACTCGCAAAGCTCTCCTCAAACCCACACACCCACTCTCGAGCCACGAGGTCGTATCTTGCAGACATCTGCATGAGGTCGAACAGCGTAATGCCCCTGTTCTGAATCTCCAGCGCCGTTTGCTCTTGGTTGATGTCGAGTGTGTCCACGTCCTTCACCTTTACGCGTGCCATGTGAAATGCCTCCAGAAAATCGAGGGAGTCGTCAACGGTGGTCGTCCTCACGATGTGGGATGCAGAGCTTCGAAGATAAGAGCCGAGCCGTGGCGTGAAGACCAGCTCTGCGTGCCTTCCAGCGGCCATGCACAGCGGAACAAAGAGGAGAAACGTTCCAAAATGGGTGTTTCCCCCTCTGTGCCATCGCATGCTCTCGGCCACTGCATCCCTGATGAGGGCACCCACACCAAAGCTCGAGGATGATGCCCTCACGAGAGCTGGAAGCGCTCCGACAGCGGATGCCAGAAAGTGCTCAAACGAAGTGTCCTCAAAGTCGTGGGTGCGGTCGACGTTTCCCGGCTTTGGGGTGGCAGAGACCTCGAGCAGCATGGCAAGCTGTGCACACTGCGCAATTCTGAGGGCATGCTCCTGCTCCTTACTCATGTCCCACACCCGAAATCCACCTTGGGGTTCTGTCATCCCTCGCGAGCAGCACCACCCTGCTTATGGGCACCTCGTCCACGAGCGTGTAGCCAGTAAAGTGGGCTATACGAGATGCAAAGGCGTGCACCTCCTCGTGGGCGGGCATTGCGTCCCTTGCAAGCCTGTTTCTTGAAAAACCGATGTGCATGTATGCCTTGACCTCCACAAAGTCGGGCTGGGCTTTTTCCAGCAGGGTGGCATATCCTGCCTCGTCATGCATGTTGAGCCCCCTCACGAGTGTTATCCTCACGTTCGTTCTGCATCTTTTCTGAGGGAGAAGCTCGAGGCTCTCGAGCACCCTGTTCCACGTGTTTGCAATGGGACGACACACCTTCCTGTATGTGTGCTCATCCGGGGCATCGAGCGATATATAGAGCATCGTGGGCGATATTTTCTCTATCACCTCCGGGCAGGTGCCGTTGCTCACCACGAACGTGGTCATATCCCTGCTGGAAAACTCCCGTATCAGCTCATCTAGGTATGGGTACAGGGTGGGCTCGCCAGCAAGCGATATCGCCACGTGTCTTGGCGTGTGAGCCTCCCTCAACGCAGCTCCGTCCGTCTTGGAAGAGCCTCCATAGCCCGTGAGAAGGCGCATCTGAGCCTCTATTGCACCATCTGCTATGAGAGATGGAGAGTCCCAGCCGTATGCTGGGGGCTCCACCTCCACTGGACGCCAGCAGAACATGCACCTCTGGTTGCACATCAGCGTGGGGGTCATCTGAATGCACCTGTGGGAAAAGATGCCATAAAACCTCTCCTTGTAGCACATCCCCTCCCCCCTCAGCGCCTTTTTGAGCCAGAGACAGCTCTTTACGGCGGAGTGTGCGCCCACCCTCTGGTAGCCGTGCTTCCTGAGCAGCCTCCAGTACTCCTCATCACTCATGCGCATTTCCTCTTCTCCTCACCCCTCGCACACCTCAAGAGGGCGTCCACATCGATGTGCTCCTCCACCAGCCGATGGGCAATGTCAACGTCCTCCTCACTCTTTATCCTCATTCTTCCCAGCACCTCCTCCATCCTCTCTATGGCGGACAGGACGTCCCCCCTAAAGTGCAAGAGCGGAACACCCCTCTGCTCGGCATGCGAGAGCAGTGCACACTCTGGCACATGCTCACCCGTTGCCACCACACACCCCACATTGCACTCAATGGCCGCCGAGATTATCTCCGAGCGGCCAGCTCCAGTGATCACCACAGAGCTGGCACCCCTTCTGAATGCCCTGATGGAGCTTTGAAGGTCCATAGCACCTATGAGCAGCTCATTGACGGGCCGCTCGAGCCCCTCCTCACCTGCAATCACCTGTGCATTGATGATATCTGCCACCTCCTGCACCTTCAGCTTGCCAAGGGCTGGCTCGTGGGGCACCACACCAAGCACATCTATGCCCCTGCTGTCGAGAAAGCCTCCCACCAGCGATTCCGTCCATTCCATTCGCTCTCCTGGCACAGCGTTTATGATTACACCGCACAGCCCCTCCTGCCCGAGGAGTGTCACGCCCGCAAGCACGCTGTCAGCCAGTCCCCTCGTGTATGGAGAGACGAGCACATTGACGGCCCCCATCAGGGATGAGAGCTTCGATGCCTCAAGCCCAAACACCGCACCAAACTCCACGCCAGATGCTCCCTCCACGAGCACGACGTCCCTATCTCTCGATATCTGCTGGAACGCTGAGAGTACCCTGTCGGAAAGTGCCTTGGTCTTTCCCATGAGCGCATCGTGCACCAGCCGCTCGGTTGCCAGCAGCGGAGTAATCACCTCCAAGGAATCCCCGAGATGGAAAAGCTGGCTCATCATGATGGCATCCTCGTCCATCAGCACACCATCCACATCCACGAGGGCGTTGCCCACTGGCTTCATGTACCCCACTCTGTAGCCCCTCTCGGTGAGGACCGAGAGCAGACCCATGCAGAGGGCACTCTTGCCAGCACATGCACACGTGGACGCAATAAATATGGGTCTCATATTCATACCATTACCTCCTCAGCGTGGCTCTAAAGTCCACTGCCACACATCCGTCACCCTCTCGGCGAACGACCATGGGGTTGATGTCCAGCTCAACGATCTCGGGGTTCTCCTCTGCAAGCTGGGAGAGCCTCTGGATGCACTCCGCCACCGCCTCGACATCATATCTTTCCTCCCCCCTCACACCAGAGAGCAGCGGATATGCCCTGATGTCCCTTATCATCTTGAGGGCCTGGGAGCGTCCCACAGGAGACACCCTGAACACCACGTCCCTGAGCACCTCCACATACACCCCTCCGAGCCCAAACATGAGCAGCTTTCCGAACTGTTCATCCTCACTTATCCCGAGCACCACTTCCCTCCCCTCCACCATCTGCTGGACGAGCACACCCTCCACAAGCGCATCTGGGGCATACCGTCCCACCCTCGCCATGAGCGCAGAATACGCACTCTCGAGCTCGCTGGCATCCGATATGCCCGTGATGACGCCCTTCACCTCTGTCTTGTGGGAGATATGGGGTGATACCACCTTGAGCACCACGGGATAGCCTATGGCGGATGCTGCCCGCAGTGCCTCATCGATATCCCTTGTGAGCACAGAGGGTGCGGTGGGAATGCCGTACGCCTCAAGAAGCTCGATGTGTTCCACCCCGAGCGTGCTCTTCCTTAGCTCCAGCGCCCTTTCGATGATTGTCCTCACGCTCGCTCTGTCTACCTTAAAGCGCACGGGCTCGTCCTCATCCCAGCCCTCGCGCAGCGTGCGCACCCTACCAAGGCTGAACACTGCCCGCTCTGGATAGGGGTATGTGGGGACCCCTCTCTCCCTGAGGATGCGCATCCCTTGCTCTGTTCTGCTACCCCCGACGAGACATGCCACGATGGGCTTTTTGCTCCCGACGGCGGCTATTGCCCGTGCCACTGCCTCCACATCCGTCATCGCCTGTGGAGAGGTCAGACACACCACGGCATCCACGCCCTCGTCATCGCACAGCGCCGAAAGGGCTGACGCGTATGTATGGGCATCCGCATCGCCGAGCACGTCCACGGGGTTGTAGAAGGAGGCTGCTGGTGGCAGCACGCGCTTTAGCTGCTCGATGGTGGACGGGCTGAGCTGTGCCAGCTCGAGTCCATGGAGCACGCACGCGTCCGCTGCCAAGATGCCGAGACCCCCTGCATTGGTGAGCACTCCAACCCTCCTAACCTTCAGCTCGGGATAAGCCGAAAGAAGCATTCCGATATCGAACAGCTCCTCGAGGGAGTATGCCCGAAGGATGCCACACTGGCCAAATGCGGCTTCATAGGCCACATCAGAGCCCGCAAGAGAGCCAGTGTGGGACGAGACCGCCTTCGACCCCGCTCCCGTCCTCCCAGCCTTCAAAAACACCACGGGCTTTTGCCTCGTAACAGCCCTCGCCACCCTCATCAGCCCCCTCCCATCCGAAGCCCCTTCGAGGTAGCCCAGGACGACAGCAGTGCCCTCATCCTCCCTGAGCGCCTCCAGAACCTCGTTCTCCCCGATGTCTGCCTTGTTTCCAAGGCTCACCACAGCGGAGAAGCCCAGCTTCATCTGGTACGCCCAGTCCATGATGGAGGTCAGCAAAGCACCCGACTGAGAGAGCACCCCCACCTTTCCAGCATGAGGTATGGTGGCAGTAAACGTGGCATTTAGCCCGATGCGGGGGTTTGCGACCCCAAGGCAGTTGGGCCCAAGGATGCGAACACCATATTCTTGTGCCGCCTTGAGCATTTCTCTCTCGAGCTTTAGCCCCTCTATACCGCTCTCTCTAAAGCCAGCCGAGATTACCACTGCCACCTTCACGCCCGCCATCCCGCACTGCTCCACCACGTGGGGTACGGCTCTGGCGGGTATTATCACCACCGCCATCTCACACGAGGGCACATCTAAAACGGAAGGATAGCATTTCAGCCCCAGCACCTGCTCATACTTGGGGTTTACGGGATACACATCTCCTTCAAAGGAGAGCATGTTGGAGAGCACCGCATGGCCCACTTTGCCCTCCCTGGGAGTTGCACCGATGACCGCCACTGAGTGGGGAAAGAGCAGGCTCCTAAGAAGGCTCATGGGTCCACCCGTCATCAGGCTGGCACGAACTTCGTGCCATAGTATATGAGCCCCTTCTCATTATCCTCCCCAAGTCTCCTGAACGCAGCCTTTACCCTCATGCCTATGTGCACCTCTTCTGGTGGACACACCACATGGGCAGTGACTCTTGCCCCTTCATCGAGCTTCACGATGGCGAGCACATAGGGTGCATGCCTCTCAAACCCCCTCGCCGCTGTGTGGATTACCGTGTATGTGACCACCTCGCCCTCGCCCCTGAACGTGTACGGCTCAACATTCCCAGAGCGTCTGCAGTTGGGACACACACTCCTTGGCGGAAAGAAGTACTCTCCACACACCGTGCATCTTGTGCCACTCAGGCTGTACCTGCTGGGTATCTCCCTCCAGAACCTCGCTATTCCCATACGCTCACCTCGACAGTATATGGATCACCGCAGTACCTCCAGAGCCGCCCACGTTGTGTGTGAGCCCAACCTCTGCACCCTCCACCTGTCTCTTGCCTGCCTCACCCCTGAGCTGCTCCACGATCTCCACCACCTGCTTGATGCCCGTGGCTCCCACGGGGTGTCCGCACGCCTTTAGCCCTCCAGAAGGGTTCACTGGGATGCTGCCATCGATTTGGGTCTGGCCTTCTTCCGTCATTGGTCCTCCCTCTCCCTTTTTACAGAAGCCTATGTCCTCTATTGCACATATCTCGGCTATCGTAAAGCAGTCGTGCACCTCTGCCACGTCGATGTCGTGCGGGGAAAGTCTTGCCTGTGCAAACGCCCTGCCTGCCGCCACCACGGTGGCATCGAGGGTGGTGATGTCCCTTCGGTTGTGCAGCGATATCGAGCTTGTGGCGCACGCCGAGGCTCTGACATATACAGGAGTCTCACACAGCCTATCCGCCACCTCACGGGCTGCGAGCACGACCGCTGCCGCCCCATCGCTGATGGGTGAGCAGTCCAGCACCCTCAGTGGGTCTGCCACCATGGGGGAACTCAGCACATCCTCCAGCGTGATTTTCCTTCTGAACTGGGCGTTTGGGTTGTGCATGGCGTTGGCATGGTTCTTCACAGCCACGTGGGCAAGCTGCTCCCTCGTGGTACCATGCTCGTGCATGTGGAGGCGGGCAATCATGGCATACAGGCCCGGAAATGTCGCTCCCACAAAGCCCTCCCATTCTCTGTCAGATGCTGCCGCCAGCGCATCTGTTGCCACATCCACCCCCACATCGGTCATCTTCTCAACACCCGCAGCCACCACGATGTCATAGTACCCAGAGGCAATGGCGAGCACCGCCTCGTGCATCGCAAGCCCACCCGAGGCACACGCTCCCTCCACCCTCACCGAGGGTATGCTTAGGGTGGCGAGGCCAGAGTAGTCGGCGATGAGGGAGCCTATGTGCTCCTGCTTGATGAACTGGCCTCCACTCATGTTGCCCACGAACATGGCGTCTATGTCCTCGCCCGCAACCCCGGCATCCTCCAGCGCCTCCACGCCCGCACTCACTATCAGGTCTCTGAACGAGGACTCCCAGAGCTCACCAAACCGTGTGCATCCCACGCCTATCACTGCCACATCTCTCATGTGCTCACATCCTTATCTTGCCCTTGTGCTTCGCATACATCCCATAGTCGAGGTATATGGGGTCTGCCAGCAGCTCCTCGACGGTGGGTGCGCCCCCTCTTATCTCTTCTATTCTGTCAGTTATTGTGAGGGAGAACGAGTCGCTTCCCGCACCAGAGCCAAATGAGGTGAGCAGCACCCTCTCCCCGGGCCGTGCCACATCGAGCACGGCAGCAAGCCCAATCAATGATGAGGCAGAGTAGGTGTTGCCCAGCCTGCCCACCACCAGCCCGGGCGCCAGCTGCTCCTTCGAAAAGCCAAGCTTGGCTGCCACATTCTTCGGAAACTTGCCGTTGGGCTGATGAAACACCACGTAGTCGTAGTCCTCTGGACGGGTGCCCGTCTTTTCGAGAAGCGCCCTTGTTGCAGCAGCCACATGTCTGAAGTATGCGGGCTCACCCGTGAACCTTCCTCCATGCTCTGGATAGGGCTGACCCTCCCTTCTCCAGAAGTCTGGGGTGTCTGTGGTGAACGAGCACGTATCATCGATTACAGCAACCGCCTCTTTGGCCCTTCCCACCACTGCCGCCATGCCACCAGCTGCAGCCGTGAACTCGAGCGCATCATTGGGTGCGCCCTGAGCGACGTCCGAGCCTATTGCCAGCCCGAGGTCTATCATCCCAGAGGACACGAGACCCATGCACGTCTGGAGGGCAGCAGTACCTGCCTTGCACGCAAACTCATAATCGGCTGCAGTGAGCATTGGGGTCGCACCAATTGCCTCTGCAACGATGGTGCTCGTGGGCTTTACTGCATAGGGATGGCTCTCCGAGCCCGTGTATACAGCACCAATGCGCTTGGGGTCTATGTGCGCACGCTTAAGGGCATGCCTTGCTGCCTCCACGGCAATGGTAACCGTATCCTCGTCCAAGTCTGGTACTGACTTTTCCCATACCCCCAGCCCCCTGATGATGGTGGAGGCATCCTTACCCCACACCCTTGCTATATCCTCGACCCTGATTCTGTACCTCGGTATGTACACCCCATAGGATACCAAACCTACATCCACAAAAATCACTTCCTGTGCAGTGCCTCTATGATGTTGCTAATATCCATCAGGGTGGTGAGCACTGGTATCTGCTCGATTTCGGCGATTTTCAGCGCCATCTCATCCACCTTACTTATCCCATGAAGCACCACTGCGCCGGGCTTGAAGCTGGTCACCCTGAGCGCCACCATGGGCGAGCGGCCCGTGCTCACCTTGGTGAATATGAGGGCTCTTTCAGTGCTCCACCCATACAGCCGCTGAAACTCGTTGGAGGAAAGCTCGAGTATCGCCCTGATGCTGTCGATGATTGTGTGCCCATACAGGGGCTTCTTGCTCTTCACATCGAGCACCACCGAGGCATCTATTCTTTCTGCAAGCTCCTCCACACTCATGGGGAGCTCGTACTCCTCCATGTCGTATATCACATTGGGGTTGAACCCATACATCATGGCGGTATATGCCCTGACCTTGCTACCCCCCTTCGCAATGTCCATGTCTATTATGGCGTTCACAATTCTCTTCACGGTCTGCACACCGGGTGAGCGTCTCCTGCCGCTCTCATAGTCTGACACCACCGATGGAGATATTCCAAGATAGGCGGAAAGCTCAGTTTGGGCAATGCCAAAGCTCATCCTCCACTTCCTGAGAGTCTCGCCCGGGCTATCGGAGAGAGTAATCTCCCCCGCCATCCTCTCGGCAAGCCTCACCCTGATATCGCCTCTCTCATTGGCCCGTGCTGAATACCCTGTGCCTCCCTCCATCCACAGAAACAATGTTGCAACGTACTTATAAGTTTAACGAAAGGTAATATCGTCTTTTGACGAACTTCGTCCGAGGATAAGGTTTAAAAGCCCCTCACATATGGTAGTTGCACGGTGAGTCAATGGTCAGGACAAGAGGTATGAGCCACTGCGTCTCCTGTGGTGTGGCGCTCATTGAGAGGGGCTCTGTAAGGCTTCCCTGTCCCATGTGTGGGGAGGAGATAGGAAGGTGCCCAAGGTGCAGGGTGCTGAGCACCGCATACGTGTGCAAAAAGTGTGGATTTCGGGGTCCATGAGGTGATGACATGGGAGAGGTAGCGGCAAAGATAAGGGTGATGCCAGAGAGCACTGAGACGGACTTGGAAGCTCTCAAGCAGAGGGTAAGGGATGTGCTTCCCGAGGGTGTGAGGCTGCATGCCTTCTCGCTCGAGCCAATTGCCTTCGGGCTGAAGGCCCTCATAGTGGTGGTGATTCTCGCCGATGCAGAGGGTGGCACGGAAGGGGTGGAAAAAGCCATCGCTGGGCTGGATGGCGTGGAGAGTGTGAACGTAGTCGAGGTGGGGCTGCTTTAGCCCCTCTAACACGATGCCCCAATCAGAAGCAATCATATACGATGAGTGCATCCACCCCACTTGTGGGAAAATGAAGGACAAGCTCATATGGCTGAAGGCTGACGAGGGGTCATGGGAGGACGTAAAGCCCGTTGTTATAAAGGCACTCGAGGCTGGAGCACACTGCATACTCGCACGTCCAGAGCACGTTAAAAGCATAAGGGAGCTCGGTGGAATCACCATAGCCTCCCAAGAGCCCGATGGGGATATTATCCTCTACCCCTTAGACACCACCCCAGATACTCCTCTTCCAGATGTGGCGCAGCTGATTGGTGAGATTGACGCCCTCAGGGGCAGTGGAAAAGAGGTGGCAGCCCTTGTGGTGATAAGAAACAAGGCATGTGAGGAGCTTGCCGCAAGAATAGGAAAGCACTGCGACTACTTAGTGGTGATCGGCACCGACTGGAAGGTGATTCCCCTCGAAAACCTCATAGCCTCGCTGCAGGGCTATGATGTACAGCTCATCGCCGGAGTGAAGGACTCAGAGGAGGCAAGGCTCGCCCTCGAGACGATGGAACACGGTGCAGATGGCGTGCTGCTGTCCACCTCTGATCCCAACGAGGTCGTAAGGACTGTGAGGGTGGCGAGAAGTGCGGGCACTGGGAGGGTGGAGCTGGTGCCAGCACGCATAACGAGCATAAGGCAGGTGGGCATGGGGGACAGGGTGTGCGTGGACACATGTGCCCTGATGAGCGTTGGAGAGGGCATGCTGGTGGGCTCGCAGGCCAATGGCTTCTTCCTCGTGCACTCTGAGACCGAGGAGTCCCCGTATGTCGCAGCCCGACCGTTCAGGGTGAATGCTGGTGCAGTGCACGCCTACATCAAGGTGGGTGAGAAAACACGCTACCTTTCTGAGCTTCAGGCAGGAGACGAGGTGATGGTGGTGGACGCGCAGGGCAACACGAGGCTCGAGGTCGTGGGGAGGGTGAAGATTGAGCGGCGTCCCCTCGTGCTCGTCGAGGCTGAGGTGGAGGATAAACGTATCAAGATTCTGCTCCAGAACGCAGAGACCATCAAGCTCGTATCCAAGGAAGGTGTGCCACTGTCCATCACGAGTCTAAAGGAGGGTGATGAGGTGCTCGTACATACGGAGAACATCGGAAGGCACTTTGGTATGAGAATAGAGGAGAGCATCATTGAAAAGTGAGGATGCTCATAGACCTCGCCAAGAAGGTGAAGGTTGGCGATATGGGCCCTATGCCAGAAGGCGTGGCATATCACACGTGGAGGGTCGAGGAGAGTACAGAGGGGTCGAGGAGAGTACAGAGTAATCAACTGCTATACAGTAAACAGCATTCCCAAATAGGCTGGCTTGAGATGTTCGTGATAAGGGGAAGGGCATGGGTGTTCGGCGATGATGTCGACACCGACGTCATAATACCCGGCAAGTACCTGCGCACCACTGACTATAGCGTGTTCGCCCAGCACGCGATGGAGGGCATAATGCCCACATTCGCATCCCATGTGAAAAGGGGAGATGTGGTGGTCGCGGGCAGCAACTTTGGGTGTGGCTCATCGAGGGAGCAGGCAGCGATAGCCCTGAAGGAGGTGGGCGTTGGATGTGTGGTCGCCCGCTCATTTGCGAGGATATTCTTCAGAAACGCCATCAACGTGGGGCTTCCCATCATGGAGGCAGACGTGCAGTGTGAGCAGGGGGATATCGTGGAAGTGGACATGGAGCAGGCGTGTGTCAGGGTGAAAAACAGCATGTACAGGGGCACAAAGCTTCCCGATTTTCTCCTCTCCATCCTGAGGGATGGGGGGCTGGTGGCACACAGAAGAAAAAGAGGGATGGGAGATGATTGTTCCAGATGAGCCCAAGTATGTAGGCGTGTGCAGTGAGAAGCCCAACAGGACATCGAGGGTGTACTTTCTAACGCGCTATCTCCTCGAAGAGAAGGGCACAGAACTCACCTTATATGAGCTTGAGACCAGGGGAGAGGGCATCATGAGGGATGTCGTGGATGTAAAGGTGCTCGCCGAACCCCAAGAAATCGTGCGCTATGACAAGGAGGTGGACATCCACAACCGTGCCGAGCTCGTGGAAATCGCCCACATGCTGTGTGGTGATGGTGTGAACACCGTTGTGTTCAAAGGAATGGACGGGCACATAACCTTCGTGCACGAGCCCGACATCGACCAGATACTGAACATCGAGGTGTACGACGTGGTGCCACCCCACCCCTCCATGCTGGTGTACTGGCTCTCAAAGCTCAAGGAGGCAGGGGCGTTCAACGACGTGATGGTCAGGTTCATCCCAAGGCTCGTGAATCTCAAACAGCTCGAGTCCCCCCACACAGTGTTTCCATGCTCTGCCAGCGGGCTCTCTCCTCCCTTTCTCGATAGAGACAGGCTAAAGGCTCCCGTAAAGCTCATAGGATGCGATACTGGCAGAGAGGTGATGCGCGCCATGTACCCCCACATCCCCCACACAGTCGAGAGCTTCTGCCCCTTCAGCACCGAGCTGTACGCCCCCTCTGGCCCCTTCATCGCAAGATGCTGCAGGCGCGAGCGATGTGGTCCTGCGAGGATTGGAGGGCATGTGGGGTACATCGTGCACTGGGGCGTGCATCAGTGTGAGCTCATAGAGGCCGTGCACACCCTTGTCAAGGAGGTATGAGTTGTTCGAAATACGGGAAAAAGATGTTCTGGGCAGAATAGGGGTGCTCAACACGCCCCACGGCAAGGTGGAAACACCCCTGCTCATGCCCGTGATAAACCCTAACAAGCTCATACTCAGCCCCCAGCAGATGAAAAGGATGGGCGTCAAGATGCTCATCACCAACGCCTACATCATATACCGCACCCCAGAGCTGAGGGAGCGAGCACAGCGGAAGGGTGTGCACGGGTTGCTTGGCTTTGATGGCCCAATAATGACGGACTCAGGTTCCTACCAGCTCTCAGTGTATGGGAACCTCGAGGTCGAGAGCGATGAAATCGTGCGGTTTCAGAGTACCATCGGAAGCGATGTGGTGGTGCCAGTGGACATCCCAACCCCCCCGCACGTACCACGGAGGCGGGCAGAGAAGGAGCTTGGGATAACGCTCGAAAATGTGAGAAGGGCAAGGCAACTCCTAAACGAGCTCAAAGGCAGTGGGCTGCTCGCAGCCCCCGTGCAGGGCTCCACGTATCCCGAGCTGCGGCACAGAGCTGCACTGGAGCTTTCGGGCATTGGAGATGTGTACCCCATCGGCGCAGTCGTGCCCCTGATGGAGCAGTACAGGTTCGACGTGCTCGCACAGGTAATCATGCACTCCAAGATGGGGCTTCCTCCATGCGCACCAGTGCACCTGTTTGGTGCTGGCCACCCAATGGTGCTTGCCCTTGCCGTTGCACTGGGGTGCGACCTGTTTGACTCTGCAGCCTATGCCCTCTATGCCGCCAAGGGCAGATACCTGACACCCCAAGGAACCCAGGTGCTCTCTGATATGCAGGAGCTTCCATGTGCATGCCCCGTGTGCGCAGAGCACACACCAGAGGAGTTGGGCCGCAACGAGATGGCGCTCGCCGAGCACAACCTGCGCGTCGCCCTCACAGAGCTAAAGCTGATAAGAGAGTGCATCCGTGAAGGTACGCTCACAGAGCTCGTGCAGCAGCGGTGTCGAGCACACCCAAAGCTGCTCTCAGCACTCAGGGCTGCCATGTCTCACGCCAGCTATATAGAGGAAATCGCTCCCCAGCCAAGGGCTCCCTTCTTCTATGGGGGTCCAGAGAGTGTGCAAAGACCAGAAGTGATAAGGCACAGAAGAAGGCTGCTGGATATGGACATCGGGGAAAGCTGCCTCGTGCTCTCGGGCCGTCCTCGAGGTGTGCACGGCTCCCGAGGTGTGCACGGCTCCCATCACACCGTGTGCATCCTCATAGCTCCCTTCGGACCCTGCCCCATCGAGCTGTGCGAGACATTTCCCGTGAACACCGTGAGCATTGAGGGGGACTTGGAGGCGAAGCAATGCGCCCTTGAGGCTCTGGAGGCCCTCATACTGGCAAATCCCAGCTGTAGCTTTGATATAGAGCTGGACGAGAGCTGGTGTATCCCTCTACTCCTACCAATAATTGGAAGATTGGAAGCTTTTAACAATGTTAAGCACATTGATGTGAAGAAAGAAATACACGAGGGGATGTCACATGAATGATGGCTGCAGACCTGCCTGTGAGAGGGTAGTTTTTTATGTGCTTCCCGCCATCAGGGCTCAGCTCGCAAGGGTGCTCGTGAAGGAGTACGGCGTGCCCCAGCAAAAGGTGGCCGAGCTCATGGGGCTCACCAGCGCCGCAGTATCCCAGTACATCAACTCCAAGCGGGGAGCTGAGCTGGCCCTTTCGAATAGCGTTATGGAGCACATCCATGAATGTGCCCAGCAGATGCTTTCGAGGGAGGCGGAGAAGGACTACATATGTAAGATATGTCATCTCATTCAGAGCGAGGGAATAATTCTTAAGGAGGATGAGTAGTCCCTCTGGAATTGAACCCAAGAGTCATCCCAAGAGGTCCGCACATGCGCATAGTCATCGTGGGAGCTGGCAACGTCGGCTACAACCTTGCAAGGCTGCTCTCCAAAAGGCACGACGTGCTGGTGATTGAAAAAGACCCGGGGCGCTGTGCCTATGTGGAGGAGCACCTCGATGTAGATGTCATATGTGGGAACGGTGCCAATGTCAAGCTGCTCAACGAAGCAGTGGCTATGGGTGCCAAGATGCTCATCGCCCTCACGAACGTAGACGAGGTCAACATAGTGGCGTGCATATCCATAAAGAGGCTGGACGAGGACGTGCTGACAGTGGCGAGGGTGAGAAATCCTGACTATGTGGACACCCCCGTATCCAGCAGAAAGTTCGTGGGGGTGGACATAATGATATCGCCTGAGATGCTCACTGCCACCAAGGTGCTGCAGATCATATCCATCCCCGGGGCAATAGACTACGAGGCGATGCCAAACCTCGGTGTGGAGATCATCCAGTTCAAGATTGAAGAGGAGCATACCTCTCTGATCGACATTCCCCTGAAAGACCTTCCCATCCCCAAGGAGTGCATCGTGGTGGCCATCCACCGTGATGGAAACATCATAATCCCCAAAGGGGAAGACGTGTTCTTGGCGAAAGATAGAGTCATCGTAATAGGCAAGCCCCAGAGCACCCACGCATTTGCCCGGCTATTTGGAGACGCTTCCGAGCTCAAGCGCTTTGTGCTAGTTGGAGGGAGCATTGCAGGTCTATACATAGCCAAGCTCCTGGACGAAAAAAAGCTCGATGTGAAGCTCATAGAGGAGGACGAGGAACGGTGCAGAGTGCTCTCGGAACAGCTGAAAAATGTCCTTGTAATTCATGCGGATGCCACCGACCCAAACGTGCTGAGAAATGAAAAGGTGGGAAATGCCGATGCCCTCGTGTGCATCACCGACAACGAGGAAAAAAACCTGCTGTGCAGCCTCATAGGTAAGAAGATGGGTGTTCCAAAGGTGGTTGCAAGGTTCGCCAAGGTGGAGTACGAGGAGATATTCGATATGGTGGGTGTGGATGCTGCAGTGGGCTACCATCAGGTGATGGCAAACGAGGTGGTAAAGCAGATATTCAGAGAGCGTACCGAGGCAGTGCTCATTCTCGAGAGGTTTTCCGAGGAGGTCATAGGGCTCACAGTGGACAGCAAGGCAAAGATAGCTGGAAAGCCCCTAAGGGCTGTTAAGTTTCCAGAGGGAGCCATCATAGCCCTCGTGCTCAGGGGGGAGGAGGTGATAATCCCCAAAGGGGAGACCGTGCTGAACGAGGGGGACAGGGTGGTGCTGTTCACCCTCACTGATGAGATACCAAAGCTTGAAAAGCTGTTTCATACAACACTTCCACTGAGATAGGGGGCATCCCTTGAGAGAGCGAAAAGAGAGCACGCTGATGAGTCTGTTCGGAGCAGTGCTGTTCTATCTGGCCATCGCTCTGCTGCTCCCGACTGTCGTCGCCCTGTATTATGGTGAGGGTGTGGAGGCGTATCTCTACCCTTTCGTAATAACACTATTCATGGCCATCGTGCTTCTGCTGCGCTATCGCCCGTCTGATACCATACACACCTCAGAGGCGTTCTTTGCAGTCTCGGTGGGCTGGCTTATCGGGATGTGTGTGGCATCGGCACCCTTCATTCTGAGCGGATATGGGCTTGTTGACAGCATGTTCGAGGCGATGAGCGGGCTTACCACCACTGGCTCCACCATCCTGAGTTCAATCGAGGATGCGCCAAAGAGCCTTCTGTTCTGGAGGAGCCTCATTCAGTGGCTCGGTGGGGCTGGAATCATCATGGTGTTCGTGGCAGTGCTGCCCACGTTGGGAGTTGGAGGAAGACAGCTGTTCAGGGGCGAGTTTCCGGGCCACGATGTGCAGAGCATCCGCCTTCGGATAAGGCACACTGCAAGGCTGTTCTTCTACGTGTACCTCGTGTTCTCAGCTGCCCTTTTTGTGATACTGCTCTTTGCGAGGGTGGGAGTGTACGACTCGCTGTGTATAGTGTTCTCCACCCTGTCCACTGGGGGGTTCTCTCCACACACGGAGAGCATCGCCTATTACGGCAGCCCATTCGTGGAGTGGGTCGTGGTGGTGTTCATGTTTCTGTGTGGTGCCAACTTCTACACACACTACAGAGGACTATATGAGCACCCCATACACTACATCAAGAGCGCCGAGTTCAGGGCTTATTGCATCATTGTGGGCAGTGCGATAGCAGCCGTGTGGGCTGCAGTGGAGCTTGCCGAGAGCCCTCCCATAACCTACGGGCTCAGGGAGGCTGCATTTCAGGTGGTCTCCCTGATGAGCACCACTGGGTTCACAACAGCCAACTATGATGGATGGCCCACTCCAGTCAAGGTTCTGCTTCTCATGCTGATGGTGATCGGCGGCTCCACTGGCTCGACGGCTGGAGCCATGAAGGTGGCAAGGTTGCTCATCAGCCTGAACTTCATCAGGCTCACGCTGTACAAGCTGGTGCACCCAAGCGCCATCGTCCCCATCAAGTTCGACGACAAGTGCGTGAGCGAGGATGTTCTATCATCGGTTGCGGCCTTTGTGGTCGCCTATATGGGCCTGATATGTCTCTCAACGCTCCTCCTGCTGTCCATGGGCCTTGGGGCATCTGATGCGTTATCGGCATCAGTCGCCACAATAGGCAACGTGGGTCCTGGCTTTGGCGGGGTAGGTCCCACAGAATACTATGGCTGGCTGCCCTCTGGAGCAAAGCTGATGCTCATATTCAACATGTGGGCTGGAAGGCTGGAGCTGTTCACGGTGTTCGTGCTATTCCTTCCAGCTTTCTGGAGGGAGCTTCGTAAAAAGGAGAGATGAGGAAAGATGAGTATGAGTGGGGAGTGGGAGGAGCAGATACGGGCAGCCTTGGGGGAGATTCCGTGCGAGCTTGTGATAAGAGATGTGGACATCGTGCTGTGCGGAGCTGGAAAAGTGGCAAAGGGCGACATAGCGGTGCACAGGGGCACCATAGTGGGAATGCTCGAGCACTACGAGGCACAGAGGGAGATGGATGGCGAGGGTATGTACGCCCTTCCGGGGTTCATTGATGGACACATCCATCTGGAGAGCTCGATGCTCACGTTTTGCGAGTTCTCCAAGCTCGCAGTACCCCATGGCACCACCGCCCTCGTGTGTGACCCCCACGAGATAGCCAATGTGTGCGGGCTCTCTGGCATTGAGGAGCTGATGCGAGAGGCTGCGAGCGTTCCCCTCTCGGTGTTCTTCACGGCCCCCTCCTGTGTTCCAGCCACCCCTCTCGAGACGAGCGGAGCACGCCTCGATGCATCCCAGCTCGAGCCCCTTATCGTGAGGGACGAGGTGGTTGGGCTCGCAGAGCTGATGAACATGGCAGGTGCCATCCATCGCGACCCAGAGGTGATGCTCAAGGTGAGAGCTGCACGACGAGTGCACAAGAGGGTGGATGGGCACTGCCCGCTGCTAAGTGGCAAGCAGCTCAATGCCTATATGATGGCAGGTCCCAGCTCAGACCACGAGAGCACACTGCCCGAGGAGGCGCTCGAAAAGCTGGAAAAGGGGATGTGGGTGATGATACGGGAGGGCAGTGTCTCCAAAAACATGGAAGAGGTGCTCGGTGGGCTGCTGGATGCCCACGTGGACATGAGAAGATGCATGCTCGTGTCGGATGACCGCCACCCATTGGACATACGGAAGAGGGGATACTTCGAAGGGGTGCTAACGAGGGCAATCGAGATGGGGGTAGAGCCAGTGGAGGCTGTGGCGATGGTGAGTCTCAATCCAGCCCAGTACTTCAATCTCGATGGGTTCGGGGAGATTGCGGTGGGGAAGAGGGCAGACATCGTGCTAACCGACGGCCTCGAAGACATCAGCATCCAGCGAGTGCTGGTTGGAGGTAAAGAGGTGGCATCCAATGGTAAGATGCTCGCAGATGTTCCCAGCTATCGCTTCTCCCCAGCCCTGAGAGATACCGTGAGGCTACCCCCCCTCACCGAGAGCTCATTTGCGGTGAGGACGCACGCAGAGGATACGACGAGGGTGAGGGTGATTGGGGTGCTGGAGGACTCCCTGATCACCGAGAGCTTGAGGTGGGAGCTTCCCGTGGTGGATGGGGAAATACGTGAGGATGTGGACGCAGACGTGCTTCGCATCGCGGTCGTCCACAGACATGGAAAGACTGACAGCATAGGGCTCGGGTTTGTGAGGGGGTTTGGGCTAAACGGTGGGACGATTGGCTCCACGGTGGCGCACGACTCCCACAACCTCGTGCTCGTGGGCGCTCGCAAGAGGGACATGCTCGTGGCTGCCCAGCACCTCGCATCAGTGGGAGGAGGGTTTGTGGCGGTGCGTGATGGAGATGTGGTGGCATCCCTGCAGCTCGAGCTGGCAGGCCTCATGACCACCGCCTCCTCAGAGGAAGTCAGCACGGGACTCGATGAGCTGCACAGGGTAGTGGCAGGATGGGGCTGCCCCCTATCCTCCCCCTTCATGACCCTCTCCTTCATGTGCCTTCCCCCCATTCCCCATCTAAAGCTCACGGACGTGGGGCTGGTGGAGGACTTCTCGCTCGTGTCCCTTGAGGTAAGCTCTTTATAACTTCACTGAGAGGTGGATGCATGCTCGAGCTGCTAAGAGAGTCGCTGAAGGGGTGCCCGATAGTGATGAAAGGTGGTTATCCATACTTCGTGCACCCCCTCACGGATGGTGTGCCCATGATACCACCCCACCTTTTAAGGGAGGTGGCAGGGGAGATTGCGCGCATTGCACACACTGATGTGGACAAGATCATCACCGTTGAGGCGATGGGGATACCCATAGGCTCTGCCCTCTCACTGCACACGGGCATCCCACTGTGCATCGTGCGAAAGCGCAGCTATGGTCTCGATGGCGAGGTGTGCATTGAGCAGCACACTGGCTACTCGCGCTCCAGCCTGTACATCAACGGCATCCACAGGGGAGACAGGCTGCTCGTGGTGGATGACGTGGTGAGCACGGGAGGAACGATGATTTCGCTGCTCACCGCCCTCCAGAAGATGGGAGCAGATGTGAGAGATGTGGTGGTGGTGTTCAAGAGGGGCGAGGGGCTCAGCAGAGTGGAGAGCACGATGGGAAGAAAGATTAAGTACCTGCTCGAGGTCGAGGTGGTGGACAACACGCTCGTAGAGGTGCACACACAATGAAGCTCGACCCATGGGGCTCTGGGGCGCTGGAGGATTATGAGAGGCTGTTCGGGGAGTTTGGAATCCAGCCATTTGAGCCTCTGCTCTCGAGGATGCCAAACCCCCACAGGCTGATGCGAAGACGAATAATATTCGGGCACAGGGAGTACGACGTAGTGCTCGATGCCATGAAGGCTGGTGAGCCCTTTGGAGTGATGAGTGGGTTCATGCCCAGCGGGAGGGCTCACCTTGGCGGCAAGATGGTGATGGAGGAGGTGATATGGCATCAGCACATGGGGGCACACGCACACGTGGCAATCGCAGACATCGAGGCTCATGTTGTCAGGGGCATTCCCTGGGAGCGATGCAGGCAGCTGGGCATGGAGGAATACGTGCTCAGCATGATAGCACTTGGACTCAAGCCAGACGCCCACATATATTTTCAGTCGGCCTCCGAGAGCATAAAGAGCCTCGCGCTCGAGCTCGCATCAAAGGCAAACCTCAGCGAACTCATGGCGATATACGGCTTCTCTGGGGAGACCAGCATTGCCCACATGCACGCTCCCCTGATACAGAGTGCGGACATCCTGAGCCCCCAGCTCACACAGCCCATGCCCGTGGTGGTGCCCGTGGGCTCTGACCAGGACCCCCACATAAGGCTCACGAGGGACCTTGCCGACAGGATGAACATGCTCTCGGTGTTCCAGGACCCAAACGGCGGCGGGGTGAAGGTGTATCTCCGAGATGCCCCAAGAGAGATGCTCGAGGAGCTAACGGATGAGCTCATCAACAGGTTTGGCATAACATCCCATGAAGGGCACATCGACGTTCAGGGAGATGGCGTATCAGCCGAGCAGGTACTTCAAGAGGTGCAAAGAGCTGCCCGCACCGTGGAAAGGCGGCATGGTGGCTTTGGCTTCATCCCTCCTTCATCGATATACCACAAGTTCATGGAGGGGCTAACAGGAGGTAAGATGTCCTCGAGCAAGCCCGAGAGCTACATCGCCCTCACAGAGCCTCCCGAGCAGGCGGCAAAAAAGGTGATGAGGGCAAAGACTGGGGGAAGGACGAGCCTTAAAGAGCAAAGGGAAATGGGCGGTGTGCCCGAGCAGTGCGTGGTGTATGCCATGCTGCTCTTTCACCTGATTGAAGATGACGAACAGCTCACCGAGATTTACACACAGTGCAGGGCTGGAGAGAGGATGTGTGGCCAGTGCAAGCAGGAGGCTGCTGATGCAGTGTACCGTTTTCTAAAGGAGCATCAGGAAAAGCGAGAGCAGGCAAGGGATATGCTCGATGAATACCATATCCTAATGTGAATCACCGCCTTCTTGAATCACCGCCTTCTTTTTTCTCTCACGCCAAACACCGATGGCACGTGAAGGATGTACTCTCCATTTTCCTTTACCGCTATCACAATCTCCCGTCTCTTGAGCAGCATCTCGAGGTTCAGCTCATATGAGCCTGGCTGCAATATCCTTATGCTCTCTATGCGCTTTCCACTCTCTGGCGTGCGCTCATCCTTTGAGATGAACTCGTCCACATCCCTTATCAGCAAATCCACTGGATTGGAAGGGGGCGCCTCCGCTGTCTCGGGAAGGGACTTTTCTGGCACGTACAGAAACTTGTTCCATCCGCACTTGGGACATCCCTCGAGGATGGTCATATCCCCGCTCTGAAACACGGCCCCACACCGTGTGCACCTGTGAGCCATCGATACCCCCTTCCCCTGAGTTGAAAAATAGTTTGTGGTGGCTGGTGGCTACGCTACCTTCGCATCCTCTGAAGCTGCTCCACAGCCCGCTTCACACACTCTTCGAGCAGCTCCACGCCCTTCCCCCTGACCTCGAGCCCGGCTGCCGCTGGATGCCCCCCTCCTCCTCCATCCACGTCCCTCGCCATTTTCGAGAGCAGCTCCCCGAGGTTCAGCCCTGCAGAAACCACTTCCCTTCTCGCCCTTGCGCTGATTCTAACACCCTCCTCGAGCGGCGTGGCAACAAACGCAGCATCTGCCCCAAGTCCCACCAGCCCAGCCGAGGCGGCATCGGTGAAGGAGCTCACTTTCGAGCTTGCCACCACGAACTCCCCTGCCCTGTGCAACTGCATCCTCTGCGCAGCCTTGAGCACCGCCTGCCTCATCGAGGGGTCCTGTGGGGTGGTGGATATTATATCCAGCACCTCGCCATAGCTCACAAGACCCTCAGATAGTATCTCGGAGATGTGAAGAAACGTGCTACTCCTGGCATGCCTGAGATGGCCAGTGTCGGTGATGATGCCAGCGAGCAGGGCTATTGAGACCATTCTCGTGAGGGGAATGCGCCAGCAGCGCAGCATCTTGAGCAGTATCTCCGATGTGGAGGTCTCGGGCTCGTTGATGAACAGCTCCGCATTCTCTTCAAGCTCATAGGTCACATGATGGTCGACTACGCAGTACCTCCTTAAGGGGAGGTTGTTGAGCTGGGTCGTGTTGGAGGTGTCCACGACCACCACGAGTTCATAATCCTCTGTCGAGGGAGACTCTATGGGACTTATCCCAAGATACGCACACATCACCTTGGCAACCCTGTTGAGATTATCAGCAAGCCCCACGTCTCCACCAAACAGCGTCCTTAGCACAAAGGCACTGCCTATTGCATCGGCATCGGCGTTCTTATGGCACAGATACAGCAGCTCACCTTTGGCTTCCTTGAGCAGCTCCTTTAGCCTCTGATACTCAGCACACCTTTCTGTCAACTGCCCCACCTTTCTACTGGTAGTTGTTTAACATTTCGGAGGGACGATGCCAGCCAGCGCACACGCGAGCCTCATGCGCACTCCCCACACCCTGCCCTGCTGCACGCTCTTCAGCTCGATGGGGCTCAGCAGCCTCATCGCCACACTGAGCAGCACATCACGGCTAAAAAGCACATCATACGTCCTTCTGATGGCATATGCCCCCTCGATACATCCGAGCATGTGCTGCCTCCACAGCCGCTCGTACTCGCACAGCTCTCTGCCATGGAGCACGTGCTCTGCCGCACACATCCCAGCCAGCCTTCCAGCAGCCAGTGCCAGCGGAATGCCCCCTCCGGTCGTGGATACCACGTGAGATGCAGCATCGCCAGCGATGAGCACGGCATCGGTGCACGTGCACTTGGGGGGCATCCCACAGGGCACGAGCCCCCCTCCTCTCGCCACTGCCACTCCCTCCCCGAGCTTTGGGCTCGCATGGGAGCTGTGCACGAAAGTGTGAAGGCGGCTGCGAGCGCCCGACCCATATATTAGCCTCGACCCAACCCCCACGTTTGCCCTGTGGGCAGAGTGAGGTATGACCCACCCATATCCCCCGGGGGCAAACCTCCTGCCAAAGTACATCTCCACCACATCAGGCTCCACCTCCACGCCATCCCTCACCTCATAAAGACAGAACGCGAGGTCGCTCTTGCTCCTGTGCCGCACGAGCCCGCTCTGGGACGCCACCTTCGAGAGGGGGCCGTCTGCCCCGATTACCACCTGTGCCTTCACACACTCGCGCACCCCTCGCACATCGAGTGTGAGCGCGCACCCGCTGCCCCCTGAGGCGAGACGCTCGAGGCGGGCGGCAGGCAGCACCTCCGCCCCAGCCCTTGCTGCACTCTTCGCAAGCAGCTCGTCCATTCTTGCCCTGTCAAGCACCCATCCATCCACCTCGAACTGCTTAGAGGTGCCATCTGGAGCCACCATGCGCTGGAGTGATGTGGTGTTCACCCTTGCCCTGCTCACGATGGACAGCTCCTCCTCGATGTGGGGAATGGATAGCAGCTCTTCAAGCTCGTGAGGCTGGGGAAGAAAGCCAGCGCACTGCACGGGTGTGCCCACCCTCGCATGCTCCTCCACCACGAGCACGGAAGCCCCCATCTCTGCCGCCATCTTCGCTGCCGCAAGCCCAGCTGGGCCAGCTCCGACCACCACAATCTGCCAGCGCTCACTCATGGGAGGCTCTCAAAAGGTCAATGGCATCTCTGAGGGGCAGCACCTGCTGTTCCCCAGTGACAAGGTCCCTTAACGTGAGGCTCTGCTCATTCATCTCTCTTTCACCCACTATCACCGCATATCTCGCACCCAAGGCATTTGCCCTGCTGAGCTGCTCCCTTATCGACCTCTTCATCACATCGAGCTCCACCTCAAGCCCAGTACCCTTGCGCAGCTGTTGAGCCACTCCGATGGCATAGCGGTATGTGTCCCCCACGTTCACCACAACCACCCTACTCGCCCTCTCAAGCGGGGGCTCACACACCTCCATCACCCTATCAAAGCCTATGCCAAACCCGCACGAGCTCACAGGCTCTCCACCAAAGAGCTCGGAGAGGGCATAGGAGCCCCCGCCACACACCTGGCTCTCTGCCCCAAGACCCTCCGCATATGCCTCAAACACAATACCAGTGTAGTAATCCAGCCCCCTCACTATCCCGAAGTCCACATCAAAGGGCACCTCATATGCCTCGAGCAGCTCGAGCGTCCTCTCAAGAACCTCAAGCCCCTCAGAGGCCGAAATCTCGGACGCCTGCTCGATGCGGGAAAAGGCGTCCCCTCTAAGCTCCATCAGCGCTTCCAAAGGCTCGAGCACATATGCCATTCCCATCTCCACGAGATATGTGGCAAGCTGCTCCATCTCGTGCTTGTCGAGAAGCCTGAGCACAGAGCGCCTCTGCTCCTCGCTCAACCCCCTCAGCAACCCGCCCACCACATCGAGGTGGCTCACGTTGATAGTGGTGTGCACGCCCACGCTGGATAGCAGCGCATATGCGAGAGCCATTGCCTCGGCATCAGCATACACCTCTCTTCCTCCTATGAGCTCTGCTCCAAACTGCCAGAACTCCCTGAACCTCCCCCTCTGTGGGCGCTCATACCTGAAGCAGTTGCCAAAGTAGTATAGTCTGAGCGGCTTTGGGGCACGCTGCATGCTCTCCACATACATCCTCACGACGGGCGCGGTGAGCTCTGGACGCAGTGCCAGCTCTCTTCCAGACTTGTCAGTAAAGGCATAGAGTTCCTCCTTTATTGCCTCTCCAGACCTGAGGGTGAACAGCTCGAGGTGCTCGAATGTGGGCGTCGCAACCTCGCCATATCCCCAGCTCTCGGCGATGCGCCTCATTGTGCGCTCCACGGCCCTTCTCCTCTCCATCTCCTCCGGGTAAAAGTCCCTCGTGCCCCGAGGTCTGGGTATCCTCATACCCTACCCCTTGATTGGTGCTCACTTAAGCATTTCGAGCTGTGCCCCCTCGAACCCGAGTATCAGGCGTCTTGCCCACATGAGCTTTTTTCTCTTTAGGGGCCCCTTGCTCGCATCATAAAAGTCAAAGCCCAGCAGCACCACCTTGCTTGCCCCAAACGCTCCCGCCAAAAACACGCACCTGTCCCCGTCGGTAAATCCACCAAAGTTGTACACCTCATCGAACGGTATGCTCTGGGTTGTGGGGATGACGTTCTTCAGCCTTGGCACGTACTCTCTGAGCAGGGGAATGTTGTCCCCATGGGCATGCACCACCACGAGAGAGCCCATCCTGTTGGCAGCGATGATGTCGCACATGTTGCCATCGAGGTCACTCACAATTATGTGGGGCACCATCTTGAGAGATAGTAGCACGCTCGTGGCTCCATCGGCTGCGATGAGCACCGAACCATCGAGCATCCTCCTTTCTTTCGCTCTTTTTAGGTCGGAGGCGAGCCTTGCAGCCTTGCCGCACACCAGTGTCCGCCTTTTCTCGATGAGTTCCTTAAGCTTCTCAATGGGTGCCCTGTTGTTCGCCTCTGAGATGAGAGTGCACAGCAGCCTCGCCGCCCGCTCATCTGCGTCCCTCTCAAATCCAAAATCCCTCAAAATGTGTTCGTACACTGGCAGCCACCACCCCATATCTGCATTGGGTGGAGCTGTGATGTGAGCCATGGGTGTTGATGTGGTGTAAAGTATTTTTAATGTTGAGGTATAGCTTGTGGCGGTGAGGTAATGCTTGGTGTGATAGCTGGCACCAACCTTCGAGGCTCGAGGTTGCTCTCTGGGCTCAAGGAGTGCCTCGTGGAGAGCCCATATGGCAGAGCTGTGTGCCACGTTGGCGATGATGTAGTGCTGCTGTTGAGGCACGGACCATCCCACAGCGTTCCTCCACACAAAATCAACCACAGGGCAAACATAGCCGCCCTTGTGAACCTCGATGTGGACGAGGTGGTCAGCGTAAACTCGTGCGGAAGCCTGAAAGAGGCAGTGAAGAGGGGCTGGTTCATGGTGCCCCACGACTTCGTGTGCCTCTGGGACTCAATCACCTTCTTCGAGGACGAGGTGTATCACGCCACGCCAGAAATGGACGAGAATCTCAGGAGAAAGCTGGTGGAGGCTGTGAGAGCCTGTGGCGAGGCCGTGTACGAGCGGGGTGTGTATGTGCAGGTGAGGGGGCCAAGGCTCGAGACCAAAGCCGAGGTGCACTTCCTCGGCACGTTTGGGGACGTGGTGGGCATGACCCTCGCCTCGGAGGCCACACTGTGCTGTGAACTCGGGATACCCTTTGCCAGCCTGTGCTCGGTGGATAACTACGCCAATGGAGTCGTGGGGAAGACCACCATGCAGGACGTGTTCGATGCTGCGACGGCCAGCAGGGAGAGGGTGGAGCGGGTGCTCGATGTGCTGATGGCAAATGAGGGGCAAGAGGGTTGCGCCCAAGGCGCCCAAGGATAAGCTTATTTATGAGATGGCATATGAAAATCTATAGCACTTCGAGGGAGAGGTGCAGAGAGAAATCACAATCATCACTTCAACCCTGAATGCGGATACACTGGTATGAAGGCGAGGAGCGGAACACGAGTCAGGTGAGGCTTGAGAAGTATGTGGCGAGTCCACCGGAATGCTATCCGCCATAGGTATTGAGCCAGCTGAGGGTGATGTGATTTCTTTTTCTGCGTTCCTCCCATCAAGGGGGTGTAAAGTTCATGCAGAATTCAGACGCTACTACCAAGTACCTCATACACGCCAAAATAAGTGCAGATGGAGTTATAGAGAGGCCAGACGTGGTGGGGGCCATATTTGGTCAGACTGAGGGCCTCCTCGGAAGTGATCTCGACCTTAGAGACCTCCAAAAGAGCGGCAGGATCGGCAGGATAGAGGTCAACCTCAAGCTCAAAAATGGCAAGGCGAGGGGCACGATTGATATTCCCTCGAGCCTCGACAAGGTGGAGACCGCCATCCTTGCCGCAGCACTGGAGACCATAGACAGGATAGGGCCGTGCGTGTCCAAGATAGAGGTCGTCAAGATAGAAGACGTGCGAGCCTCGAAGCGCAAATGGATTGTGGAGAGGGCAAAGCAAATCCTCATTGAGGCATTCGATACCTCTGTGCCCGAGAGTCAGGAGCTTGCCGAGGAGGTAAAGCAGTCTGTGCGCACCGAAGAGCTGTGCTACTGGGGCCCAGAGAGACTTCCAGCAGGGCCAAACATCGATGACTCAGATGCCATACTGATAGTGGAGGGGAGGGCAGATGTGCTGAACCTCCTGAAGTATGGCATCAAGAACGCCATAGCCATCGGCGGAACTAACGTCCCGTCCTCCATCGCCCAGCTCTCCAAGAACAAGGTCGTCACGGCCTTCACAGATGGCGATAGGGGTGGCGAGCTAATCATAAAGGAGCTGCTGAGGGTAGCCGATATCGACTACATAGCAAGGGCACCAGATGGCAAGGGCGTGGAGGAGCTCGTACATAAAGAGATCGTGAGGGCACTGAGGCAGAAGGTGCCCGTGGACAGGGTGAGAGATTACTACCTGCGGCCCACGCCGAGAAGGCGGCATGTGAACAGGGTAGAGAGCGAGACGGCACATGCCGCCGTGACCAAGACCCCACTCCCCGAGCCCGCCGAGCCCGCCGAGGAGGTCGAGCCCACAGGGAAGGCCAATGAGCAGGCTGTTGAAGAGCCTTCCGAGGCGAAGGTGGAGATCGAGGTCGAGAGCAGGCAGGCATCCCTGAGGAGGCAAGTGGAGCAGGTCAACGGTACTGGCGTTGCAAGGCTGCTGGACGGGGAGTACAGCGTGTTAAAGGAGCTCAGTGTGGCAGAGCTCGCCGATGGTCTAAAGGAGCTAAATGGCACTGTGAAGGCTGCCGTGTTCGACGGTGTGATCACCCAGAGGCTGCTCGACATTGCGGCCACGAAGAATATCGAGTGTGTGGTGGGCGCAAAGCTCGGAAGCCTCGTGAAGGTGCCTGCCAACGTCAAGGTGATGACGTTCGACTCTGTATGAACCTGCTCTGCACACGCGACTTGGGAAAGCGCAGTGAGCTTGGGAAAGCGCAGTGAGCTTGGGAAAGCGCAGGGAGACCACTGTGGGTTGGCGTCCACATAAATTGCAAGTTAACTTTTTGATGCAGCTATTGCAGGGGCTGCGGTCACCCAAGCTCATGTTAGCATGCACCAGGCACTCCTGAGGCGGTGAGAGCGGTTCGGCTGTTGTGGACGCGGGCGTGGCAGCGAGCCCGACCAAGCCTGGGGAGTCGGTCGAGCACAGCCAGAGCGTACGGTGAAAGCATCCTAAGGACTACACACCGTCTGACGGTGAGTGGTTGACCACGAGAATCGCATCACCCGCCCTCTCAAACAGAAGGAAAACTCGAAAGTTATTTAAAGAGCTGAAGGGATGGAGTAGCTCGCCCAGAGGGTGGTCAATGCCCAGCAACCCAGCCGATATTCCAAAGGAGTATAATGCCACTGCCGTCGAGCAAAAGTGGCAGAGCGTGTGGAAAGACGAGATGTACTACTTTGATGAGCACTCTGAAAAGCCAACGTACATCATAGATACCCCTCCTCCCTACCCCACGGGCAACTTCCACATAGGCAACGCCCTGAACTGGTGCTACATAGACTTCATAGCCAGATACAAGCGAATGCGGGGCTATAACGTCATGTTCCCACAGGGCTGGGATTGCCATGGACTGCCCACCGAGGTGAAGGTGGAGGAGATACACGGCATAACAAAGAATCAGGTGCCCAGAGCAGAGTTCAGAAGGCTGTGTGAAGAGCTCACCCTGTCCAACATTGAACACATGCGCCGTACGATGAGAAGGCTGGGGTTCTCTGTGGACTGGAGCAACGAGTACATCACCATGAAACCTGAGTACTATGTCCAGACCCAGATATCGTTCGTCAGAATGTACGAAAGGGGGCTCATATACAGGGATGACCATCCAGTAAACTGGTGCCCAAGGTGTGAGACCGCCATTGCGTATGCAGAAGTTGAGTACAAGAACAAGCAGGGGGTGCTCAACTTCCTCCACTTCGATTCGCTGGACATCGCCACCACGAGACCAGAGCTTCTGTGTGCGTGTGTGGCGGTTGCCGTGCATCCAGAGGACGAGCGCTATCGGGACATGGTGGGAAAGAGGCTTAAAGTTCCGCTGTTTGGGCACGAGGTCGAGGTGATAGCCGATGAGGCGGTTGACCCAGCGTTCGGCACTGGAGCAGTGATGATATGCACGTTTGGAGACAAGCAGGACGTCAGGTGGTGGAAGAAACACTCCCTGCCCTTACGAGCTGCCATCGACCGAAAGGGAAGAATGACGGCGATTGCGGGTGAGTTTGCTGGGCTCACAATCGAGGAGTGCAGGGATGCGGTAGTGGAGGCTCTCAAAGAGGGGGGATACCTGTATGACCAGCAGGATGTGGAGCAGAGCGTTGGGGTATGCTGGAGGTGCAAGTCCAGAATAGAGATTCTCTCGGAGCCCCAGTGGTTCGTGAGAGTGCTTCCAGAGAGGGTGCTCGAGAGGGCACGGGAGGTACGGTGGGTTCCAGAGCACATGCTCACGAGGCTGGTGAACTGGGTCGAGGAGATGGAATGGGACTGGTGCATCTCGAGACAGAGGGTGTTTGCAACGCCCATTCCAGTGTGGTACTGCACGAGATGCGGCAAAGAGCACGTAGCCTCAGAAGGGGAGTTGCCAGTGGACCCCACACACACTCCCTACACTGGTCCATGCCCTCACTGTGGCGGTGAGGAGTTCGTGCCAGAGGAGGATGTGCTCGATACATGGATGGACTCTTCCATCTCGGCACTACACGTGGGTAGATGGCTTTCGGACTCCCCCATGCTACCCACACAGCTTCGACCACAGGGACATGACATCATCCGCACATGGGCGTTCTACACGCTCCTCAGGGCAGATGTCCTTGTGGACACCAAGCCATGGGATACCATCGTAATCAACGGAATGGTGCTCGGAGAGGATGGGCACAAGATGTCCAAGTCGCTGGGCAACATCATCCAGCCAGAGGAGGTGGTGGAAAGATACGGGGCAGATGCCTTCAGGCAGTGGGCTGCCATCGGGGGCTCGACTGGCTCGGACATCATGTTCAGATGGAAGGATGTGGTGGCCGCCTCCCGTTTCCAGCAGAAGCTGTGGAACATCGCGAGGTTTGCGCGTCTCGCTGGAGCCAAGAAAGAAGAGCAAAAACCCACGCTGAGGACAGCGGACAGGTGGATACTCTCCAAGCTCCAAAGGCTCGTGGAGGAGTGCATCGCCCACATGGATGCCTACGAGTTCGACGAGACTCTGAAGGCAATACGGATGTTTGCATGGGAGGTGCTCGCCGACAACTACATAGAACTCGTCAAAGGCAGGCTATATGGTGAGGACGAGCAGGGAAAACGTGCCGCCCAGTACACGCTGGGTGATGTGGTGCTCACCCTCGCGAGGCTGATTGCTCCCTTCATGCCACATCTAGCAGAGGAGATACACTCTCTGTTCGAGGATAAAAGTGTACATGTACAGCCATACCCCTGCGTGAAGGAAGAGCTGATAGACGAGGGTGCCGAGCGGGAGGGTGAACTCATTGCCAGCATCACATCCGCCATCCGAAGATACAAATCCGAGCACAAGATTGCCCTCAACGCCCCACTCAAAGAGATTATAGTGTACACCAATGGCACGCTGCCAGACACCGTAGATATCTCCAACGCCACCAATAGCAAAACGAGGGTCATCACCCACCCACCAGTGCTCGAAAGAAGGGTGAAGGGGTTCACACCCAACATGGCAGTGCTCGGACCGCTGCTGAGGGCTGATGCCAAGCGAGCAATCGATGCCATGCAAAAGATGAGGGAGGATGAGCTACTGAAGATGGTGGAGGAGGGCACCATCAGGGTGCAGCTCGACGGAAAGCAGATAGAGGTGCCATCCAATGCCATCCACATAGAAGAAGAGTTCCTCGTCGAGGGCGAGAGAGTGGACGTAATCGAAATCGACGGGGCGACGTTGCTCGTGGTACGATGAAGTGAGCACTGTTGATTATAATCAACATGTCTAATCAACATGTCAGAAGGCGGCTCGTGCTCAATATCAAAGAGATAAAGCCAACCCATACACATATATACGCCAAGGAGTGGAGGCTTTAGCCCAGATGATACTGGAGGATGCCCGCAAGGTACTATCTGAGGGGCACGTTTGCGACCACTGCCTCGGAAGACTGTTTGGCAGGCTGTCCACCGGACTTTCCAACAGCGAGAGGGGAAAGGCTATCAGGGTGGTGCTCTCCCTCGAGGATGATGTAAGGAATGAGCAGTTTCTCCACTCAGGTGGAGTGTGCTGGATATGCAACGGGCTGTTCGAGCAGCTGCCCATGTGGGCCAAGCGGGCGCTCGATGCCCTAAGAGAATACGAGTTTCACACGTATCTCGTGGGCACGCACCTGTCGGGCATGCTCGCCGCCAGTGAGGAGATGGCATGGTCAATGCTCTCAGAGCTGCATGCCGAGCCTTTAAAGGCAGAGATAAACAGAGAGGTGGGAAAGCTCATAGGAGAGGCCACTGGAAAGGATGTGGACTTTGAGCATCCCGATGTGGTGGTGCTGCTTGACCTCGAAGGGGATGCTGTGGAGGTAAAGCCCTCACCCATATTCATCATGGGAAGGTACCGAAAGCTCATAAGGGGTATTCCCCAGACCAGATGGCCCCACAGGGCATGCAGAGGAAAAGGGTGCGAGGGCTGTGGGTTCACGGGAAGGCAGTATCCAGAGAGTGTGGACGAGCTCATATCTGCACCGGTGGTGGAAGCCTTTCTGGCAAAGGACACTGCATTTCATGGCTGCGGCAGGGAGGATATCGATGCGAGGATGCTGGGGAGGGGAAGGCCATTTGTGCTCGAGGTTATATCTCCCAAAAGGCGCACCATCGACCTTGAGGAGCTGGAACGAGTGATTAACGAGCATGCCGAGGGCAAGGTGGAGGTCAAAGGCCTGACATATACCACGAGAAAGACCGTGGAGAGGCTGAAGGCCGCCAAGTATCCAAAGCGCTACCGCATAAAGGTGCTGCTCGAGCACGAGGTGTCCCCAGAGCTCATCATCCATGCCCTCGAGGACATCACGAGCAACAGAATAGCCCAGCGAACCCCAAAGAGGGTTGCCCACAGACGTGCCGACAAAGTGAGATACAGGAGGGTGTACGAGGCGAGACTGGTGGCTCTGGAGGGCACATGGGCTGAGATAGAGCTCAGGTGTGAGAGCGGCATGTATGTCAAGGAGCTGGTGTCTGGAGACGAGGGGAGAACTGTTCCCTCGCTCTCGCAGCTGCTGGGTGTGGGGGCCAGCGTAGAGGAGCTGGACGTTCTCGATGTGGAAGATGAGAGTTTCTTGGCCGAGACAAACTGAGTGGAAAGGACTCAGAAAGAAGAGAATGTCTTTCAGAAACAAGACGAAGTTACCCCTCTCTCCTTCTTGCTATCCTCGACTGCAGGGAATGAAACACCGAGAAACCCTCTGCATGCCACGGCTCTCCCCCTGTATCGAAGGAGACCATATCCTTGCTGTACAGCGCGTGGGGGGAGTGTCTTGCAACCACCCTGCACGAGCCAGCATACAGCCTGAGCCTGACCCACCCGCTCACATACCTCTGGGTGGAGTCCATGAAGGCGTTCAGGTCCTCAAACAGGGGCTCATCCACGAGCCCAAAGTATGCAAGCTCTGCCCACTGCTGCTCCAGCACACGCTTGAGCTGTAGCTGACGATACGTCAGCGTGAGCGACTCCAAATCCCTGTGTGCCTTGAGCAGTATGGTGGCCGCTGGATGCTCATAGTTCTCCCGCGCTTTAAGCCCCAGCACCCTGTCCTCCATCATGTCTGTGCGCCCAACACCATGCCTTCCTCCGATTTCGTTGAGCGTCTGAACGAGCTTTACGGGCTCGAGACGCTTTCCTTCCACCTCTGTGGGCACACCTCTCTCGAACGATACCGTTATCTCCTCTGGGTGCTCGTCCCTCGTGGGGTCTAAAGTCCACCCATATATCTCCTCTGGAGGCACGCTCTCTGGCTCCTCCAGCACTCCCCCCTCTATGGAGCGAGACCACAGGTTCTCATCGATACTCCATGGCTTCTCCTTGGTGGCTGGCACGGGAATGCCATGCTCTCTTGCGTACTCTATCTCCCACTCACGGGTGAGATTCAGCTCCCGCATGGGGGCGACCACCTCCATGTCGGTGAGCCTGAACACCGCCTCGAACCTGAGCTGGTCATTCCCCTTGCCCGTGCACCCATGGGCAAGGGCAGATGCCCCAACGCGCTCTGCCACCTCCACCACCTTTTTTGCGATGAGGGGGCGCGCAATGGCCGTGCCCAGCACATACCCCTCGTAGCATCCGTTAGCCTTGATGAGCGGGAATAGATAGTCCTCCACGAACTCCCGCTTGGCGTCCACGGTGTAGTGCTCATCGGCGATTGCTCGTGCCTTTCTTTCTGCCATGTCCACATCTGGCTGACCCACGTCCACCACGACGGTGACCACGTGGTCAAAGCCATATCTCTCCCTTAGCAGGGGGACACACACGGACGTATCCAGTCCTCCAGAGTACGCAAGGACCACCTTCTTCATACTCCTCTCTCCCATGGGAATTGAGCACAGGTATTTAAAAGGAGCACTCACATGAACGGGTGCCCTGCACCGTACTTTCGCTTGAGCGCCTCCTCGACTTGGCTCTGAGGCCATCGCCCGCCTTATCGCCAGCCTTGTGGCCTCATTGATGACGAGGGTGGAGGGCTTTGGTGGAAGAGAAGGGTGGAAGAGAAGGTTCGAGCACTGTCAGCAGGGGTGTGTGCTCCTCACGCGGTGAGGCAAGAGACATCACAAAGGCATGCTGAATCAACTACTGAATCTGCCCCTGATGTTCAAAACAGGGAACTTGCGTGCCCTCTATGTTCGTGAGAAACACCTTTCCACACACAGGACACGTTGCCTCGTGCATCTCTCCACTTCTGATGTTCTCCCTAATCTGCTTTTTCACCAGGGGCTCTGTATAGCATGGACCAGCCCCACAGGGGTTGGTGCTCGGATATCTTCTCTCCTCCTCAGCCACGTGCTCACCTCCATCACATTCGGGGGGCATCGTATATGGACTTACCCAGCCCTATTCCTCCTTTCTCCTCGCCACCTTCACCCTCGCTGGACGCAGCACCCTGCCCCTTCTCTCATATCCATGCACGACCTCCTCGAGGATTGTGCCCTCTGGCACATCGTCCCGCTCCTCATAGAGCACACACTCATGAAGATGGGGATCTAGCATTCCCTCGCACACTATCCTGCTCACACCCTCCTGCTCGAAAAGCTTGCAGAACCTTCCATAGATGAGCTCTATACCAGTAAAGAAGCTTTCGAGGTCGCCTCCACTGTCCCTCAAGGCAAGCACACGCTCTATGTCATCGCTCAGGGCAAAAAGCTCACAGAGCAGCTCATCCTTCGCTCTCTCTGCCACCTCTGCCATCTCTCTCTGCATCCGCTTTCTATAGTTGTCAAAGTCTGCTCTAAGGCGCAGGTAGTCTTCCTGCATAACCCTTAGCTTTTCCTCGAGCTCGTCAATCGTTTTCTGGTCATGCTGGAGCTGCTCACCTGTGTCGCTCGGCTCTGCAGCTCCAGCATCCGTCGTAGTGGAGGGTTGCCCCTCCTCCCGTGATGCCTCTACCTTCTCTTCTCGTGCCGAGGGCTGCTCCTGTGGCTCGGACATATCACCCACCCTGAAATGATTCAGCGA
Source organism: Methermicoccus shengliensis DSM 18856 (assembly GCF_000711905.1). NCBI lineage: Archaea > Methanobacteriati > Methanobacteriota > Methanomicrobia > Methanosarcinales > Methermicoccaceae > Methermicoccus > Methermicoccus shengliensis. The sequence continues at coordinate 198,029 of NZ_JONQ01000007.1, forward strand.
GTGTGGTCAGGTGCCGGGAATGTTCCCCTTCATTCCCCTCCGCTTAGCCATCTCGTAGCTCTTTGGCCAGTGCTTCTCCGCAATGCTGGGCTCCCTTCTCTCCGATGCCAGTATCTCATCCAGCCTCAAAATCATGCACACAATCTCGGTGGCCGTGGAAATCATCTGCCTTTTCACCCTGAGAGGCTCGATGACGTTTGCCTCCCACATATCTATGATGTCGCCGCTAAACACATCAATGCCGGCCGTTGTGCGCCCCCCCTCATGAGCACTTCGAAGGGCCACCAATGTATCAATCACATCCAGTCCCGAGTTTTCAGCCAGCGCCTTTGGAATTGCCTCCAGTGCCTCAGCATATGCCTGCACTGCGAGCTGCTCCCTGCCCTTCAGGGTGTTGGCATACTGCCTGAGTCTGAGAGCCATCTCCATCTCGGGCGCCGCCCCTCCAGCCACCACGGTCTGGTCCTCCACGGCACACGCCACCACCTTCAGGGCATCCTCCAGAGCCCTCTCCACCTCGTCTGCCACATTCTCGCTTCCAGCGTGAATCACGATTGTGACCGCCTTGGTGTTCTTTGCATCGTGGATGTAGATGTACTTGTCTGCCAAAAAGCCAGCCTTTCCGACCTCCTCAACGAGCCCTGCCTCACCTAAGTCCTCTGGCTTAAGGTCAGACGCGGTGGATACAATCCTCGCCCCGACTGCCCTCGAGATGCGCTTTAGGTCATCTGAGAGCAGCCTCTCCACGGCAAAGATTCCGTACTTCGAGAGCAGGCTGTTTCCTATGTCGTCTATGCCCATCTCGGTCATCACTACATTTACGCCCAGCTCTGCAAAGCGCTTTACCTGCTCCTCGACGACACGCACGTCCTCCTGCATGAACTCTGCGAGCTGCTCTGCGCTCTCGATTTTCATCTTGGCCTTCGTCTGGGGCTTTTTAGCCTCAATTCCCTTGTTGAGCAGCGCAATTTTGGCATTCTTCACCCTCCTCGGCATAGAGGGATGAGAGCGCTCTTTGTCGATTACAATGCCATTTATGAGCTCGGTGTTCTCAGAGCGCAACCCCACTCTCTTTATGAGCTTGATGTTCTCCTTCACATCTACGGCACCGTTGTCCTCCACCCCCTTTACGGCCCGCACGCACATCTCGGCAAGGGTGTCGGCATATACCTCTGGACCCTTGCCCATCATTGCTGTCTTGGCAATCTCCCTCAGCGTGGCATCGTTCGTGCGCTCCACCCTTCTTGCGAGGCTGTCCAGCACCTGCTGGGCTCTCTCTGCAGCCATCTTGTATCCAGAAACGAGCACTGTGGGGTGCACTCCCGCATCCATGAGCTTCTCTGCCGCATCGAGCAGTGCGCCAACGAGCACCACCACACTCGTGGTTCCATCCCCTGCTACATCCTCTTGAGTCTTTGCACCATCGATGACCATCTTGGCACTCGGATGCTCAATGCTCATCTCCCTCAAAATTACCGCCCCATCGTTGGTGACTGTGATGTTGCCCAGAGGGTCGATGAGCATCTTGTCCATCCCCAGTGGCCCGAGCGTGCTCTTTACAGAATCCACCACCGCCCTTGCGGCAAGGATGTTCATGTGCCTAGCATCCCTGCCGCTGGTTTTTTCCTTATCAGTGATCACAAACACGGGCTGTCCCGTGGGAGCATGCCCAGCTGGAACGACGACTTTATCTCCAGTGCCTCTTGCCATATTACCTCCTCCAGTACTCCTGAAACGCTGTTTGTTATTCTATAAATAAGTTGTGCAGGGAACACACCATATGGCTATAGCCTCTCGAGATGGTCCAGACCTCTCATGCCCACCAACGCAATGCCAGCTTTGCGCGCCCGCTTTCTGAGCTCGGAATCGCTCGTGGCAAGGGCAGCATCCATCTCGTGTGCCAGCTCCAGCAGAAAATCATCGATGGGCACCTCACGTGGTGATGGACAAACGATGCATCTTTCGGCAAGGGCAAGTGCCACCCTCGCCGCCACACCCTCCTTGCCCCCCCTTCTCGAGAGGCCCCTGAGTTCCAAGAGGACACCCTGGGGCACAAAGAGCTCGGTAAACCCCAGCCTTCTGAGCTCCGAAAGCACATCCACTTTATGGGTGTGGGCCAGCATGAGTATGCTGGTATCGATGATAACTCTGCAGCTCATCTCTTGTTTGCCCTGAGGGTGCCCACGCCTATGAGTCTCCACCTCGAGCCTATCCTGCGTGAGATTGCCACTCGAGCCCCCTCTTCTGCGCACACGGGTCTCTTGAGCTTGACGGTGGCTATGTCTCCCTTCTTGCCCTTTCTGGTATTTGTGATGATGCCGACGGTGGTCGCCGTGCCCACATTGAGCATCAGGGGCTCGGCCCTTGTGAGGGGTTTGACCTCTGCCTCCTCGCTCGTGCCCACCACCCTCTCGAGCAGCCTCACCTCGAGGTCGAACTCATCCCACGTGGGAGGAAGCGTGCCCACCTCACCTGCAATTTGACCCACCAAAAAGTCGCTCTTGGTGAGGGATGGGTCGAGCAGCGTACCCACGCCTATGAGCCCACCCGGAGTTGCCTCTTCCACCTTAACACCGCCAGCCCTCATATCCACTACCTTCGTGGTGAGGGGTACCCATCTCGTGGTGCCCTCTGAATCCACCTTTCTTCCAGGGCGCATCTCGATGTCCATCCCCACCCTGAGTCTGCCCTGTGAGAGGCTTCCACCTATCACCCCTCCCACGATGCGATTCACGGGTGTGCCCGGCTTGTTCACATCGAACGACCTTGCGACATACATCCTCGCAGGCTTGGTGGGGTCGCGCTGCGGCTCTGGGATGTACTTTATGAGAGCCTCGATGAGCACATCGATGTTCACCTTCCTCTGAGCAGATACGGGGATGATGGGCGCATCCTCGGCCACCGTTCCCTTCACGAACTGCTTGATCTGGTTGTAGTGTTCTATGAGGGCGTCCCTCTCCACGAGGTCTATCTTGTTCTGCACGACCACTATGTTTTTCACACCCACTATATCGAGCGCCATGAGATGCTCCTTGGTCTGGGGCTGGGGGCATGGCTCGGTGGCGGCTATAACGAGTACCGCCCCATCCATGAGAGCAGCGCCAGAGAGCATGGTAGCCATGAGACTCTCGTGCCCCGGGGAGTCAACAAACGAGACCGTTCTAACGTGTTCAGTGTCCACATTGTGCACTGGACACACCTTCTCCACCGTGTAGCACTCTGGCTCATCACACAACGGGCACTTTCTAAATTCGGTATCGGCATAGCCCAGCTTTATGGTGATGCCCCTCTTTATCTCCTCACTGTGCTGGTCTGTCCACACCCCAGAGAGTGCTGCCACCAGTGTGGTCTTGCCATGGTCAACGTGGCCCACCATTCCTATATTCATGCTTGGCTGCTTCATCTCCGTACCGCCATGTGTTTCGTAAGGCTGCACGTGCTATGCCCCCTCCCTTTAAAAGATTACCGCCTCCTTCTGTACTGGAGCGCCATGGGCTCCTCAAAGTGTGCTGACTCAAGCCGTCTTCTGTGTTTTCTGGCCCGAGTGTACCCAACTATGGCATGGCCCATGAAGAGTGTTAAGAGAATCACGATGAGGGGAGATGCCCTGCTGAGATAGGTGAGCATTTGGGGGCTTGGCTCGTGCCTTTCCACAAAGGTGGGATTCATCACATCTCCTGGGTCACTGCTGTGACCGAGCCCAAGAGCGTGCCCCAGCTCGTGCGTCGCCACCAGACGTGCAGTCTTCTTTCCGTGTGCCCACCAGAGCAGCCCCCTTTTTTCAGCCACCTCGAGCACTATGTCCACTCTCTCAAACCTCACCCTTCCATCGACGGTGTGGTGCTGTATTTGTGCATATCCAGCCACCCCCTTGGGAAACTCCCCTCCCTCACCTATGTTCTCCACCCAGCGGATGGTTATGTCTGCCTCATCTGGGTCCTCTACCCGCTGGAACACGGGCCTGTATGACAGCCTTCTTGCCCCATCCTTCTCCCAGTATCTGAGAGCAGAGAGCACGGCGTCTCTGTATGCCTCATCCCACATGGGGTGTGTGTTCACATCGTCGATGTATATCCTGATGGGGAGATGGTCCCACGGCTCCTCGGCTATCTTTGGCTGCTCAGAAGCGAACAGCGCATGAGCCTGGGGTAGCATCAGCAGTAGTCCGAACAGTATAGCAACCCTTCTCAAGCGGCTATCAGGTATATCAAAGGATATTTAAGTATGAGTGAACTGCCCCTCGCTCACCCATAATTTCTCTCATCCCTCCTTACGGAAAGGGGCTTCCAGCCCGCATCAGTCAAACTGCACATCAGCCTCTCCGACTACTGAAATACCCAAACACTGAAAGTGAGACTCTTTGGCTTGTGACTCCTCCACATCCGGCTGGAAAGGCAGATATATCCTCATTAGCAATCTTTATATAGTATGACTGGAGCGGGGTAGGGCAGATGGAAGGAACATACAGCCATTTTCCCCTCCTGTGGTGTAAACCTTCCATCTACCCCCTCCTTTACATCAACGGCAAATCCACCCCATTCAGAATATTTATATAGTATGACTGGAGCGGGGTAGGGCAGATGGAAGGAACATACAGCCATTTTTCCTCCTCCTGTGGTGTAAACCTTCCATCTACCCCCTCCTTTTTAGCTCATTGCACTAACTGCTCTTCGATTCACCCTGCTCCATCAGCACCCTTTCCAGCTCTCTTAAGAACTCCTCCTTCTTGCCCTTTGGGATGGAAGCTCCGGCCGCCACGCTGTGCCCGCCTCCGCTTCCACCCACTACGTGTGCCGCCTTGGATAGAGCGCTTGCAAGGTTGATGCCCCTCCTCACCTTGTGAGGCGTGGTGCGGGCAGACACCTTGAGCATACCATCCTCGCTCTCCGCGATTGCCACCACGGGAACGTCATTTCCAAGAAAGCTCATGCTCATTCCGGCAACTATGCCCACAATGGTATCTCTGATGTTGGCACCCGCGTCAAAGTACGTGAAGCTCTGCATCCTCTTTGCACCCTTCTCCCTCACCAGCCTCAGTCCCTCCACGAGGTTTCGCCTGTGCTCGGCCAAAAGTGTCCTTGCCCTTTTGAAAGCTTCATCTCTGTCCCCAAGGCACACCGCCAGCCCCACATCTGCGCACTCATAGCGGGCGGTGGCATTGAGCAGGGTGGAGTACTCCGAGGCATCCCGAAGTTCTGTGCCCTCCTGCTCTGTAAGCAGCGTGTACACCTCCCCCACGAGCGAGGTGGCCCTTGCGGGAGGGACGCCGTTGGCAAGACAGTGCTGTATGAGATTGGAGACCACCCTCTGCTTCTCATCATCATCGAGGTCTATCCACCTCCTCCATCTTTCCCCCTTCGCCCTGATACCACACGCATGCAGAAATGCAATGCAGGCATCCTCGCTTCCCGTGAGCCCCGGAAGCACGGGGTCTGTGGAGTACTCCAACAGCTTGAACAGGGGACGGGTCTGCCTTCCGAACAGTCTGAGGTCAGCACCAAATGAGAGATAGCCATGTGCTGAGCCCTGCCTGAGTACCGCCCTGTTCAGGGATGTCAGCCTGCCGGTCTTCATGTGCTGCATATCGCCCACCGCGCCCACTATCGCAAGAGGAGAGAGGTCGATGTTGCCCTGTGGCGTTCGAGAGAGAGCCCTTGCGAACAGATAGGCGCTGGTGGCCCCACACGCCTTGGATGAGCCATCTATGCCGAACAGGTGGGGGTTGAGATGATGCCTGAGCTGAGAGGGGGCGGGCTGGTGGTGGTCTATCACAATGGCATTCATCTTCAGCCGCTCTATCTGGTCTGCAAGTCCGCTTCCAAGATCTGTGAACACCACCAGCTCGTGTCCCTCATTCAGCAGTTGCTCGAGGTCTGAGGAGGTGAGCTGCTTTATGAACCGTATCTCTGAGGATAGCCCTGCTCTCTGAAGAGCCGTGAGGGCTATGGCGCCAGAGGTCAATCCATCGGCATCTATGTGAGATACCACTATGCAGCTCTCGTGCCTTCGCGCATATCTGGCACACTCGACAGCCCTTTTTTTCATCGAAGAGGGGTCCGCGGAGGGCATCTGCGCATCATTGGAGCTTGGCCCTCATAAAGGTTGCCAAGTCGAGACCGACGAGCCATGATTTGAGTATAAGGCACTGCTTCATTCCGCTTTGCATCCTCTCAGCGAGTGCTGTCCTCAATGGGGGTGCTGCACCCGATGAACGGGATGGTGGTGTGCATGCCCAGCTGCCATCTCGTGTGTACGAGGTGGTCACCACACACGAACATCGAGGCATCGAGCCTCATGAGTCTTCCCACCAACGTGTCCACGAACTCACATGCCTCTGCGAGGTCTGCGGGCTGCTCGGCTCGGTGGGCTGCCCTGTCTATGCTTCTAAAGTGGGCGCACACGATGTCACACCCCCTTCGTATCAGTGTGAGGGTGCCCTTGAGGATGGCCTCATCATAGCTCCTTATGTCCTCGCTGTCCGACACGCCCACCGTGAAGTCTATGCGATGCCTGAACGCACTTGCCCCCTCGGCCTCGGTGACCATACCACACACGATGCCCATCTCTGAGGCTATCTCCAGTATGGACCTTAGAGCGGGGTTTTTCACATCGTTGGTGATGTACACTCGGTGCACCTCTGGATATGCACCACAGAGGATGGAGGCTATCGCTGGTGTGGTCTTGTTGGACACTGTACAAAGGTTCTCGATGATGCCATTTGCCGCCAGGCTCTCGATGTGGGGAGTGCGTAGCTCGGGATGGTAATACACGTTGGAGCACAGGCTATCCACTATCACGAGCACGATGGGAAACTGCGCACTGCCACGAAAGTGCTCAAGAAAGCCCGTGATGGGGGAGCCCTGCACACCGGACAATGGAATGCCTGCCAGCGTGCCAATCGTGGGAGCTATGTCAAGGAGCGTTCGAGTCATGCCCTGTTCGAGGATGGCGCTGCTTTGGAAGCACCACCTCGAGTACACCATTTCTGTAGCTGATTTTGGCCAAAGATGCATCCACTGCACATGGAAGCTCGCTCATCAGGGAACAGGAGCCACCATTGCTCACCGCCGTGATGCGAACTACTCTTTCCCTCACATCCACCTCAATGTCCTCCTCTCGGATGTTTGGCACCTCTGCGGTGATGTAAACCTCGTCATCTCCCTCTATGGTCTCGATATGAGGCTCAATCATCCCACTGCCCAGATCCTCGTCATCGATTTCGTCAAACTCGTCCTCGGGCAGCATCTTTCTAATAATGGGCTCCTCATCTCCCCTCTTTATTATAGAGAACCCATACACCACCGTCTCGTCCAGACCCTCCGCAGGCATACTCTCTATGAGCATTCTTATGAGCCTGTTCAGGTCATCCACAATGTCCTCAAAGGAAGGTTTCCTATCCATGGCTCTCTCCTTTCCTATGCTGTTTGTCTACCTAATATTTAAAAAATGTGGTGGATGTTTTCCGAGCCTACTCACTTATGCCCTTCCTCGCAAACTGGCGAGCCATCTGCTCAAAGTGTGCAAGCTGCTTCCCCGTGAGGCTTGGGGCTATCTTCTCGAGTGCCTTGCACATGTGCTCCATCGTAATCCTCACGCTGCCCACGAGCCTCTTGAGCTCACTGGGCTCTGGAGACGTGGATAACACCTGCCTCAGGGCTGTCATTGTTGCTTCCCTGCACACCGCCGCTATATCCGCACCCGTGTAGCCCTCTGTGGCCATTGCGAGCCTCTCGATATCCACACCCTCGGTGGGCCTGTGCCTGAGGTGGATGGAAAATATCTCCTTCCTGTCTGCGAGTGTTGGAGGTGGCACATACACGAGCCGCTCTATCCTGCCCTGCCTCAGCAGGGATGGCTCCACGAGCTCTGGACGGTTGGTCGCTGCCATCACCACCACATCCTTCATCTCCTCGATGCCATCGATCTCTGTCAGCAGCTGGCTCACCACCCGCTCACTCACGTGGGAGTCTGATGATATGCCCCGGTGAGGAGCTATGGAGTCTATCTCATCGAAGAACACGATTACGGGAGCCGACTGTCTCGCCCTTCTGAACACCTCCCGCACCGCCTTCTCGCTCTCGCCCACCCACTTGGAGAGCAGCTCTGGCCCCTTTATCGAGATGAAGTTTGCCTGTGATTCACTCGCCACTGCCCTTGCAAGCAGTGTTTTTCCAGTGCCCGGGGGACCGAAAAGCAGCACGCCCCTCGGTGGCTCCAGATTTAGCTCATCAAACGCCTCCCTGTATTTGAATGGCCACTCCACGGCCTCGATGAGTTCCTGCTTTACCTCACGCAGCCCCCCAACATCCTCCCACGATACATGGGGCACCTCCATGAACACCTCCCTCATCGCAGAGGGTTCTATGGCTCGCATGGCCGCAAGCAGGTCCTCCTTTCTGACTTCCAGCCTTTCCAGTATCTCCGCAGGAATCTCCTCGCTCTCGAGGTCAATCTCTGGAAGCATCCTTCTCAGGGCATGCATGGCAGCCTCCTTGCACATGGTGGCGATGTCTGCGCCCACGTAGCCGTGTGCGAGCGATGCAATCTCCTTTAGAAACTCATCGGTGACGTCCCGTGAGAGGGGCATGCCCCTCGTGTGGACGTGGAGTATCTCGAGCCTCCCCCTCGCATCTGGAATGCCTATTTCGATTTCCCTGTCAAACCTTCCACCCCTTCTGAGAGCCGGGTCGAGGGCGTTGGGGCGGTTGGTGGCTCCGATGACGACCACCTGACCCCGTGGGGCAAGCCCATCCATCAGGGCGAGCAGCTGCGCCACCACGCGCCGCTCCACCTCGCCCGTGACCTCCTCACGCTTTGGGGCGAGGGCATCGAGCTCGTCTATGAAGACCACGGAGGGGGCATTCTGCTGAGCCTCCTCGAAGATGTCCCTGAGCCGCTCCTCGCTCTCTCCATAGAACTTGCCCATGATTTCTGGACCGCTGATGGAGAAAAAGCTCGCAACTGTCTCGTTGGCGACCGCCTTGGCTATCAGGGTCTTGCCGGTGCCTGGCGGGCCATAAAGCAGCACACCCTTTGGAGGCTCTATGCCGAGCCGCTCGAACAGCTCTGGATGTCTTAGGGGCAGCTCCACCATCTCCCGCACGAGACCTATCTCCCTTGATAGCCCGCCGATGTCCTCATAGCTCACGCCACCCACGAAGAGCTCACTTTCAATGGGCTTGTCCCTGATGCGAATCTCGGTATTCCTGTCTATCACTGCCGGCCCCTTTGGCACAATGGATATCACGACAAACACCAGCACGTTGTCGAGCACATCCACCCTGACCCTCTGTCCCTTGCTCAGCGGCCTTCCCGCAAGGGTGCGTGAGAGGTATCCTTCCCCACCCGCAAAGTGAATCTTCTTGGTGGGGGCAAAGGTCACTCTCTCGGCGCGCCTCGCCTCTATCTTTCTGACCATCACCTTGTCGTCGATGCCCACCCCTGCGTTGGCACGCAGAGAGCCATCCATCCTGATGATACCCTCAGCCTTGTCATCGGGATAGTTGGCACCCACCACGGCAAATGTCTTCATCTTGCCCACGATTTCCACAAAGTCGCCGCTTCTCAGCGATAGCTCTGAGAGTGTCCTCTGGCCCATACGGACGATTCCTGCACCAACGTCCCTGTGATACGACTCGGCAACCCTGAGCGGCTTGCCCTCCTCCAACTCAACTCACCCCAGCTACTCCTCACAGCTGTCGTCCACTTGGCTTTTTACAAAAGCCAGCAAAACAGCGCATTAATCCACTCACGTGCCAGCTTAGTTAAGCTGCAGCTGCCGTCCAGCTGGCATACAGCGCATTAAGGGCTACTGCTAAGTAGCCCCTTAATCCACTCACGTGCCAGCTTCGTTAAGCTGTTCACAGTCAAAGCACACCATCACATCCTTTAACCTGTTGGTGTAGAATCTCTTCTTGCACACCGAACAAACCACCTCGTACAGCCCGCTCTCCTTTTTCACATGCTGCTTTAGCATGGCGGCTGCAGCACAGCACACGCTCTCCGTGAGTTGAGCATCCTCGAAGCTCGAGTGTTCACCCTCTTCCACCATATCACTCCCTACTGTGTACTGTGTGCCCCGCTATTTTTAGGTTTTGAGATATGTTTAAATAATATGAATGAATGAGGATAAAGTAAATTAGAATAGTATAATTTAAGAATTAGAGGTATGTACATGATAGCGAGGATGAAGGCCGACATTTTCAGGTGTCTTGCACATCCCACGAGAATCAGAATTCTTGAGCTGCTCAGAGAGACCACTGCCTCCGAGGCAGCGGAGAAGTGTGGAGATGAGCGAATGGGGGAGCTATGCGTGTGCAAGATCACGCCAGCCCTCGGGCTCGAGCAGTCCAACGTCTCGCAGCATCTGGCAATTCTAAAGGAGAGGGGGCTCATCCGTGGTAGAAGGGAGGGGCAGAATGTGTACTACAGCGTAGCCAACCCCAAGGTGTTCCTCCTGCTCGACGTGGCAGAGGAGCTGCTCGCAGAGAACCTCGAGGAGAGCCAGCAGATGCTCAAGATGCTGAGGTAGATGTAGTTGGACATCACAGTTCTCATCAATGGCGCCATTGCATTTGTTGCAGAGTATCTCTCTGCCCATGTGCTCACGTGCCTCGTGCCAGCTTTCTTTCTGGCAGGTGCCATAGCCGCCCTGTTCTCCAAAGAGGTGGTGCTCACATATCTTGGAGCAGATGCAAAAAAGAGCATAGCCTACCCAGTGGCTGCACTGAGTGGGAGTCTTCTCGCCGTGTGCAGCTGCACCGTGCTCCCCCTGTTTGCGGGAGTGTACCGAAGGGGTGCTGGGCTGGGACCAGCCACCACATTTCTGTTCTCGGCTCCAGCAATAAACGTGCTCGCAGTGGTGTACACCGCAAAGGCCCTCGGGCTCGAGCTTGGAGCCGTGAGGGCGGTTGGAGCAATCGGGTGCTCAGTGGTCATCGGTGTGCTCATGGCTGCCCTGTTCGAGCGACACAAAGAGGAACAGCAGTGCACGTACACAGTGCATGGCTCCAGCTGGAGGGAGCACAGAAAGTCAATCGGCATATTTGTGCTGCTGCTCTCGATTCTGGTGCTGGGCGGAGCAATCACCGACTGGGTGCTCAAGGCGTCCGCCCTGATTCCCCTCACGGTGCTCACGGGATACGCTGCCAGAAGCTGGTACACGAGCGAGGAGCTTTCCGAATGGATGCGAGAGACCTGGTTTCTTGTCAAGATGATTGTGCCCCTCCTGCTCGGGGGTGTGTTTCTCATGGGTATCGTGGTGCAGCTTCTGCCAGCCGAACTCATTGCACGATATCTTGGGGGCAACACACTTATGGCAAACACCATCGCCTCGCTCTCGGGTGCCCTGATGTACTTTGCCACGCTCACAGAGGTGCCAATCGTGGGAGGGCTCATGCAGCTTGGGATGGGAAAGGGTCCAGCACTTGCGATGCTGCTCGCAGGTCCTGCCCTCAGCCTTCCCAACATGATTGTGATATCAAGGGTGATGGGCACAAGAAGAGCGGCAGCCTACATCAGCATGGTGGTGGTGTTCTCCATCGTGCTGGGGCTGAGCTACGGATACATTGCATGCCGCATGCTCACACAGCTGTGAGAGTAAGAGAGGTGTAGCATATGAAAATAGAGATACTGGGAACTGGATGCCCAAAGTGCCAAGCACTCACAAAATATGTGGAAAGGGCTGTTGAGGAGCTTGGACTTAAGGCAGAGGTCGTGAAGGTGGACTCGATAGAGGACATACTCGAATACGGCGTGATGAGCACTCCTGCCTTAGCCATTGAGGGAAAAGTGCTCTTTGCGGGTAAGCTGCCCTCATACGAGGAGGTGTATCGACTGATAGACGAGCACGCTGGAGGGGGGAAGGATGACGGGAGAGCATGAGAGGGGCATCCCAGACAATGCCCTGTTTCTGTGCTTTGGTGGGATGAGCAACACCGGCATGCTCACCGTTAAGGCGGGTATCCGTGTGCTTGAGGAGCTTGGTGAGGACAGGGTGGGCATATACTGTCTAAGTGCCCTACCAGCTGGTGTGAAGATGGTGCTCGAGAAGACCAGCAGGACGAAAAACATCGTGGTGGTGGACGGTTGTCCCAACGAGTGTGCCCGCAAGCTGGTGGAGCGGGCAGGATTCACACCCGATGCAGTCATCAACGTGGCAAAGGACTTAGGGGTGCACAAGGTGCCCTCTCCATCTGCCCATACCGATGAGGATGTAGAGAGGGTGGCAGAGGCGATAAAGCGCGCACTGCTGTAGGAGGGAGTGCGTGGGGAGCGTTGGTGGAGTGGCACAGCACATCACCCGCCATCTCGAGTTCTACTTCTTACTGTCCCTCCTGATGGGGGTGGTGGCTGGATATGGGCACGACCTTGAATGGCTCAAGTCCCTCGTGCCACTTGCCCTATTTTTGATGCTCTACCCCATGATGGTCAACCTCGACATCGAGCGAATCAGAGGGGTGGTGAAAAACAGCAGAACTGTGGGCTTGGCTCTCGTGCTCAACTTCGTGGTCTCGCCACTGCTAATGGCAGCGCTGGTGTATGCCTTTGGCATCCCGGGAGAGCTTGCTGCGGGGCTGCTGCTCATAGGGATGACGCCCTGTGCTGGCATGGTAATAGCGTTCACCGGACTCTCGAGGGGCAATGTGGAGGCTGCAGTGGTGCTGGTGGCGGCAAGCCTGCTGATTGCAGTGGGGATGGTACCGCTGTGGAGCAAGGTGCTCATAGGGATGTTTCTTCCAGTGCCCACAAGGCTCATCGCCCAGACAATTCTTCTCGTCATAGTGCTCCCGCTGGTGGGAGGAGACCTCACGAGGCGACTCATAATAAGGCGCAGGGGATACGAGGGATATGTTGCGATGAAGGAGAGCTTCTCTGCATTTGCATCCTTTGGATTGCTGCTCATATTCTTCATAATATTCTCGATAAACAGCAGGGCAATACTCTCCGAGCCATGGATAGTTGCAAGGCTTGCAGCTCCGAGCGCACTCTTCTACCTGCTGCTGCTCGCTGTGGCATTGAGCATGGGGAGGCTCGCCGGCATGAGCTGGGCAGACAGGGTGGCACTTGCGTTCTCCACTGCGGCAAAGAACCAGTCGATAGCAATCGCCCTTGCCCTCATGGCATTCGGGCATACAGCAGCCCTTGCCGTGGCAGTGGGTGGGCCACTCATTCAGGCGCCCATCATGCTCTCATACGTGCGCTACAACAAGAGCCATCCTCCAAGTGTCCCGAGTGGAGCTTGAGGATTCACTGGTAGCTTGAGGATTCACTGGTAAATGCAAAAGGAGGGTAAATGAGAGTAATAAAAACAGAGAGGATACTTCCCTGTCTTGTTGACCCATGGAAGATAAGGGGGATATTCTATCTGGACTGTGAACTCACAGAACACGAGCTAAAAAAGCTCTCAGAGCTCTACAATGGACGATACGTGGCTGGCCTTAAGACCGCCCTCATCCAAGTGAGGGGAAGGGAAATTAACTTCTTTTCCACAGGCAAGGTGGCTGTCAGGCTGGCAGAGGATGAGAACGAGGCAATCTCCCTCATCAACAGCGTGCTCGCCTCACTCCAGCAGGCGCTGCTGCTCGAGGAGATTTAGATTCTCAGAGCATATGCCACCCGCCAGCCTGCTAACGGAGATGATGCGCAAGGGGCCACCCACATTACACCCAATAAATGCAAAGGTTTTTTAGTTGATGTGTCGAGTGGAATGTAGTGATGCATATGAGGCGAGTAGTAGCGCTCTCATTGGTTCTAACGATTGCGCTTGGAGTGTTTGTGAGCGGATGTGCGCAACAGCCGCAGGCACCCGTCACCCCTGCTGAAACTCCCTCTGAGACCGAGGGTGCGGTCGGAGAAGAGGGTACACCCACCGAGGCTCCCGCAGTCCCAGTGGAGGAGGCACAGACAGCCCCAGTGGTAGAGGTACAGATAGTCAACTACGCCTTTATCCCATCCACCATCACCGTCAAGGCGGGTACCACCGTGCAGTGGGTGAACAACGACAACGTAAAGCACACGGTCACCAGTGATGAGGGGGTCTTCGACTCTGGCGTGTTCAACACGGGTGATATATTCGAATACACCTTCGATACCCCGGGAGAGTACTCCTACCACTGCGAGCTCCACCCATTCATGAAGGGCAAGGTGATTGTGGAGGAATAACCCCCCATCACCCTTTTACAAGCGCTGCCTGAACTGTCCGCCGGGGCTCCAAGCCCCACTACACCCCGTACAACAAACCTGAGCGCTCTCTTCATGCCCACCTGTCCACAAGCACACCATACACACCGTAAGCTTAAATAGTATCTTCCAGATAGCCGAGCCGAGGGACGTGCGATGAAGGAGCAAACAGAAGTTGGAAAGCTGAAAGAGGGCAGATATGTGATCATCGATGATGAGGTGTGTGTAATCAAGAGCATCACCAAGTCCAAGCCCGGAAAGCATGGCTCGGCAAAGGCAAGAATCGATGCCATAGGGCTCTTTGATGGGCAGAAGCGCTCCATCGTTCAGCCCGTGAGTGCCAAGATATACGTACCCATCGTGGAAAGAAAAACTGCTCAGGTGCTCTCGATTGCCGGGAACGTGGTGCAGCTCATGAACATGGATGATTACTCCACCTTCGAGCTTACCGTCCCTGATGAAGACATTGCCAAGATAAAGGAGGGGCAGGAGGTGCCCTACCTCACGGGACTTGGCAAGATGAGGCTGGACGTAAGGTAGATGTACCACTACCCGCTGTTTGCAGACTGCACTTGCTCCTACGAGGATGCAAAATTCGTGCTGTTCGGTGTGCCCTTCGATGCCACCTCGTGCTTTAGAAGCGGCAGCAGGGACGCTCCAGCAGCCCTGAGGGCAGCCTCCTACAACTTTGAGACATACCACCCAGAACTCGATATAGACCTCTCAGAGGTGCTCATGTGTGACATCGGGGACATGGAAGTCCCCGGGAACGTGGAGGATGTGCTCTCGCTCGTGTACACCGAGCTTAGATACCACATGGAGAATGGGAAGGTCCCCATCATGATGGGGGGTGAGCACTCCCTCACCATCGGATGCATCAGAGCCGCATGCGAGCTCTATGAGGACCTGGGCATGGTGGTGCTCGACGCCCATCTTGACCTCAGACAGGAGTATGGGGGGTCGGAGTACAGCCATGCATGTACCTCATATCAATGCCTGAAGTTTCTCTCTCCCGAGCGATATGCATGCATAGGGGTGCGCAGCGGCTCCAGGGAGGAGTTCGAGTTCGCAAAGCGCATGGGGCTTACGTGCGTACCTGCACAAAGAGTGCGCGATGAGGGAATGAGAAGGGTGCTCGAGGATGTGCTGGACGAGCTGGAGTGCGCGCAGGTGTATGTTTCCCTCGATGCTGACGTGGTAGACCCAGCGTATGCCCCGGCGGTGGGCACACCAGAGCCCTTCGGGCTGACACCAGAGGATGTGAGGCATGTTATACGAACGCTGGCACCGATGGCCGTGGGTATGGATGTGGTGGAAATCACCCCTCACTATGACGGGGGGCAGACCGCCCTGCTGTTTTCAAGGCTCATAAGGGAGTTCATCGCAGCAAAGGCAAGATGCATTGGCATATCGGGAACCATGTAGGGCGCCCTCCAGAACTCGTGCCTCGTGCGAGTCCATTTGCATATTCAGAAAACTTTTTATATTATACTCTGGAAGTTTGATGAAGTCCGCCCCTAAGAGCACGACGCTGCTTGTGGGTTTGGAGGTGTGGTAGTGACGGATGAGTGTGGGCTGTCGTCCACCCCCATTGGAGGCGTGGATGGGAAGCTGTTTGTGAGAGATCAGGCAGATATACCAGAGATTCTCAAGTGCCTTCTGTTTGGAAAAAAACCCGATAGAGTGGTGATTGCCCGCTCGAGGGATGAGGTGGTGAGCACCGTAAGGTATGCGTTCGAGCACGAGATTCCCATCGTGCCAAGGGGAGGTGCCACCTCACCCTATGGTGGTGTCATGCCCGTGAAAGGAGGTATCGTGCTCGACCTCTCACACCTCTCCTCTGTTATGGATATAAACGTCGAAAAGGGCACAGCGAGGGTGGAGGCTGGTGTGCGATGGGCACAGCTGAATGAGCGGCTTCCCGACGGACTCACCATGTACACATACCCGACCAGCTGGTTTTCCACTGTTGGGGGATGGATAGCCACTGGTGGGTACGGGATTCACAGCCTGAGATACGGTCATCTCTCAACGCTGGTGGATGCCCTCGAGGTGGTGGATGGCACGGGAAATGTCAGATGGATTCATAATGGCGATGAGGGCTTTTCCCATCACTTTGGCACAGAGGGACAGATGGGAATAGTGCTCTCTGCAGTGCTAAAGGTGGGGCACGTTCCATCCTCAAAGCTGGACCTGCTGCTGTTTGATTCACCTCGAGGGGCGCTCGAAAAGGCGAGCGAGCTTGCTCGCCGAAAGGATGTGCTGCACATCGTCATGCTCGAGGAAGGAAGGATGCACGAGATGAACGTGCTGCTCGGCGAGGACCTGCTCCCAGAGCGCTGTGCCCTGCTCGTCGAGAGTGAAGAGGGGATAGAAGATGTGCCCAAGGCCCAGCCGTGGCAGGCCAGCTACGTGTGGGGTCAGAGATTCTTCCCGCTAAAGCCCAAGAAGCTCGGTCCTGGACTGCTGGCATCGGAGATACTCTGTCCAATGGATGTCGCCCCCGAGTACATCGAGAGGGCACACTCACTTGCAAGGGGATACGGGGTGTCGATAAGCACCGAGGTGCACGTGATGGGGAAAGACCTCGCGCTGGTGGTGCCCACCTTCATCACCAACAAGCGAAGGACGCTCCCCTACATGACGCACCTGAGCCTCGTGCTCGCCCTCACGCAGGAGGGCGTGGCCATTGGGGGAAGACCATACGGCATTGGCACGTGGAACACCCCCTATGCCAAGAAGGCGTTTACAAGAGAAGAATGGAATGCCCTGAAGCAGTACAAGCACGAGATAGACCCCAAGGGCATTCTCAACCCGGGAAAGTTCTTCTCGCTTGCCACGAGGGTGCCACTTCTCGAGCAATTGATGGGCTCGAGGCTCGTGAGGGGCTCGAGGCTCATTGCTCCCCTGCTGGGTAGCCCACAGCACGAGGAAAAGCCAGACGTGGTAAGGGACGCCTATGAAAGCTGTACCCACTGTGGTGCATGTGTGAGCGTATGCCCTGCGGTGGCACTGCTCGGTGATGAGCGGCTCTCGCCAAGGGCAAAGCTGTTCTATGCCCGCATGCTCAGGGAAGAAGGGAAACTGGACGCCGAGGAGGGGTCGAGGCTCATGTTGTGCCTGCACTGCGGACAGTGTGAAAAGGTATGCCAAGCTGGTCTCAACCTAAAGGCGGTGTGGGAAAAGCTGGAGGAGGAACTCTCTGGATACCCCATGCCCACCGAAGACATAGAGAGGCTAACTCGCCTCGTGGAGTCGGAGGAGAGCTACAGAAAGCTTGCCGATGGGGGCATGCTCCATGGGTAGGTACCACATCACCCCCTCTGAAGCCCAAAACAGGAGGGTGCGTGCTGGCAGGCTCGAGATAGAGCGCTCTGAGGCATGCATCAACTGCGGACACTGCATCAGGGCATGTGTATACGACGTGCACGCCCGAAGGAAGGACGACCCCAGGCTGATGGCAGAGCCGCGCTCTGAAAATTGCCATGCATGCTTCAGGTGCGTCACGGAGTGCCCTGTGGAGGCTATCCACGTCAAACCGTCTCCGCTGTATGCAGGCAGCATCAGGCACGTGAGGGGCGAGGATGTTGCCACCCTGCTGTTCGAGGCTTCCACTGGGAGGGTGCCCGTGTCGGGTGCGGGATACGGAGGTCCATTCGCCGGTGATGGGTTCGATGGGATATGGACCGACATGTCCGAAATTGTGAGACCCACAAGAGACGGAATACACGGAAGGGAGTACATCTCCACCACAGTCCAGCTTGGAAGAAGACCTAGGAGCGTTCTGGACGAGGAGGCCCCCATGCTCATCGACATACCGTTTCCCGTGATTTTCGGCAAGATGCCCTCAGACGAGAGAATACAGCAATGCGTGCTCGAGGCTGCCTCTCAGCTCGGAACGCTCGTGATTGTTGCTCCTACCACACTGCAGAGCTTTTCCACCTATGCCCCCTGGATGGTGCCTCACCTGAACAGCGTAGAGGCAATAGATGGCGTCAACATTGTGGAGCTCGATGCCCAGCTTGTGCTCGATGAAGGTGTGCCAGAGGGAGTAGTCACCATGGCAAGGCTCGCGCCCCACGGCACGATGGAGCTCTCTGAGAGGGTGCTCGAGCTAATGGATGCGGGGGCACACGTGGTGCATCTTGTGGGCGATGATGCTGGAATGGTTGGAGATGTGCACATCACTGATGTGCTACGCACCGTGCACCGGCACCTGATTGAGGTGGGGGCAAGGGAGCGCATCTCGGTGGTCGCCGAGGGGGGCATTGCACTGGCAGAGCACGTTCCCAAGTGTCTGCTGTGTGGAGCGGATGCAGTTGTGATAGACACGGCATATCTGATTGCCCTCGAGTACCTCCTCCCAGACCAGCCCCCCTCCTCATCCCACGTGGAGATGGAGTGGGGGGTGGCGAGGATACGAAACCTGATGTGCTCGTGGAGGGACCAGCTGCTCGAGGTGGCTGGAGCCATGGGTATAAAGGATGTTAGAAGGATGCGGGGGGAGTTTGGAAGGATGCTACTTCACAGAGAGCTCGAGCAGGAGTTCGTGAAGATGTGCGGGTTTGAGGAGGAATGAGCATGGAAATAATCGAAAAAAGGATGATACAAAAGATTCCCTCTCCAAAGGAGGCGCCCTTAAGAGCTGCAAAGAGGCTCAGCCCCTACGTCGTATCGAGGGATACCGAAAGGTGCATAGCGTGTGGGATGTGTGAGATTGTGTGCACGAGGGGCGTGCACGAACGAAAGTATGGATATGCCGTGATGTCTCCTCCCAAGAGCTGGCTGTGTGACAGCTGTGGTAGCTGTGGTGGCGAGCCCCAGTGCGTGATGAAGTGCCCAAGGGGAGCACTCGAAGTGGGCGCAAACCCACTCCTTGAGGTGGTGGGAGATAAACGATGGACTGGTGAGCTGATAGCAGCCACGTGGATGGAGGCAGAAACAGGGATGCCACCCACCAACATCGAACATCGCGTGGGCAAGAGCGGTGGGGGGTTCGACAGGTTGCGCTTTCGCATTCCTCACGGCAGCTCTGCCGTAAGGCCAGAGGATGTGAGCCTGTCCATAGAGCTGAACAGGCGAAAGGTTGGCCAGAAGATACGCATAGGTGTGCCATGGTATGGGGGAGGAATGTCCTATGGCTCGGTGAGCATGAACGTCATCCTCGCAAGGGCGATGGCTGCCTCGTGGTGGGACACGTTCGTGTGCACGGGTGAGGGCGGATATCCGGATGAGCTCATACCCTTCAAGGATCATGTCATCACGCAAATTGCGACGGGGCTGTTTGGCGTGAGGGAGGAAACAATCGCCCGCTCAAGAATCGTGGAGTTCAAGTATGCCCAGGGGGCAAAGCCCGGGCTTGGTGGGCACCTGCTCGCAGACAAGGTGACTCCAGAGGTTGCCAAGATGCGAGGAGTG
Organism: Methermicoccus shengliensis DSM 18856; assembly: GCF_000711905.1. NCBI lineage: Archaea > Methanobacteriati > Methanobacteriota > Methanomicrobia > Methanosarcinales > Methermicoccaceae > Methermicoccus > Methermicoccus shengliensis. Next base: position 217,628 of record NZ_JONQ01000007.1, read on the forward strand.
GTACCCCACTCCAGCCTCTTCTCACCCTTCCCCTTCCACAGTGTGTACTCCATCGAGGACCATAGAAAACACGTGGACTGGATACGCTCGATAAACCCAGATGCTGTGGTCTCTGCGAAGGTATCTACCCCCGCCGACGTGGACATGGTGGCAGTGGGCGTGTACTATGCCGGAGCAAACATCGTGCACATCGATGGCAGCTATGGAGGTACTGGAGCTGCCCCCAACATCGCCAAGAAGAACATCGCAATGCCCGTGGAGTATGCAATAACCAAAGTGCATCGCTTCCTAACACAGGAGGGTGTCAGAGACAAGATGGTGCTCATTGCCAGCGGCGGAATACGCACAGCCCACGACATCGCCAAGGCGATAGCCCTCGGAGCAGACGGAGTGGTGGTGGGCACCTCTGAAATGGTGGCAATGGGTTGCAGGCGGTGTGGCAACTGCAAGAGTGGCAGGGGATGTCCCGTGGGAATAGCCACCACAGACCCTGAGCTTGTAAAGCAGGTGGAAACGCAGTGGGCCGCAGCCAGAATAAGCAACCTGTTCCATGCATGGTATGTGGAGCTGAGAGAGCTGCTCTCGGCGCTGGAGCTTGAGAGCATCGAGGAGCTAAGGGGACGCACGGACCTTCTCCAGTATCAGAGGTGAAGTACACATGACGTTCAGACAGACAGAACAAGAGGGCGGGTGTGGTGTCGTTGGACTCATATCCACCATGCCCATCGAGGCACGGTATTTAGAGAGAGCACTGGTGCAGATGCACAACAGAGGAAACGGCAAGGGAGGGGGTATTGCTGCGGTTGGGCTGGACCCCTCATGGCTGGGAGTAGACGAGGACATGCTCAGGAGAGACTACATAGTGACAGTGGCGTACCTCGACCCCTCTGCGCGAGACGAGGTGGAGCGGGAGCTCGATGCCGTGTTCGAAATCGAGCACTGCAAAAAGCTGGAAAGTGGAGATGCAGAGGAGATGGGGCTCGATGTGAGACCCCCAGAGGTGTGGCTATACATGTGCACCCCAAGAAGGGGTGCCGTTGAGCAGATAGAGGGGCTTGCTGGAGAGAAGGCAGATGACGAGCTGGTATTCAGAACGAGCACGAGCATCAACCGACGGTTTTATGCCAACGGGGTGCTCAGGGCGTTCGTGCTCTCCCATGGGAAGAACATGCTCATCCTCAAGGCAGTGGGCTATGCAGAGCATGTGATTCAGTATTACAAGCTCGAGGACCTGAAGGCACACGTGTGGTTGGGACACCAGCGCTATCCCACCCGTGGCAGGGTGTGGCATCCCGGCGGAGCGCACCCCTTCATGGCAATGCACGAGGCTCTTGTGCACAACGGCGACCTCGCCAACTATTCCTCACTCGCAAGCTACCTGTCCGAGTATGGCTATGAGCCCATGTTCCTCACGGACACCGAAGCTGGTGCGCTGCTGTTTGACCTGTACACCCGTAAGCTGGAGTACCCGCTGGAGTACACGATAGAGGCAATTGCCCCCACCACCGAGCGGGACATCGAGCTTCTACCAGTAGAGAAGAGGCGGCTCTACAGGACGATACAGGCCCTGCATGTGCACGCCTCGCCAGATGGTCCATGGTTCTTCATACTTGCACGCAACATTCCCGCCAGAAACGAGATGCAGCTCATAGGCATCACGGACACCTCGATGCTGCGACCGCAGGTGTTTGCCCTCCAGCAGAGGGAGCACACAATCGCCCTGATAGCCTCAGAAAAGCAGGCGATAGATGCAGTGCTGGGCGAGCTTGCCGCACACAAAAAGGGCTTTGATGAGGTGGCAGACCGATACTGGAATGCGAGGGGAGGAAGCTACACCGATGGTGGGGCATTCATATTTACCCTCAGAGATGGGGTGCTCGAGGCGACCAACAAGTTTGGTGCTCCCGTGGATATGGATACCTTACCCTACACATGCGAGGGCACGTTCACCGATGAGGACGCCCTGCGCATCCAGCAGCTTGCGCAAAAGGGAGACGGGAAGGCCCTGTTCTCGTGGATGGTGGATAACATCGGGCGGCTCGATATTGAGGCAGCACTCGAACACCTCATTTCCTGTGATGGCTCACTGGAGGCCCTCATACATTGCCTAACCCTCATGCTCGATAGAAGGTATGACCCCGTGAGTGTTAGGCGGAGTGTGGTGCTCTCCCGTGTGCAGCGTGCCCTCAATAAGCTCCTTGCCTCATGTCCCTACGTGGGCTCATCAGAGAGATACGTGCTGGTGGATGCCCCCCACAGAGAGGACCTATGTGCCCCACTGAACGAGCAGGTGCTCGTGGTTGATGCTGCGGGCTTTGCACAGGAGGGAGAGCATAGCGTCGCAAGGTTCATCGTGGACGCCTACCGCATGGGCTGGAGAGAGTTCATCGTGTTCAACACGCGGGGGCACAGGTTCATAGGATGTGGGCTGGGTCCAAATTCCCATGGTGTCAGAATAGACGTGTATGGCTCGAGCGGGGACTACCTTGGCTCTGGAATGGATGGGGCAGAGGTGTACGTGCATGGAAGTGCACAGGATCAGGTAGCTCAGATCATAAAATCTGGAAAGCTGGTGATACACGGGGATGTGGGGCAGACATTCATGTATGGCGCCAAGGGAGCAGAGGTGTACGTGCTCGGAAATGCCGCAGGAAGGCCATTGATAAACGCCGTGGGCTCTCCAAGGGCGGTGATAAATGGCACGTGTCTCGACTACCTCGCCGAGTCCATGATGGCTGGAAACCCCCTGAGTGGTGGAGGGTTTGTCATCGTGAACGGAGTATCCTTTGATGAAAGGGGCAACATCATAGACCTCGAGGAGCCCTATCCAGGTGGCAACCTGTTCTCCCTTGCCTCTGGAGGCGCCGTATACATCCGAGACCCCATGGAAAAGCTCGATGAGGGACAGCTCAATGGTGGAAGGTTCGCCGAGCTTGGCGAGAGAGACTGGAAGCTCATAGAGCCCTACCTCAGAGAAAATGAGAGGCTGTTTGGCATTCCAGTGGAAAGGTTGCTAACCGTGAATGGCAAGAAGATGTCCCCATACGAGGTGTACAGGAAGGTGGAGGCGGTTCCAGTAAAGGCCCTGGCAGCCCTTGGGGCATAATGCTTAATACTACCCCCACAACCCCCATACATGGTCGAGCCACCTGCACTCGAGGAGAAAGCAAAGAGGTATGGGGATATGCTGGAGCGTGCCCTCGAGGAAGTGGAGATTGCTGCCATGAGGGATAGCTTCCTCTTCAGGGCAGGATGTGACCTTCTGGAAATGGCGAGGGCGTATCACGAGGATGGCATCTTTTTCATGGGGAAGAACGACCTCGTGAATGCCCTCGTGTGCTTTAGCTATGGACATGGATTTCTCGATGCTGGAGTGAGAATGGGCGTGCTCAGAGCGAAAAGCAAAACGCTGTTCACGCTGTAGGGAAAACAATAAAAAGCTTGAGTTGTGGACGAGGATAAGGAGGAGATGTCTGGGTGGGAAACTATCTCGTTTCGCTTGAGGCAGCATGGGTGGTCAAGGACGTGAACACGCTGGACGATGCCATGGGAGTGGCAATCTCGGAGGCTGGCAAACGGCTCAACCCCAAGCTCGACTACGTGGAGGTGGATGTGGGACAGAGGTTTTGTCCCTCCTGCGGGGAAATATTCGACAGTGCCTTTCTGGTAGCCAAGACCGCCCTCGTCGGACTCGTGCTCCAGATGAGGGTGTTCGATGCCGAGAGCGAGGAGCACGCCTCCCGCATCGCCAAGAGTGTTATTGGCAAGGCACTTAAGTCCGTGCCCCTCTCTGTTATCAGCGTGGAGCCACTGTGAGGGGTTATGATGAGAATAGCGCTTAGACTCGCCTACATGGGCACCCAGTGCTCTGGGTTTCAGATACAGCCCGATGTGCCCACTGTGGAGACCTATCTCTTTGAGGCTCTCTCGGCACTTGGCATCATGGACGATCCCAAGAGGGCTGCCTATGCGAGGGCATCCAGGACAGATGCGGGAGTGCACGCCCTCGGACAGGTGGTGGCATTCAACACACCACATCCAGAAAGAGCCCTTCCAAAGGCCATCAACGCCTACCTTCCTCCCTTCATATGGTGCTGGGCACGTGCCATCGTTTCACCCGAGTTTAATCCCCGATATGATGCAAAGGAGAGGGTATATGAGTATATCCTGTATAACGAGGGCTACGACATACGGGCGATAAGAAGGGCGTGTAGGATGCTGGAAGGAGAGCACGACTTTGCCAACTTTGCGAGCGTCGAGGACGACAATGGCAGCACCATCAGGAGGATAAACCAGATAAAAGTCAGGCTGGATGGAGAGTTCGTGCACCTCACCATCGCCGCCAACAGCTTTCTCAGGACAATGGTCAGAAGGCTCATCACCGCCCTGAAGATAGTGGGGGAGGGTATAAAGGACGAAGAGTGGATAGCACAGCTACTCAGCCCCGAGAGCTACAGGGAGAGCATCGAGCCCGCTCCACCCTTCGGGCTGGTGCTGAAAACGATAGCCTACGAGGGGATAGAATGGGAAAATGATGAGTATGCCATCTCGAGGACAAATCGTGCCCTCATGGAGAATCTGGTGATGTTCGGCACGATGGCGAGGGTGATGAGAATCATGCAGGACATGGAGTAATAACATACGGGGTGGCATGATGAGCTGGACAGCGCAGAGGCTGAGAGAGCTTCTCGATGGCGAGTGCGCCCATATGTGCGCCCATATGGGATGTGATATGCATGTGCACTCGAGCTACTCCTCGGATGTGCCAGATGTGCTCTCTCAGAGGCCGCTAAACCGACTGCTCTCAGCCCTCGAGCGGGGAATGTACTACTTCGTGCTCACAGACCACGACACAATGGCTGGATATGTCCAGCTCATGGATGAGCTCTCCATGATGGGAGAAGTGGGAAAGCTGGCAGCCGAGCGTGTGATTTCTGGAGTGGAGCTCTCGTGCCGATGCCCAGAAGTGGGAATCGTGCACACCAATGTGTTCGGGCTCGATGAGCGCCAGTTTGCCCACATTGACCGCCTCAGGGACGCTGGGGGATTCGTGAGACTGGAGAGGCTGATGCCCTACCTCGATGCAGAGGGGCTCGTGTGCAGCCTCAACCACCCCCTGTGGCAGCCGCCGGATGGCAACATCACATTCTCCAAAGTGGTGAGGGGTGTGCTCACCACCCTTCTCAACAGGAGGCTACACAACGGAGAGGCAATAAGCCAGAAGATAGTGGAGAGCCTGTACAGCCCGGAGGGGCAGCGGCGGATGGAAGAGGTATACAGGGGAACACTGGACATCGCCGGGCAGTTTTCCCTCATAGAGGTAAACGGCAGCCGTGTGGCTCTGATGAACGACATAGCAGAGCACATCGCCTCAGAGGTGGGTGTGCCCACATGTGGTGGCTCCGATGACCACTACGGAGAGGTGCTGGGGCTATGCTATACAATAGCCGATGGAAAGGACAAGTGGGAGTTTCTCGAAAGGGTCGAGAAGGGAATGGGGCAGGTAATGAGGAGGGATGCCGACTTTGCCACCTCCTGCATGAGGTTCATAAACTTCATAAGGCTGGTGGCAGAGAGCGAGGAACCAGATGAGGTGGTCGTCTCCCTGTTCAACTCCCAGATTGGAAGGCTACCGCTCCTCATCGCTCCAAGGTTCATAAGGCTCATGTATCGCTTGCTGAACCGCCGCAACAAACGAGCTCAGCGCGCTGTTGAGATCATGGCTACCTCCTACCTAAAGGCACAGGACCTCAGAGGAGGCAGGGGCACCAGCTGAGGGGCATGATGGCTATGTGCCCAGTATGTCCATTGCCTTCTTTACCACGATTGCCATGAATACAACAACACCTGCTGCTACCACCCAGCTGAGCCTTCTTATCCACTTTGGGGAGATGTGATACGGACTCGTGAGCTCAACGAGCACGAGAAGCCCTATGAGCATCAGGATGAAAAACAGGGTGATGTCATAGCTGCGAGTGAGGCTCATGAGGATAAGAACGGTAAACATCCATGCCGAAAGAGCATAAATAAACCTCTGCTGCCTTGTTAGCATTTCGCCCTCCTATGGAGTGTATCTTCTGAGCCTCAAGGAATTGGACACCACCGAGACCGAGGAGAACGCCATGGCAAGGGCGGCCACCATGGGGTTGAGCAGGATGCCAAAGAACGGGTAGAGCACCCCAGCCGCAATTGGTATTCCAACCGTGTTGTATATGAACGCCCAGAACAGGTTCTGCCTGATGACCCTCACGGTCATCTTCGAGAGCCTTATTGCTCTTGCCACATCCATGAGGTTGTCCCGCATGAGGATGATGTCGGCAGCCTCGATGGCGACATCGCTTCCAGCACCTATGGCTATGCCCACGTCGGCCACCACGAGGGCTGGAGCATCGTTCACACCATCCCCGACCATCGCCACCACCTCGCCCTGCTGCTGGAGGCTCTGAATCGTTCTGGACTTGTCCTCTGGGAGCACCTCGGCGATGTATCGGTCTATGCCCAGCCTTTTCGCCATCGCTCCTGCGGTGCGCTCATTATCTCCCGTGAGCATCATGGTGGATATGCCCATCTGCCTTAGGGTTGAAAGGGCACGGGTGGCCTCTGGCTTTGGAACGTCTGCAGCTGCAACGAGCCCCACCACTCTACCATCTCTCGCCACATACATCACCGTCTTTCCCTCCTCAAGCAGCGGGATGGCTCTCTCAAGGGCATTGTCCAACGGCACACCGAGCTTGGACATCAACCTGTCGTTGCCCACCAGCACCTGCGAGCCATCCACCTCCCCCCTGATGCCCATGCCGGGATATGACTCAAACCCAGAGACCTTGGGAATGGAGAGATGGGAGGCCGCCCTCACTACCGCCTGTGCGAGGGGGTGCTCCGAGGTACCTTCCACCGCAGCCGCAAGGGAGAGGACGGCATCCCCATCGAGGTCATCTAAGGGGAACACGTCAGTCACCTCTATCCTCCCAGTGGTGAGGGTGCCAGTCTTGTCGAACACCACAATGCTCACACGGTGAGCAAGCTCGAGGCTCTCGGCTCCCCTGATGAGGATGCCGCTCTCGGCTCCCCTGCCCGTGCCCACCATGATGGCAGTTGGCGTGGCAAGCCCCAGAGCACAGGGACATGCGATGATGAGCACCGAAACGAAGCTCAGAAGGGCGAATGTGAACCTTGGCTCGGGTCCGAGAAAATACCACACACTAAACGCCACGACGGCAATGAATATCACGATGGGCACGAATATTCCAGCTATCCTGTCTGCCACCCGCTGAATGGGTGCCTTGGAGCCCTGTGCCTCCTCCACGAGCCGTATAATCTGGGACAGGGTGGTGTCTGCCCCCACACGCTCAGCCCTGAATGTGAACGCCCCCGTGGTGTTCAGCGTTCCACCTATGACCTCATCTCCCACGTCCTTGTCCACTGGTATGGACTCCCCAGTGAGCATGGACTCGTCCACACTGGAGTGCCCCTCTACAATCACACCATCCACGGGAATGCGCTCACCCGGACGCACGAGCACAATGTCCCCCACTCCAACATCCTCAATGGGCACCTCCACCCTCTTCCCATCCCTGATGAGTGTGGCACTCCTTGGCCGTAAGGAGAGCAACCTTCTTATCGCCTCCGAGGTCTGACCCTTTGCCCTCGCCTCGAGCAGCCTTCCAAACAGTATCAGAGTGATGATGACCACGGCAGTGTCGAAGTACACGTGCACCTCAAGACCACTCCTCTCGAAAAACTGCGGAACCAGCGTGCCTGCTATGCTATAGAGAAAGGCAGCGGATGTGCCCACCGCAACGAGCGTGTTCATGTCGGCAGTGCCGTGTTTGAGGGCCCCCCACGCACCCCTGTAGAACTCAGCACCAGCCCAAATCTGCACTGGCGTGGCAAGAGCCATGAGGAAGAGATGAAGTACATTCCTATCGATGCCAAGTGCCACCAGCTGAGACGAGAACACGCTCAGCAAAAACACGGGCACCGCTATGCTCGCACTGAATGCCACCTTTCTCTTGAGCCTCGATAGCTCCTGCTTTCTTGCCCTCTGCTCCCTGTCCAGCGCCATCTCGCCCTCGGCGACCACTTTGTAGCCAGCATCCTCTATCGCCCGCATGAGCTCTGCGGGGCTCACCATGGTATCGAGGTACTCTATGGTAGCCCGCTCGGTGGCGAGGTTGACGTTTGCCCGAACCACTCCATCAATGCTCAAGAGTGCCTTTTCGATTTTGGCGACGCACGAGGCGCAGGACATACCTGTGATGGGAATCACTGTCGTCTTGGTGGCTCCCCCCTTGGGCGTCTCTTCTTTTTCCAACCCCTCCAGCATGCTTTCGTCTATCTTGCACACTTCGCACTCCTCGACCACATAGGACTCGGGAGAGGCATCGAACCTCTCCTTGCATGAGGGGTTGCAGAAGTAATACGTCCTGCCCCTGTACTCGGAGGTGGCGGCAGCCTCCTCCTCACTCACCTCCATGCCACACACAGGGTCTATGGGCACTTGTGCTCACCTCACTCATCCACTGCGTGTTGGGGGGTTCTTCGTGCCCACTGGTGTGCAGTAATGCCAGCTCTCGAACCCATGGGCACAGCCACCATACACCAACATGACAGTTACGTCCACATGAGGGCTAATCAATTTTTGGGTGCAGGCTATCTTCTCAGAGTTGCTTACTTCGTAAGCAACTGCTGATTACTCCGTAATCAACACTCCACCGCCCAGTGTGCGCCCTCGAAGAACACCACGTCCTGCTTCCATTTGGTATGGACGCCCGTAGCATGAGCCCCAGCATGCGGCGAAAAAGCCGCTGGCGCACTCCAGCTCAGTGGCAGAGAGCACTCATCCCTCCCCCCTATCCAGAGCTGCATTCCCCTCCCTCAGCTCCTCAACATCCCTTATGAACACCATGCTCTCCGAGGCAACGAGGCTCTCCACATCGATGCTGGGATGCACCTCCAGCGTATGGGCCTTGACCCTCCCAAGAATGCGGCAACCCTGCTCAACCCTCACGTGCCGTGCCTCGATTCCGCCATGAATCACGTTGTCCTTTCCGAGTACCACGCTGGTGCGAGCCCTTATGCCTCCAAACAGCTCGTTTTGCTCACCCATCTCAACGCTCTTTGCCCTTATGTTGCCCACCAGCCTGCACCCTCTTCCCACCACCACGGGCGCAGGCGTCTGGATGGTGTTGAAATCCAGCATGCTCCTCGGGGGCACCACCATAACCTGCGTGGGGTCTGGTGCCTCTTCCGAGAACAGCTCATTTAATGCCTCCTCCACCTGCTCTGCCCTTCCAAGCTGCAACAGCGCCAAGAGATACAGATAGATGTAGAGCACGAAGGGCAGGGGGTTGCGTATGCGTATCCAACCGTGTGCCTCGAAGCCCTCCTCAATCTTGATTTCTCTTCCGATGTCGAGGTCGCCATCCACCACGAGCCTGCCGCCAATCCTCACCCCCTCCCCAAGGTACACATTCCCTCTGGCTACGAGGTCTCCCGACACCGACGAGAAGCCATCGATTTCCACATCCCCTCTGGCATCGAGTGTGCCCCCAAAGCTTACCCGCTCCCCTGCCCTGATGTTGTTGGCAATCACGCCATACCCAAAGTCCACCCCGCTTCCCACGATGAGGTCGCTCTCCAGCACGACGGTTTTCTCCTCCATGCGGGTACCATCTGGAATTGCAAGCTGGATGTCCATTCGGACAGGGAGATAAACATGCTCCAATATAAGCATTGGCAGGGTTTATGTAGGGCAACGGCAATGGATGCGCCATGGCAAGAGTGGCGGTGGGTGGCACGTTCTCCCCACTTCACAGGGGACACAAGGCATTGCTCAAAAGGGCGTTCTCGCTTGGCAACACCACCATAGGGCTCACGAGTCAGCAAATGGCCGAAAAGAGGTCAAGATATGTGGAGCCCTATGAAATCAGAAAGGAGAGGTTGCTCCAGTGGGCTAAATCGTGCTGTGGTGTGCATCCAGAGGTCATCATGCTGAATGACCCATTTGGCAGCACGCTCGATGAGGACTTCGACTACATCGTGGTATCACCAGAGACCCACGAGGTGGCGCTGCGCATCAACGAGGAGAGGGAGAAGAGGGGGAAAAGCCCAATCGAGGTCGTGCTCGTGCCATTTGTGCTCGCAGAGGATGGGGTTCCCATCTCATCCTCCCGCATAGCCAGAGGAGAGATCGACGAGGAAGGCAGGCTGCTGCGCCCACCCAAAAGCATTTAAACAATACTCCCAAAAGTGGGACGGTCTCGAACACGCACGGAGGAGGTCTTTTGTCTGGCAACAGAATAACAGGGGCTAAAGCCATCATCGAATCTCTGAGAAAGGAGGGTGTGGACATCATATTTGGGTATCCTGGCGGGGCGATACTGCCCACTTACGATGCCCTATTTGACTCAGACATAAGACACATACTGGTAAGGCACGAGCAGTCGGCGGCCCATGCTGCGGATGGATACGCCAGAGCCACTGGCAAGGTGGGGGTGTGCATGGCAACCTCTGGCCCCGGAGCCACCAACCTCATCACCGGTATTGCCAACGCCTACATGGACTCCGTGCCCCTCGTAGTCTTCACGGGACAGGTTCCAAGACCACTCATAGGCAACGATGCCTTTCAGGAGGTGGACATCAAGGGCATCACGATGCCCATCACCAAGCACAGCTACCTTGTACAGGATGCCTCTGAGATCCCCAAAATCATAAAGGAGGCATTCTACATCGCATCCACTGGAAGGCCGGGCCCAGTGCTCATAGACCTTCCAAAGGACGTTACCACAGAGGAGATCGAATTTGAGTACCCTGCGGAGGTCAATCTCAGGGGATACAGACCCAAGCTCATGGGCAACGAGCAGCAGATCAAGCGGGCTGCCCTCGCCATAGCCAAGGCTGAGAGGCCCGTGATATATGTGGGCGGTGGGGCCATCATATCAAATGCGGCAGAAGAGGTCAGGGCACTGGCAGAGAAAATCATGGCGCCCGTGGCCACCACATTGATGGGAATTGGGGTGTTTCCAGAGGACCACCCCCTCGCCCTGCACATGCTGGGCATGCATGGCACGAAGTACGCCAACTATGCCGTGCAGGAGAGTGACCTTCTGATAGCAATCGGGGTGAGGTTTGATGACAGGGTGACGGGAAAGGTGGACTCCTTCGCCCCAGAGGCAAAGATCATCCACATCGACATAGATCCAGCCGAAATAGGCAAGAATGTGAGGGTGGATATTCCAATCGTGGGAGACTGCAAACACGTGCTCCAGAGCCTGCTGAAGTACGTGGACAGGTGCCGCTCAGAGAGGTGGATAGAGCGCATAAAGCAGTGGAAGAGGGAGTTTCCCCTTCAGTATGAGTACAGCGATGCGGTCATCAAGCCCCAGTACGTGGTCGAGCGCATACACAAGGCATGCAAGGATGCCATAATCGTCACTGAGGTGGGCCAAAACCAGATGTGGGCAGCCCAGTTCTTCACGTACACCGAGCCGAGGACATTCATCTCACCAGGCGGGCTTGGTCCAATGGGCTATGGCTTTCCAGCGGCGATAGGGGCAAAGCTCGGAAGGCCAGACAAGACCGTGTTCGACATCGCGGGGGATGGGAGCTTCCAGATGAACAGCCACGAGCTTGCCACCGCCGTGAAGAGTAATGTGCCCGTAATCGTTGCCATACTGAACAACGGCTACTTAGGGATGGTGAGACAATGGCAGGAGCTGTTCTTCTGCCGCAGATATTCCGAGACGTGCATTGAGGGGAGTGTGGACTTCGTGAAGCTGGCAGAGGCTTATGGTGCACTGGGGCTTCGGGCAGAGCGGCCCAGTGAGGTGGACGATGTGATAGAGGAAGCCCTTAGAGCGAACCGTCCCACTGTGATAGATTTCGTGTGCGACCCAGAGGAAAACGTGTTCCCCATGGTGCCAGCGGGAGCCTCCATCAACGAGATGCTGGAGGGATGAACATGAAGCATACACTCGCAGTCCTCGTAGAGAACAAGTCGGGGGTGCTCGCAAGGGTGGCTGGGCTGTTTGCAAGAAGGGGCTACAACATCGACTCTCTGGCAGTTGGAGTGACAGAGAACCCAGAGATATCGAGGATGACCATCGTGGTGAGAGGAGATGACAGGGTGCTCGAGCAGGTCAGCAAGCAGCTCAACAAGCTGATAGACGTGATAAAGGTCTCGGACCTTCCCTCCGAGGAGTCAGTGGAGAGAGAGCTTGCCCTGTTCAAGGTGGCAGCCGATGCCTCCACTCGTCCTGCCATCATGCAGCTCGTGGACGTGTTCAGGGCAAACATCATCGATGTGAGCAAGCGCTCGCTCATAATAGAGATCACAGGGGACGAGGAGAAGATCAATGCCATGGAGAGTCTGCTTCGGGACTTTGGCATCCTCGAGATGTGCAGGACTGGCAGGATTGCCATGAGTCGTGGGCTAAAGAGCGTGGTGTACGAGGATGAAGGATAGTCTGACCTCCTCCCCGCCCTGAAGGGCGAGGCTTCCAGTTCGTAAGGAAGGTGAGAGCTCTTGCAAAGCGAAGTTCGTCGAAGCGTTTTGACAAAGGGTATAACTGTCTCTACCCCCTCCCACCCCTCTTAATTCATCCCCCTTGAAACGAGGGGCTTTCTTAGCGACATTTTGTAAATGTTGGTTACTTCGTAAGCAACTGTTGTACTCAATCAACAGAAAGAAGATAGAGCAGAAGAGGCTTCACTCAAAGGTGCCACTCTGATCATCCTCCCCGCCATCCTCGTGTATGAGGGCCTCGACTAGGTAGTACTTCTTCACGTACTCCTTCATCTCGTCGTCTGAGATGCATGAGCGTCGCTTCTCCTCGTTGTACAGCCTCTGAATCTCCCGTGTGATTGCCTCGATTCGCTTGTCCCGCTTGTTGACCTTTATGGATACTCCGAGCTCCTTTTGGAGTATCTCCTCCACCTTGTGGGCAATCACATCTGCTCCCGAGGTGCTGCCCACAAAGAGTTTTCGTTCCACGCCAAGCACCTCTGGCGGATAGGGCTCGTAGTTGAACGGGTTTTTGAGCACGCCAGCGGTGTGTATTCCAGACTCGTGGGCAAAGATGTTCTCGCCCACCACGGCCTTGTTTCTAGGAATCCTGATGCCAAGCTCTCGCTGGACATAGCGGGCGAGGGGGTTCAGTGGCTTGAGATTGTACTTGTCTATCCCCAACCTCTGATTTAAGAACAGCAACAGCTTTTCCAGCTCGGCATTTCCAGCCCTCTCCCCCATCCCCAAGAACGTGACGCTCGACCAGTCGGCACCATACCAGTACCCCACAACGGAATTGATGAATGCCATGCCAAAGTCATCGTGACAGTGGGTCTCCACGTGCCTTGCACCAGCCTCCCTCACGCCCCTGATGAGGTAGGGAATGCCATAGGGCTCGCCCACCCACTCAAACGGTACCCCATATCCAACTGTATCACACACCCTTATTATGCACTCCGGGTCAATCTCCACAATCTTGCGAACGAGGGGAAACACAAACCCCGAGTTGTCCGCTCTCGTCATATCCTCCAGATGGGCTCGAGTTCTTAGTCCATGGTCAACCGCATACTGCAGGGCACTTAGATACTTCTCCTCGGCCTCCTGCCTGTTAGAGAGCCCCATCTTGGTCTTTATGTGCACATCTGAAACTGACATCAGGATGCCCGTCTCCTCTATCCCATCCACACCAAGAATGATATCGATGTCCGCTGGGTTGGCCCTCGCCCAACCCGTAATCTCTGGCTTCTCATAGCCCAAGTCCTGCATCTCCCTTATGGCCATCCTGTCTCTCTCGTGATACGCAAACAGCTCCAGCTTCTCCACGCCAATCTCGTGAAGTGCCCTGTAGATTCGAAGCTTGTGCTCTGTTGTCATGACGATGCCTGGCATCTGCATGCCGTCCCTGATGGTGCTATCGCTGACGTACACCTCCTGCCCCTCTGGTAAACTCAATTTTGGGATGTCCTCATAACGACTGTACATCACAACAAATCACCTCCTCAGGATGCAGCAAAAGACCATCCTGATGAATACGGCTGTTGGTCAACAACCACACCATTTTAGATAAATGTTTTTACATGTTTTTACATCTTTTAAACGTCGCTACGAAGGCCCCCTGATTCATTAGAGGGATGAAGTAGAGGGGTGGGCGGGTAGTTAAGCCTAACTCACTGCCTCTTGAGCACAATGCACCCGCCCCTTATATCCACCACTCTGCCACCTGTGCCCTCTGCCAGCTGCCTTGCAGCCTGCTCGGTGTCCATGGACTGCCTTGCAGACCTCAGCAGCCTCACCTTCACCACCTTCCTCTTCTCGAGCTGCCTTGTAAGCTCCTCGAGCAGCTGCGTGGTGATTCCAGACTTGCCCACGTGCAACGTCGGCGCAATCTCAGCCATCGCCCTCTCTGGGCTTTTTGACTCTTCTTTTTCACTCATGGCCTTCACTCTGTATCGATCATCTCCATAATATTTTCACTGCACCATCATGTCGTAGTCCTCCCCGCTTTGGGCCTTCCCAAAGGCATCTGTCAGCTTCCACACCACGTACAGCAGGCCCCTTTGCACATCGTTCATCGCCCTTAGCAGGCTACCCTCTGTGAGCTCATCATACGTTATCTCCACCTCAAACACAAAGGAGCGAACGAGGTCGTCCTCTGGTGGCTCTGTGCGAAACGCAGTAGGTGAAAACAGCAGTCCATACCTTATATCCATCAGCAGCTCGTGCCTCTCTGAGGGATTCATGGCATGCAGTGCCTTGAGGTGGTCTGGATGCAGCGTGAGCCTTGCTGCCACGATCACTGATCTTCTAAGAGCCTTGGGCTGTACTACCACAAAGTTCATCCCAATCCCGCTCCGAGCTGCATACTGGAAGTGGGCCTCCTCCCTTTTCTCTTCCTCCACGAAGTACCCCCTGTCCACAAGCCAGCGCTTGATGAGGGAGGATGCCTGCTCTGGTGTGTCAACGGCCATTGCGCACCTCCAGCATATCTTTTGGTTCATCTCATATAGAGCTATTCCCCCTCTTTCTTCACCCGCCCCTCTTTCTTCACCCGCCACCTGTAGTAGGCAAGGGGATGGCTCACCCTCGCACACAGCTCATCCTTGCCCATGCAGTTGCCATACGTCTGCATGGTAGCACACGAGGGGGGAGTATACGTAGTTCCTGTGGAGCCCGCGATGTGCTCTACCTGATATGTGGCCATCTTCTCATCAAAGTCTGGGGAGGATGCGAGCAGCTCAACGACCTCCTGCACACCCCACCCTATGGTGAGCAGAAAGGATGTGAGGGCAAACCTCTGGGAGTGGGGAAGGTTCATCCCCTCTCTTACAAGCCTCATCGCCTCCCTGATGCAAGGGGGATATGCACGTTCTGGACCCCTCACGTTCTCCTGCTCAAACCTCGCCTTCTTCTCCCCCAAGAGAGTCCTTATCCTGCCTATGCGCACCGAGAGCCTTCTGCACACCTCCGGGGGCACGCTGAGGGGCATCCCTTCCTCGACCTTCGTTCGCATTGCCTCCTGAAGCAGCCTTATCATCTCGTCCCTTCGAACCACGACCATCCCACGGTCGACCTCGCGATTGACGAGTTTCCATCTGGGCTCGTGGATGTGGCTCGCATACTTCAGATATGATGTGAGGGACATCCGAGAGCCTCCTTCCATGTGCTCCACCCTAACACCGAGCTCGTGCGCCAGCTCTTCTAAGAAGGACAGGGCTTCCCCCTCATCCATCTTGGAGAGCACACCCTTCAGGAACTCACCAGAACTCTTTGCCTCCTTGAGCGCATACCTGCGGATGGCGTACAAGTCCCCTATACAGGAGAGCAGGAGCCTTGCTATGGGGTAAGAGAGCAGCTCCACCTCCATCTCAGTTATCTGGCTGTCAGCAAAGAGTGGCTTTTCGATATCTCCCTCGAGTGCCTGCACTATCCTGCTTTCTGCCCTGTTCAGGGCGATGTCATACACATTCTTGTATACAATATCGAGCAGTTCTACATCGAGGCTATCCACATATTCGGCGGCGCTCTTGGTGAAGGGGAGGTTGTAGAACTGGGAGAGCTGCATCTCAGGCTGACTCCACCCTCGGTGCCACGATGTAGGTGGCCTTGCACGTGCCATCGGCGAAATCGAAAGAGAGCCTCATGGGATAGTCTATCCCAATCTCAATCAGGATATCAGAATTCGACATCGCCCTGCTCTTGCTGATGTCCCTGAGGTACTCCAGCGAGAAGAGGGACCTCGCATTGCTCCCCTTAAGGTCGATTAGCTCATCTTTTGTGAGCGTGAACCTCATCTTCTCGGTATCGCCCTCCACCTCCACATAGAACTCCTCGTTCTCAACACCGAGGGCAAGGTAGCTTCCCACATCCGAGGCCGCCCTTATGGCCCGCTGAAAGTCCACCCCTTGCATGATGATGCGAGCTGGAAGCTCGAGCTGAGGCACCCTTGGGACACGCCTGATGGTGGAGGGATCGAGCAGGGAAAGATGATAGGTAATACCAGACAGCTCGAGCCTGAGCTTGTGTGTGTCCTGCTCCAGCTCCAGCATGGTAATGTCCCCCTTCTGAGCCATGCTGACCGCCTTCAACAGCCTGCTGAGGTCAATGCCGAGCTCGCCTCCATCAGCTTCATAGGCCTCAAACGCCCCTGCCTCCATGTCGAGAACCACCATGGCGGCGTTGGCTGGCTCCACTGCCTTTGAGTGCAGCCCCCCCTCGCCCACCTGTATCACTGCCTCATCCACGAGTGTGTTCATGACCTCGAGTGCATCCCTCAGCAACTCGGCTCTGATACTCGCCTTGAACATCTCTAAGCCCTCCCTCACCTCATATCTCTGTGCCGACTTATAAAAGCTTGCTGCCCGGTGGTGTGCCCTCGATGCGCTCTGCCAGCGCTCTCGACTGCTCTGCCAGCTCGTGCATGCCAGCAAGCTCGCAGAGCTGCTCATAGCTCTCCAGCAACCGCACGGCCTGCGTGAGATAGGTGTACATGTCCCCACCATATACGTACACCCCATACTCCTCCCTCAGCACATCGTTAATCTCCTCGGGGTCGAGCCCCTCTGCCCTAAGCTCGATAACTCTCTTGGAGAACTGCCGCTCAGGGCAGCCACAAAACGGGTTTTCTGCACACTTGCACGAGAGAAAATCACGGACAAACCTCAACACCCTCTCTGCATCCGCCCCCAACCTCCTGAGCATCTGCCTTTCCAGCATTCCCTCGAACATATGGGAAAACACCCTATCGGAGACTGAGGTATCTCTTCTCATGGCAAGGTGCACCGCATCGAGCACCGCAATGTGCACCAATGCCTCGAGGGGAGGTGTTCCAGAGCGCACGTGCTCGAGCATGCTCATTAGCTCGGAGGGCGCAAGAAAGCTCGTGGCTGCCACCCTTCCAAGCTCAGAAAGAGAGATGTGCTTGCCCTTGAGCTTTACAAGCCCAAGATGGGAGAGTGTACGAACACACTTATCCGCGCTGGGCGAGGCGAGCATGCTGGAGCATATCTGCTCGAGCTCGGGGAGTGTTCGTGCACAGGCACAGCTTGCCAGCACCTCCTCGAGCATTGCCTCATGGATATACTCGACCTTCACGGGCTCCACCTCCCCCTTCAGCAGCATCAGGGCAAGCTCATCCTCTGTGTGGGGTCCAATCCTTCTCGCTGGGTCAACCAGCAGATACACACTGCCCTCATCGTGATAGTCGGGCCTTCCAGCCCTTCCCAGCATCTGGTTGAACTCGCCGATGCCAAGCTCCTTTATACCCATTGCCAGCGAGTCGAACACCACGCACGAGGCTGGAAAGTCCACTCCAGCCGAGAGGGCCGCCGTGGTGACCACACACCCTATCTCTCCGCTTTCAAACCGCCTCTGGACTTCCCTCCGCCGCTGGCTTGGAAGCCCCGCATGGTATGCCCTCGCTGGCACCTCGTGAGTGCTCAGCAGCTTGGCGAGCTGCTCGCACCGCCTTCTCGAGCTTGTGAACACGATGGTCTGCCCACGGTAGCCCTTGGATGAAACGAGCTTCCACTGGATATTCACAATTTTCCGTATCACCCTGTGTTTCTTCTGGGAAGGACAGAAAATCAGATGCCTTCTTAAGGGGATGGGGCGGTGGGTGTACTCCACGAGCTTGGCTCCAAGGCTCTTGGCGAGCGCCCTTGGCTCACCCACGGTGGCGGACAGGTAGAGCATCTGAGCATCTGGATGGGCGTGCTTCAGCCTCGCAATGAGCCCGTCCAGCCTGTGCCCCCTCTCCTCATCCATGAGCATGTGCACCTCATCCACCACCACACACCCCACCCTTCCCAGCGAGCCTCCAGCCCGAAGCACGCTGTCCACTCCCTCGTATGTGCCCACGAGCACGTCCGCATCGAGGCTGGTGTTCACATCTGGATAGCTGTCCTGCTTTGTCCAGACCCTTGTCTTGCCAACCACCAAAGAGACATCGAGCTCATAGCGGGACGAGAACTGGTCATACTTCTGGTAGGCAAGAGCCACGAGAGGGACGAGGAAGAGCAGCTTTCCCCTGCCCTCGAGCACCCTCTGGATGCCCGCCATCTCACCCACTAGGGTCTTGCCACTTGCCGTCTGAGATGCCACCAGCATGTGCTCTCCCTCGAGAAGCCCTGCTCTGATACACATCGCCTGGATGGGCAGCGGCCTCTTGAACTCCTTAGCGAGCAGCTTTTTAAGATGGGGATGCAGCGGGACATCTGCCCATGAGATGTCAGTGTGCTCGTCCACCGCCTCCAGCACGTCCACGAGCGAGAGCTCATCCCTCACTCCCTCGGGAGTGAGCTGGGCGAGCACCGCATCGAGGTCCCTCACCCTTGAGAGCAACGAGCGCATATATCGTGCAGCAGCAGAGCCGCGGGTGGCAGAGAGGAGGGTGGCAAGCTCCAGCTCCAGCTCGGCTGATGCACAGGAGAAGCATATGTGCTCACCACCATAGCGAACAAAGCTGCCATCCCTTGGCGTGATGGTGCCACGGGCAAGACAGTGCCGACACACCTGCACCGGGGTGGCTGTGAGCTGATATGCGGAGAGCATGTCGCGGAGGGCCTGCGTGGTGGCATGCGCTGGCTCATCCACCACACAGAGGGACGATGCTCTCCTGAGCAGCTCCAGCGCCTCCCTCGGGTCTCTGGACTCTATCCTCTCCCCCCTCATCACCTGAAAGCGAACTGGGCGATGCCCCCTCTGGGTTCTGCCAAAATAGAGCACTCCCACGAGCTTGGGCGTGCCCCTGCGAGAGGAGAGAGGATAGAGGCGCACACTCGACTTTCTGGGATGGAGGTACACGCACAGCGACATTTGGGCCTACAGCACTCCCTTGGTGCTCCTTGCCCCACCACCTATGGGACGGGTGGCCTGCCCGAGGGCGAGGGCTGTTGCCTTGAATGACGCCTCCACGATGTGGTGGCGGTCTCTTCCCCTCGTGATGATGTGCAGCGTGAATCGGGCATTTCTGGTGAGTGTGTCAAAGAAGTGCTCAAACAGCTCGGCTGGCACCCCGCCCACCTGTCCCCACTCGAGGGGCACATCGAACACGAGGTAGCTGCGTGTCGCGAGGTCAACTGCCGCAAGCGAGAGTGCTTCATCCATGGGCACCACCGCATGGGCAAACCTCGCTATGTCCCCTCTCTCAGAGAGAGCCTCATCGAGCACATCTCCCAGCACAATCGCCACATCCTCCATCGTGTGGTGCACGTCCACCTCGATGTCCCCCTTTGCATCCACCACGAGGTCGAACCCAGAGTGGGTTGCAAGAGTTGTGAGCATGTGGTCCAAAAATGGGATGCCCGTGGATATCTTGGATGCACCGCCACCATCGATGTCGAGCTGAACGCTGATGTCTGTCTCGCTCGTCTTCCTCCTGGCACTGGCAGCTCGCGCCATACACCCTCAAATCAGAGTAATGGTATTTAAGTGCCCTCATCGATGGTATTTAAGCGCCCTCATCGAGCACCTGCTTGGCCCTCTCGCTGTCGCTCACCCGCATCACGAGGTATGGGTTCTTCTGCTTGGACATCGAGGTGTAGGCGTAGTCCACGCTGATATCGTTCTCCGCAAGCTTCTTGGATATCCAGTACAGGCTGTCGTGGATGCTCTTGAGCTCCACACCGAGTATCTTTGTTCTCGAAACGGTAAAGCCCGCATTGGACAGGGCGCTGTAGGCCTCATCTGGCTTGTCCACCACCATGTGAAACACTCCAAATGTGCCAGCCTCGGCAATGGTGAACGCCAGCACCTCCACATCAGCCTGCATCAGCGTTTCAAACACCTTGTACATCCTTCCCGGCTTATTTTCTGCAAAGAGCGATATCTGGGTTACTATCTCGCTTCTTATCATACCTTCCATCCCCTAAATGTTCTTGCGCCTGTCTATCACCTTCTTCGCCTTGCCCATTGACCTTGGAAGCGTGCCGTGCTCCACCAGCTCCACATTGGTGCTCACGTTGAGCACGCTCCTTAGGCGGGCGGCGATGTGGTTCTTGAGCCGCATGAGGTCGCCCACGCGGTCGCTGAACATCTGCGGCGTGACCTCCACCTGCACGGTCATCACATCCAGCGCTCCATCACGGTCCACGATGATCTGGAAGTGCTCCCCAACCTCTGGAATGCGCATGAGCACGTCCTCGACCTGGCTCGGAAATATGTTCACACCCCTGACCACCAGCATGTCATCGGATCTCCCAAGAATGCGCATGATTCTGGGGTGCGTGCGTCCACACTCGCATCTCTCGCTCTCCAGAATGGTGATGTCGCCTATGCGGTATCTGATGAGAGGCAACGCCTCCTTGGTCAGTGTGGTGATTACCAGCTCGCCCTTCTCCCCATCGCCAACGGGCTCTTGGGTCTTGGGGTCTATGACCTCTGGATAGAACATGTCTCCCCATATGTGGATGCCACATTTGTGGATGCACTCTGTAAACAGCGGTCCAGAGAGCTCCGAGGTGCCGTAGATGTCGTAGGCATCAATTCCACTCTCTCTTTCTATCCTTTTTCTGGTCTCGTCAGACCATGGCTCGGCTCCGAATATTCCCTTTTTGAGCTGGGTGTCCCTTTCGATGTCCACACCCATGCCCTCCGCCACCTCCATTATGTGGAGGAAGTAGGACGGAGTGCATGCGATGGCAGTGGTCTTGAGGTCCTGCATGAGCTCTATCTGACGCTCGGTGTTGCCAGCACTCGTGGGAATCACCGACGCCCCTATCATCTCTGCCCCATAGTGAAGCCCAAGCCCGCCCGTGAACAGCCCATAACCATAGCCAACCTGAATCACGTCCCGCCTTCCACATCCTATGGATGTCAGGGCTCTGGCGAGGGAGAGGCTCCAGTACTTGAGGTCGCTGTGGGTGTACCCCACGACAGTGGGCTTTCCCGTGGTGCCCGAGGAGGCGTGAAAGCGAACCACCTGCGACTGGTCAACGCAGAACATCCCCATGGGATAGGTGTCCCTCAGGTCCTGCTTGGTGGTGAAGGGGAGGCGGGTGATGTCCTCTATTCCATGGATGTCCTCTGGGCGCACGTTGGCCTCATCGAGCCTGCGCCTGTAGAAGGTAGAGTGGTGATACACATAGTCCACGAGATGCCTAAGCCGCTTTGACTGGTGCTCCCTCAGCTCATCTTCTGGCATTCTCTCGACAAGGGGGTCCCAGTAGTCCATCATTGCCAATCACCATCCAGCTTTCTCAGGTCGAGTATCCTCTTGGCCTTTCCAGCGGTGCGCTCTATCGTGCCCTTTTCCACGAGCTCCACACGGGTTCGCAAGTTTAGCATGTCCCTCAGCCTGTGCTCAACATACTCCCTTAACCGCTGCAGGTCTGTGATTTCGCCCGTGAAGCTGTGCTCATTGAGCTCCACCCTCACCACTATCTCATCGAGCTGGTGCCTCTTTCTGTCCACTATCACCTGGTACTGGTCCCCAATCTCCTTGATGTTCATGAGCACCTCCTCGATCTGGCTTGGAAACACGTTTATGCCCCGCACGATGAGCATATCGTCGGCCCTTCCCAGCACCCTGGAGATGCGCCGCATTGTGCGCCCACACGCACACTCATCCTCGAGAAGACGGGTGATGTCGCCAGTGCGGTAGCGAATGAGGGGCATCGCCTCCTTTCTCAGCGAGGTGAGCACGAGCTCGCCCTTCTCACCCTCTGCCACCTGCTCCCCAGTCTTCGGGTCTATCACCTCCACAAAAAAGTAGTCCTCCCAGATGTGCAGACCATCCTGCTCTGTGCACTCGAATGCCACCCCTGGCCCATACATCTCAGAGAGTCCATAAGAGTCGTATGCTTTGCAGTGCAGTGCATCCTCGAGCTCTCTTCTGGTGGATGACGACCATGGTTCTGCTCCAAAGCACCCTATGCGAAGCCTTAGCTCGTCTATGATGCCCATCTCCGAGGCGACCTCTGAGAGATAGAGGGCATAGGAGGGGGTGCAGTGGAGCACTGTGACACCAAAGTCCCGCATGAGCTCGAGCTGGCGGATGGTGTTCCCAGTGCCGCTGGGGACTGCGGTCGCCCCTATCCGCTCTATCCCATAGTGGATGCCCAGCCCTCCTGTGAACAGCCCATAGTTCGCGGCGTTCTGGAATACATCCTCGCTGCTCACGCCCACCATTGCGAAGTTGCGAGCCATCAGCTCTGCCCAGTGCTCGATGTCTCCCCTCGTGTACCCAACGACAGTGGGCTTACCGCTCGTTCCAGACGAAGCATGCACCCTTATGACCTCCCTGAGGGGGACCGCAAACAGTCCAAACGGATAGGTGTCCCTCAGGTCCTGCTTGGTGGTGAAGGGGAGGCGGGTGATGTCCTCTATTCCATGGATGTCCTCTGGGCGCACGTTGGCCTCATCGAGCCTGCGCCTGTAGAAGGGGACGCGCTCGTACACCCTTTGCACCGTATGCCTAAGCCGTTCTGACTGCAGGCTCTCCAGCTCCCGCCTATCCATGGTCTCTATCTTCTCGTTCCAGAACGCCACCGTCTCACCTCGAGCTGAGCAATGCCCTCTTGCCATGCTCAAAAGCCTTTCTGTTGAGCTCTGCGGTGCGGGGTGGGACACTCTCAACAAGGGCGTGCACGAGGGCGTCCTCCTCCAGTGTCAGGATATGGCTCATGGCGCCGAGCATCACGCTGTTGGTCGCCCTCGTGCTCCCCAATGAGGCCGCCACGCGTGTGG
Source organism: Methermicoccus shengliensis DSM 18856 (assembly GCF_000711905.1). Taxonomy (NCBI): domain Archaea; kingdom Methanobacteriati; phylum Methanobacteriota; class Methanomicrobia; order Methanosarcinales; family Methermicoccaceae; genus Methermicoccus; species Methermicoccus shengliensis. The sequence goes on from NZ_JONQ01000007.1 coordinate 240,819, forward strand.
CATCAAACGCAAAGGTGTGGGCACAGAACTTCTCAAAATGACTCACTACATCGTCCATGTCTGGATACACCCCATCCCCTCTGAGCACGGAGGTGGGAAAGAGGGGGTGGGTGTTGAGCACCACGTGAGTGTGCTTTCCCACATAGGACGCAGCCCTCAGAGCCTCCAAGGGCTCGAGCCCAGCCAGCACGTCGCATGCACCCTTGGGTATCAGGGGGCTCCTGGCATCAATTCTCACGTGGGTGACCACGCTTCCACCTCGCTGAGCCATGCCATGAGTCTCCGAGGAGAGCACGTGGCGTCCGCTCAGTATGGCGGCTCTGCCAATCACGTTGGACATCAGGATGGCCCCCTGCCCACCAACACCCGCTATGAGGATGTTTAGCTCACCCATCTACAACTGCCCCTTCACTCCTCATCGTCCTCGGGAGCGCTCCAGTACATCGCCCCGTACACCACACACAGCACCGTGCTGATGATGCACAGCACAAACCCCAGAAGCACCCAGAAGTCCGGTATTCCCAGCATCATATCACTCCTCTATTCCCCTGAAACACTCATCGAGATGCGTCTCGTCCATTGGCGTTGTGAGCAACGAGACGCCAAAGGCGACCACGAGCGATATTGGAAGTGCCACCAGAATTGGGTCCACAACAGTCCACGTGCCCGTGAGCAGCGTATCCATGCCAAACAACGCCTTGCATATTCCGAGTGCAGTGGCCTCCTTGGCATGCACAAAGGTGAGCCAGAACAGGGAGGAGACGGTGCCCACCAGCAGGCTCGCTATTGCCCCAGCCCTCGTCATCCTCTTCCAGAACAGCGCTCCGATGTACATGGGCAGGAACGCAGCGGCACACAGCCCAAAGAAGATGGCGGTGGCTCTGGCTATGATGCTTATCGGAAGGACGTAGGCGAGCACCACCGAGATGAAGATGGTCACCATGATGCCCACTCTCGTGATTGGGATTGTCAGCCCTATCTTTCCCTTCCTGATGAACTCCCGATAGAAGTCGTGGCCTATTGAGGTGCCCATCACGTGGAACTGAGATGAGAGGGTGGACATGGCGGCTGCGAGCAGTGTGAGCATGAACAGCACCACAAAGAACTCGGGCATGGCCGAGCTGATGTACATGGGGATGATCTTGTCGATGTTGCCTCCCGCTGCCACCACGGCAATCACGCCCTGCGTGCGGTAGAAGTACAGGTTGGACAGCGCCCCGACGATGAACGCCACTCCGGTCATCATGAAGATGAACACCCCGCCTATGGCCACTGCCTTGTACAGGCTCTTTTTAGATGAGGCAGTCATGAACCTAACGGCGAGCTGGGGCTGGGCGAGCACGCCTATGCCCACTCCCAAGATGATGGTGGACACCAGCGTCCACCAGATGGGAGAGCCAAACGTGGGGAAAGATGTCCATCCAGTAAAACCCCCTGCCGTCAGCGATGCTGGGGCGAGTGGAGCAAGATCGGTGAGCGCCTGATGGGCAGCCGTGACACCCCCCAGCTTGATGTACGTGAGCACCAGCAGCAGCGCCATGCCCACGAACATTATGGTGCCCTGCAGGGCCTCGGTGTACATCACGGCGATGATGCCGCCCGTGATCACGTAGGCGGCTATTATGATGGTGAATATCAGCAGCGCCACGTTATAGTCCAAGTTAAGGGAGACCTCTATGAAGCGTGCGGCACCGATGAGGATGATGCCCGCATACAGGGGCATGAACAGGAAAATCAGTATACCAGAGAAGCCCTGTATGAAGCGGGAGTTGAACCGCTTTCCCATGAGCTCTGGAAACGTGACAGCGCCGAGGTTCTTACCCATCTTTCGCGTACGGGTGCCAAACAACACGAATGCGATGAAGATACCAACGAAGATGTTGAGAAAGGTGAGCCAGAGCAGTCCCATTCCGAACAGCCCAGCCACACCTCCAAAGCCCACGATTGCGGAAGTCGAGATGAACGTGGAGCCATAGGAGATCGCCACCACAAAGGGATGAGCCTTCCTTCCCGCCACCATGAAGTCCTCGACCTCACGGGTGCGCTTATACCCATACCAGCTCAGATAAAACACTGCCATGAGGTACACGAGCACCGTTATGGAGAGTGTGAACGTGGAGACCATGTGAGCGCATCTGCCAACTAATATTTAAAAGATTTGCCATGATTATCCATTTAAGAGTTCACAACCCACATATTCCACCGTTTGTTGTCAAATTTGAACCATTTTCTGATGGCACACCTTACCGTGTGCTCTCGCCATACACTCCATCCTTGATGAGGTTTGCATCGTTCGAGTTGACCGCATCCCAAAGTATCCATCGGATGCATTGGCACTGTGAGCTTCACCTCACGGGCGGACTGGAAGACACCAAGGCGAGTACCACAAGAGCAAGATGCTCACCAAAACATCACAATGTTGATTAGCATGCACCACGAAGGGATGTGAGGGGCTTGAGCTTGGGAGACGAGCTGTGCATTGCGTGGGCAATTACAGGTGCTGGACACCTGCTAACCGATAGCATCGAAGCGGTGAGTGTCCTCAAAGCCCGCCATCCGGGCCTTAAGATTACCACCTTTCTTTCTGCTGCAGCGGTGGAGGTGTGCAGGCTCTATGGTGTGCTCGAGAGAATCGGCAACATCTCGAAAGGTGGCTACCTCGAGGAGGTGTTCGTGGATGAGCACAGGAGCAGCTATCCCAAGAGCGGAAGGTTTCAGATAGGAAGGTACAGGGCGCTGGTGGTGAGTCCCGCCACCTCGAACACGGTGGCAAAGGCGGTGTACGGCATTGCAGACTCGCTCGTGAGCAACTGCATCGCAATGGCCACCAAGTCGAGGGTACCCACCCTCATCGTGCCCGTGGATGCCCATGCTGAGACGGTTGCTTCACAAACGCCATACCTCATTGACCGCGCGTTGTGTGTGGGCTGTGAGTGCTGCCACGCTGGGTCCGTGTGTCCCACGGGAGCTATAAGAGGGCATGGGACGGGCATAGACACCTCGCTGTGTACGGGGTGTGGGGTGTGCGTTGAGGCATGCCCCCATGGAGCCATCAGAAGGATGGAGGCAGTGCTCACACCAAGGCAGATAGACCTCGAGAACATCGAGAGGCTAAAGAGAATAGAGGGTGTGAGTGTGGGGGGAACGGGAGACATCGTGAGCTGGGTGGAGGATGTGCTCTTCAGAACACCGAGAGAAAGGGGGTGAGCAATTTGTGGTGTTGCATAAGAATGGTGAGAATGTGAGGATGAGTTCAATGCACTCAAGGCAAATCAATTAAATGAGATAGGAACTTCACTTAACGGTTCTCGGTGTAAAAGAAGTTCGGCAAACCGAATTTGGGCGGAGCGAAGCGGAGCCGTGTGTCCGCTGTTATCTGCCATTGCCATTTTTTATTCCTCCTCTAATGTACCAAGTGTGGCAATCATTGGGAGCAAAACTGGGGATATTGCCTTTGTTATTTCGTATACTTTTTCATAAATAGATTCCTCTTCTTTTTCTTTTAATTCCTTAAGAAGAGACATCCCAATGAGCACCATGCCATATTTGTATTGTGCTTCTAATATCTTGGGATCTGTTTTAAACCGTCCTTTTATTTCTGTCAGTAGATATATATTATCCATATTGATGTAGAAATCGTATCCATTTTCGCCTGAATCCATTACTTTTAATGCGCTTTCTTCATCGAAGCCATATTTATCCCACTCATCTTTTTTTACTGGTATTATATTGGGTATATCAAATGCTGATGGTTTCTTCCTCTTTTCTCCTTCCTCACCTGGAGGTTGAATCCTCTTTCCAGGTTTTCCGCTCTTCTTTTGAACTGGCGGATCAACGATTACATAAAATTCAATCAAAAAAGGATTTACACGAGAAATATCATTGACTTCTGCTACATATTCTAGTAAATCACCCACTTTACAATCCTCAGGTAGCGATACAGTTAGATTTGCAATTCCGTTCCAAAGATTCAATGTATAATCTTTATCTTCTACCTCGGTTTTATCTAAGAATAATTTAAATTCTCCGGGGTATAAATCCCTTGCCCTTGCGAAGTAATTATTTTCGGCATCTGTTTCAAATTGCACTCTAAATCTCTGGTTCTGCGGACAGTGTTTTGGTTTGTGAATTGTGAACTCCTTTGTTAACTCAAAATAGGTAGGAAATTGTTTAAATTGTTTACCTTTGAAAATTTCTTCTTTAACTCCTGCAGGAGCAAGGTTAAATGGGTTTGTTATTTTAACCCCCTCTACAAATAACTTCGAGAGAGTAGGAGAGTTTTTAATTACCTTCTCTATTACTTTCACTAAGGGTTTCGCATCGCCTATTTTTCCCTCTATTTCCTCTCGTCTGCGTCGTTCTTTTAACTCTCTTAAACCCTGATGTTTTTTAATTAATTCCGCTATTTTTTCTTCTATTTCTTTTTTTAATTCTCCCTCTCTCAATCTATCTCTACTATTCATAAAAAGATCTTCTCTGGTTCTACCACTAAATTTTGTACAATCGGCTATTATAAGTAGGGAGTCTGCAAGATACGACATACCGACAGATTTTCTAGTAAAAAACGAATCGTGTATGAATCCATGTGCCTGACCATTTACAGTAAAGATTATTCCTTCCTTTCTCGTCTTATAATGTGTTTCCTTACCAGGTTTAAAGACAAATATCTGAAGCTTCATTTCCTGTCCTTTAACTTTAAGAGTGGCGGAACTGGGAAAACCATCTTCGATATTCCTGTACTTATCTTCTTCTAACCTAACGCTTAAACCAGATAGAACAATGTCATAAGCTTGAGCAGTGTATCCTCTCCTCCTTTCAACAAGTAAAATAGGTAGAGCTATATTAGGCACCAAAACTGCCAGCCGGTAATATAAATCAAAGTAAACAGCTGTTTTAAGACCCACCAATTGGTATTCATATAATTTAATAAATGTTCCCCACTCTAAATGTTGCCCCCATGGATTTGGATACTCTCCTGGTAAAAGTGGAAGGCTCTTAGCTTTAAACATAGGTATATTCCCGTGGGGAGCTAAATATTTAAAAGTAGAACTTTTCATTCCCTTCTCGGGATCTACACGTCTAATGACCGTAAACCCCCAATAGTCAGAAGTTCCATCGTTACCTTCTATCTTTACTATTTGTGGATCTCTTCGAGATATAATAAGTTGTAAATTATGTTTTCCACAAAATTGTAAGGCACCAGTGCCACCCATATTAAATTTACCTTGAACAAAAGGTATACGCAATTTGTTTGATTTTGTTAAGGATAAAAATGTTTCAGACATCTTCTTAGGAGTTTGCCCCTCTCCTTTATCAATAATTGAATAATTTGGATTAGACTTTTTACCAGTTGCCACTATCATGATATTTTCAGCTAATTCTCGTCTCTTTTTAGGTAATAAATTTGTTAGCATACCATGCCTGATACCAAAAAATTCCTCCAATGCATCTTCGGTGGTTGGAGGAGCTTCATCCCCTTCTGGATCAATTCCCCTTCGAAGGCACTCCCTCATTAGCATAGCATCCACAGAATTTACAATTTTTTCAACTAAAGCAGAATCTGGTGCACTTTGTTGATTACCTATTGTAGCAAAGTTATTTTCGTTGTCTCCATAGTATCTCCATGCACTAGAATCATCCCAATATCCCCATTCTTTCAATAAGTCAATTACTTCCTTTTCTGTTTCGGCTCTTGATAAACTAATACAAAGGGATTTTAGGCTTTTCATTTATAACACCCCCTTGACAATGGCAGATAACGTCCAGCGGCTATCTGAAGTCCTCGCAAGAGGATTTGGGCGAAAGCACGAAGTGCTAAAGCCAGATGCCCGCTTGTTGTTCGAGTACGGTAGCACCGAGCCAACGAAGTTGGCGAGAGTCGTGGACGAAAGGGCATCATTTTTGCTTTTAGATTTTGTTCTGTAATTTTAGTCTGGCATGGCCTCTCAACTTTCATAGTTTTTCCTCCAATATTCTTAGAATATCGTTCAATTTATTGTCAATAACGTAGAGTTTATGATGAGGCAATTTTTCTATGAAACGATCGTAGTCCCAATCATTTTCCAAATGGTCTTTTATTGTATTCGCATAGTGATAATAATCGTTGAACAACTCGACGTTCTCTTCCGGAAAATTAAATGATGCTTTAAATACACAGTCCATTTCGATAGATTGGTATAATTTATGCATTTTCTCTTGACCTTCAATCGGTTTACGATCCATTAATACAGCCCTTTGAGGGTGTGTAAAATGAAGACCTGCACACATCGAGGAGAACTGGAAGACAATATCAAAACTAAAATCGTTATGTTTCAACGATAATTGCGATTTTTTCCCTTTACTCTCATATTGAATTTGCAATTCTGTATTTGACGGTATGCAAAAATCTAGAAATCCAGCACTTTCAAATATTTTTGAAAAATCCCATGATAGGGATGCAATTATAGAGTCTTTTGATGGTTTTGGTAGGTCTTTAACAGAAATCTTCCTAGAACTTACGCTCTTGGGTATTGGACCGGAAGAAATCTTTCCCTCATGTCTACGAATTTCTATTAGCCATGAGTGTGCAAAAAGCCATGAAAATGAATGGAGGAGAGCGTAAGGTGTAATCTCTATAAAAAATGATTGAACAGTGTCCCAATTCTTTGTTAAGGTCTTAATATCATTTTTAGGTATACTGTTCACAAAACTTATGTAGTTAAAAATACAACTTGGTTGATATATAGGACCTGGAATTCCAAGTGAGTCCTTGTAATAGTTGATAACAATTCTGAATGGAAATGTAAAATCAGGGTCTTCTTGATGACTAAATAGCCATTCCAGTTGTCTGTCACTAACTAACCTTTTTCCATGACTTGTTCGAATATAATAGATCCTATTCTTAATTTCTGGCCCTTCTCTTGAAACAATATATGCATGAGGAATGCCTTTCCTTTTTGGGATATTTACAACCATAATATCTCCATCAGGGCATTGTAAGAATTCTATATCGTATTCAACTATTGGGCTAATCGTATTGTGACAAATATTATCAATAATGTTCTTATAATGGTCTATACCTTTATCATCAAATATCCCTCTACCTTCAAGAGTTGCATCTTTTTTGACTCCTATTAATAATTTACCTCCATAACGATTTGCTAATGCCACAATTTCATAGCCTATATCCCTCTGACCTTCTCCACTTCGTAGTTTCTCTGATTCTTTGAATTCGATTTTCATTGTTTCTTTCTCAGGATTTTTCAAAATTTGATATATTTCATCACATGTGGTCATGGTATCCTTCCTTCAGAATATTGAGTCCCTTTCGTCCACGATTTCGGACAACTCGTTCATATACGCATTGCGTATATCATCCCAATTTGGGATTATACCTGTATTGCATATATACTCATTCTGGATGCCTCTCACCCCAAGCATGTCCAGTGGGCTTCTAATCTTACTCAAATTCTTGGTGCTAACATGAGTATAAATCTCTGTCGTTTTAGAGTTATGTCCCAGCACTTTTTGAATAACCTCAGATCAACCCTGCCTCAAGTGGGTGGCAAAAGAGTGGCGTAAAGAATGAGGGCAGCAGCGGAAGAGATTTATACTGCCCTGTGCAACGGTGCACACACAGCGGGGCCGTAGGGTAGCTTGGACCATCCTTCAGGACTGGGGGTCCTGAGACCGGAGTTCAAATCTCCGCGGCCCCACTTCTCCCTTCCAACACACCTTTCAGTCTGAAAACTCACATAATCGACAGAAGATGGCCACAGGCCCAACGATTGGGCATGCTCAAACAGCACCTTTTTTAAGAGTGGGGAACACAGTGTCAACCCCGGAGATAGTTCACATGGGGCTAATAGAGGAGGCAAAGAGAGGAATCATCACGGAAGAGATGCGAATAGTTGCCGAGAAAGAGGGTGTTGACCCAGAGTTCATAAGACGCGGGGTGGCCAGCGGAAGGATCGTGATGCCCATCTCACCCTACAGAGAGGTCGAGATTTGTGGAATAGGTGAGGGGATCCGAACGAAGGTAAATGCCTCTGTGGGAACATCCTCTGACATCGTGGATGTGGACATGGAGGTGGAGAAGGCCAAAGTGGCCCAGCAGAGTGGTGCTGACACCCTCATGGAGCTTTCCACTGGAGGCGACTTGAGAGAGATCAGAAGAAGGGTGATTGAGGCGACCACGCTGTCGGTGGGAAGCGTCCCGCTGTACGAGGCGTTCATCGAGGCCATCCGAAAGAAGGGAGCTGCAGTGCTCATGGAGGAGGACGACCTCTTCAGGATCATCGAGGAGCAGGCCAAGATGGGCACCAACTTCATGGCCATCCACACGGGTGTGAACTGGATGACGCTGGAGAGGCTCAAGAGGCACGGACGCTATGGAGGCCTGTGCTCGAGGGGAGGGGCATTCATGTCGGCATGGATGCTGCATAACGAGAAGGAGAACCCACTGTACAGCGAGTTCGACTACCTTCTCGAGATACTGAAGGAGCACGAGGTCACCCTCTCCTGCGGAAACGGCATGAGAGCAGGAGCAGTGCACGACTCGCTGGACCGTGCCCAGATGCAGGAGCTCATAATAAACTGTGAGCTTGCGGACAGGGCACATGAGTTCGGTGTGCAGACCATCATCGAGGGGCCCGGGCATATTCCCATCAACCACATCGAGGCGAACGTCAGGGTGATGAAGGAGATGAGCGGCCACAAGCCCTTCTACATGCTTGGGCCCGTGGTGACCGACATCGCGCCTGGATACGACCACGTCGTGGCCTCGATTGGGGCGGCCATGTCCAGCGCTGCGGGCGCTGACTTCATATGTTACGTGACGCCGGCAGAGCATCTTGCCCTGCCCAACGTGGAGGACACTCGCCTCGGCGTGATATGTGCGCGCATAGCGGCCCATGCCGGCGACATGGTGAAGCTGGGCAAGATGGACATGGACCTCGCCATGGGAAGGGCCAGAAGAGACCTCGACTGGGCAAGCCAGATGAAATATGCCATTGACTCGACCACCGCAAGGGGGATAAGAGCCTCGAGATATCCCGAGGACCCCGAAGTGTGCACGATGTGCGGCGAGTACTGCGCCCTCAAAATCGTAAGAGAGAACTTCGACTTTAGCAGGTGAGGGGTCTCCCTCCTCCACGATGGCCACCCCCGTGGGGGCGCCGGAGTCAGTCAGCACACTCAAGAGCTCAGAAATCCTTAAGTACCGGCAAAGACGAGTTTTGTTTAGTAATTTGATAACTAATCAAAATTGTTTCCCCAGAGGGTATCCAGATGAGAAGAATCAGGGTGAGGAACCCAGAACTCGAAAGGGCATATATTCCGAGAATCTCGCCCTCTGAAAGGCTTGTGGCAAGGGTGCTCGTGAACAATCCGCTCTGCGGGCACAACGCGCTCATAAGTGCACAGCTCACCCCCCAAGGCAGCATAAGGGTGGGCGTGAAGAGTGGGTGCAGGCTGATAGAGAGAATGGTTGAGCTGTTGCCCGAGTTCACCACAGCAGACCTTCGATATGTGAACGCCGGCGGGATGTATGATGCGGTGGCCGAGGCGAGGGTGCACTCCAACTGCCTCATCCCGCCTGCCATCATCGCCGCATGCATGATAGCCACTGGTCTAATCGAAAAAAAGAGAGCCGAGAGTGCTCCACCCACCACCATCCATCTCGCACCAGAGAGAAAGCAGGGCACTCGGCCTGCCACAGGGTCATCCAAGGTGAGGGTGCACGAGACACTGGGGGAGTGTACCACTCTTATCAGAGCAAAGCAGAAGGATGATGTGGTAATAACGAGAATAAAGAGCAATTGCGAGGATGTCGTGGCCTTTGGGGAGGAGGTTTCCGAGCTTTCGGTGTCCTCGCTGTGCAGGGCAAACCCCGAGGGGATGCTGGAGGCCGCCGAGGACGTGGGGCTCTCTCCCTTTAGCTTTGTGCCTCCAGCCCTCATGACCGCATGCTGGATTGCGGCGGGAATGGTGGCACAGGGGCTCATAGAGGGTATGGAGCCCCAGACGGTGGTGTTCATGCCCCGTGATGAGGAGGTGCATTAGCTTAATATTATATACTGATAGATGCAACCATTCATACAGGTGAAATGATGGTATCGAGGGTAAAGGTGGAAGACCCCATCTGTGGGCACACTGCCCTTATAAAGGGCTGGAGAGATGATGAAGGTATCTTCAGGGCAGAGCTCAAGACAGAGTGCCCTCACCTTCAAAGCTTCGCAGAGGACTTGAACTACATGGAGACGGAGATGGAAGACCTCTACCATGTTATGAGTGATGTATATGAGTGTGCCGTGGACAACAACGTGCCAGCCACCTGCCCAGTGCCCACTGCAATCATCAACGCCTGGTGGCTCGAGGCAGACATGATAGCCAAGTCTCTTGCCCACAAATCCACCATCACGATAGAGGTTCCCCAGAAGGATGGGGATGGTAAGAAAGATGTATCCAAGGTGAGGGTGAACACGCCCCTGTGTGATTATGTGATACTCGTGAGGGCTAAGAAAACACCAGAGGGCAAGATAAAGATTAGCTTTGCCACCAACTGTCCCCATCTCAGAGGGGTGAGAGAGAAGCTGCCCGAGATTGGACCCGAAGAGATTGCAGAGCACGACGCCACGAGGGTGTATGAGATAGCAGACGAGCTCAAGTTTACCCCCATATGCTTTGCCCCCCTCGCCATGACCCTCGCATGCATGATGGAGGCTGGAAAGCTGGACAAAGAGGCACTTGCAGACTCCATCAGGATTAGCTATCCCAAGGAGTGAGGGTTTTGGGCTGGTGAGTTAGATGTACGTGTACGGTCCAGTGCCCTCCAAGAGGCTGGGTGCTTCGCTGGGACTCGATATCATACCAAGACTCACGTGCACGTTCAACTGCGTGTACTGCCAGCTCGGAAGCAAAAAGCACGTGGTGTCCGGCCCAGAGGGCATAGCATTTCCGAGCGCCTCCAAGGTGCTCTGCGAACTCGAAGGGGTGCTTTCACAGTGCCCAAGGGTGGACTACATCACGGCTGCGGGAAGCGGGGAGCCCACGCTCAACCCAGAGCTTGGAGCACTCATCGAGGGCATAAGGGAGCTCACCGATGTGCCCTGTGCCCTCATCACCAACTCATCGCTGCTCACCCGTCCATCGGTGTTCGAGGCGGCGTGCAAGTTCGACGTGGTACTGCCCTCTCTCGATGGAGGGGATGAGGGGACACTGAAAAGGGTGAACAGGCCCGCGAGGGGCATAAGGCTGGAGAATGTCCTCACCGCCCTGAGACGGCTTTCGGCAGAGCAGAGGGTGTGGCTGGAGGTCATGCTCATCGAGGGAGGTGTGAGCAACACCACCCCCACCTCCCTTGAGCACCTCATATCATGCATAGCCACAATACAACCAGCCGAGGTGCACCTCAACACCCCGACGAGACCACCGGCAGAGAGGTACGTCAGGGCTCTTGAGCCCTCACGACTCAGGGAGATTGCCATAAAAATTGAGAGCGAATGCTCTGTGCCCACGAAAATCGTGCCCGAGGCAGAGCCTGAGGCGGAGGTGGTGCACGCACAGGGCAGGCTCGAGCTCATCCTTGGCATGCTGAGGATAAGGCCCTGCACCCTCGATGACCTCATGGCAGCCACTGGGCTCAACGATAAGGAGCTGCTAAAGCACCTCTCGGTGCTGCTCTCAGATGGCAGGGTGAGCATGAGGATGCTGGAGGGAAAGAGGTTCTATGTGGCAGAGGGTGCCTAAGATAGTTTTACCCCCTTTATCACACACAGGGCAGCCTCCCGTGGGCTCTGAGAATCGTACACCGCCTCCTCAGATATTCCCAACCAGTATTCCCATCCGAGGGCAAAGTGCGCACGAGCCCTCCTCACGATTTCCTCTGGCGTGTGCCTTATCCTCGCAAAGTATCCTCCCTCCCTTCTCCTCCTCTCAACGTACTCGGAGAGGGGGTTCAGCACGAGCGCGAGCAGCCTTCCCCCTGATGAGAGCACCCTGTGAGCCTCCCCGAGCGCAGCATCCACATCCTCCATGAACTCCAGCGACGTTATACACACCACCCCATCGAAGCTCTGCTCCCCGAACGGCAGGTGCTCTGCCATCCCCTGCACAAACGTGCACGTGGCGTGATGGGGGGCCAAGTGCAGCATGTTTCTGTCCATGTCCAGCCCCACCATCCTCATATCCAAGATGCCCTCGAACACCCCGGGCCCACAGCCCACATCGAGCACGCACCCACAGCCCACAAGCTCTCTCTGAATGAGCTCACGCTCTCTCAAAAGTATGCTTCTCCCAAGGGGGGTGTCGTAAAACCCCACATAGCGCCTCGCATCACTCAAAGAACTGCTTTCTCCACCAGCTAACGTAGTCCTCCCTCTCCTTCACCTCACGCGTGTGAAAGCTGTAGCGGTCGTTGTTGCGCCTTGTTGTCAGATACTCATATGCCTCGGAGAGCATCATAAACCGCTCGGGGTCTCCCCCCTCCACCCTATCTGGGTGGCACTCCATCGCACGCAGCCAGTATGCCCTCTTGATTTCGTGGTGGGTGGCGTCCCTTCTCACGCCAAGCAGCCTGCGTGCCTTTTCCTCCCACTCAAGCTCCTTCCTGATATCCTCGAGCTCCGAGCCATACACCACAACCACCTTAGGCAAGCCTAACATAACATATTTATCGTGCTATATCAAACTAACCCAAGGTGGGAAAAATGGATCCCTGTCAGGCTGCCGTTGATTCGTGCATAGACTGTGGGAAGTGTGGAGAGGTGTGTCCCATATCCATGGTATCGGACAACTCCACCTACACGCCAGACAGCAAGATAAAGCTGCTCTCCAAGATAGCTGCGGGAGAAGCGCTCGAAAAGGACGAGTTCGATACCATCTACCTCTGCACGAGGTGTGGGGTGTGCGATGATGTGTGTCCTGAGCACATACCCATATCCGACATAATCCAGCACGAGAGAGAGCTGCTCGCAGAGCAGGGAAGAGAGCCAGAGAGAACGAAGCACATCGTGTCCAACATCCTCGAAAAGAAAAACCCGGGTGGGTTCGACAACTCCAAGAGGCTGGACTGGATAACAGATGACCTGAAGCTCTCAAAAGACGCCGACGTAGGCTACATGGCTGGGTGCTGGGTGGCGTTCAAGCATCCAGAGATTGCGCAGGCGACCATTCGGGTGCTAAACTCGTGTGGCATCGAGCCGAGGATACTGGAGGAGGAGCAGTGCTGCGGGCTCTTCATGATAGACAACGGACACCTCGACGAGGCAAGGGAGTATGCCAAGAACTATGTGAACTACATCGAGTCGCTGGGCATAAAGCAGCTCATCGTGTCCTGTCCAGCATGCTATGGTGTGCTCAAGTTCCAGTATCCCAAGCTATACCGCGACACCAAGTTCGAGGTAGTGGCATCGATAGAGGTGTTCAAGCAGCTCATCGAGGAGGGCAAGCTCAAACCAAAGCAGATCGATGGCACGGCCACGCTAAAGGATGCGTGCCCCCTGCGGCACATGTACGATGTGCCGAGGGAGATTCTCGCCAGCATGGGCATTGAGATGAAAGAGATGTTCGACAAGCACACTGTGTGCTGTGGGGCGCCAGCTGGTGTGAAGCCCAACTATCCAGAGATTGCAGATGCCATAGGCATGCTCCATCTCCAAAAGGCGAGTGAGACGTCAGGGGTGATGGTCACGTACTGTCCCTTCTGCCTGTACCACCTCGAGGGGGTGAGCCAAAAGAGCGGAGTGGAGGTGCCCATGAAGGACATTGCCCTGCTGCTCGAGGAGGGCATAAAGTAGAGCCTACTTCAAGAGGCTCAGCAGCTCATCCTTATCCACACTCACGCTCATGTCGAGCGAGAGGGGTGTTATGGAGATGCTCCGCCTCACGTAGAGTGCCCAGCTGTCCGTCCCCTCCTCGCCATTGACGATGAGCCCTCCAGATATCCAGTAGTAGGGCCTCCCCCTGGGGTCGTTTCTCTCCTCCACATCGGTCTTAAACAGCTTTCTTGCCAGCCTCGTGATTTCAACCCCTGTGTGCTCGTCTGCACCATGGGGCACGTTGATGTTGAGCACGTCCACACCCTCTGGAAAGCCCTTCTCGATTGTGCGCGCTGAGATGCGCCTGAGCAATGAGGCACATACCTCAAAATCCCCCTCATACCCTCTCCCATCCCCGAACTTGTGGCTCTCCTCCACCACCTGTGTGGAGATGGCTATGGAGGGTACACCATATCCTGCAGCCTCGAATGCCGCCCCTATCGTACCAGAGGTCATGGCAGAGTCAGTGCTTATGTTCTCGCCCACGTTGATTCCAGAAACCACGAGGTCTGGAAGCCTCTTGAGTATACTGAATATGCCGAGAATCACGCAGTCCGCGGGCGTTCCACCCACGGCATATGCGCTCGTGCCCTCTCCTATGACGACCTCGCTCATCCTGAGGGGCTCAAAGATTGAGATGGAGCGGCCAAAACCACTGCGCTGGATGGCGGGCGCCACCACCACCACATCCCCCACCTGCTCTAAAGCCCTGAGGGCAGCCCGTATGCCAGCCGAGTACACACCATCGTCATTGGTAAGCAGTATCGTGGGCATCGCAACATCCATCATCTCCTTTCTACTTGAGAGTTTTGCCAGCGAGCATCACTTATAGGTGAAGGGCGCACATGGTATGGGGTCCATCATGGATGTCATGGATGTGTTGGAAGCAATAGCCGAGAGACGCTCAATAAGGAGATACACGGGAGAGCACGTGCCCGATGCAAAAATCGATGTGCTCATCAGCGCAGGGCAGGATGCCCCATCTGCTGGAAACCTGCAGGCACGGGACTTCATAGTGGTGAGGGACGCGACCACGAAGGACAGGCTCGCCATGGCATCGCTAAGACAGCCACAGGTGCGAGACGCGGACGTGCTCATCGTGGTGTGTGCCAACATTCCCCGCTCCACCTCCAGATATGGAGAACGAGGGATGCTGTATGCCCATCAGGACGCAGCAGCCTCTGTGCAAAACATCCTGCTCGCCGCCCATGCCATGGGGCTTGGGACGTGCTGGATTGGGGCATTTGATGAGGCGGAGGTTGCCCGCATCCTTGGGGTACCAGAGGGTGTGGTGCCCGCAGCCATAGTCACGGTGGGTGTGAGCGCAGAAAGGCCAAGAAAGCCCCCAAGATTTACCCACGAGAACGTGCACGAGGAGAGATGGTGATGGACATAGCACTGCTATGGGACTCAAAGCTGCTCATGGAGCGCTATATCGCAGAGCACGTGCCCTCTTCTGCAAGGATAGAGCCCCTCGTGCTCGCAAGCCCGTTTGCCCCACGAGCAAAGGTGCTCATCATCCCAACCGGGTTTGCCGAGCCCAAGTACACCAAGATTGGGGGGCAGCTTTCTCGTCTGAAGGGAGTGTTCACGAGCTTTGTGGAAAGGGGAGGGGTGCTCGTGGTGTTTGGAGCCCTTAGAAGCACGAGACTGGAGTTTCTTCCAGAGCCCATAGAATACGTGAGCAAGTATGGGGCAAGAAACCTCAGGTTCGAAGATGGAGCGTGCCAAATCGTGGATGAGGTCCATGCAGAGTGTGATGGGTACCTGTTGCCCGAAAAGAAAAGCGGATGGAGGGTTCTGTGTCGTGATGAGTTCGAGAAGATTGTGACAGCGTCCCTCGAGCATGGAAGGGGTGTTGTGATTGCAACGACCATCCACGAGCTTCCCTCCCCCGCCTTTCTGAGGTGTATCGTCGAGAGGTCGCAGATGGGCTAATCATGTGTCGAGGTTCACCACTTCTTTCGCATGGGCCCGTATGAACTCTCTTCTGGGCTCCACCCTCTCTCCCATCAGTACGGAGAATATCTCATCGGCGTATATCGCATCCTCGAGCGTGACCTTCAGTATCGTTCTCCTTTCGGGATTCATCGTGGTCTCCCAGAGCTGAGAGGGGTTCATCTCGCCAAGCCCCTTGTAGCGCTGCACCCCAACACCATCCCCACCAAGCTCCTCGATTGCGCGCTGGAGCTCGCTCTCCGAGTACACATACAGCTCCCTCTTGCCCTTGAACACCCTGTAGAGGGGCGGCTGGGCAATGTACACATGCCCTCTCTCTATCAAGGGGCGCATGTACCTGTAGAACAGGGTGAGCAGCAGAGTGCGTATGTGGGCACCATCCACATCGGCATCGGTCATTATTATAATCTTGCCATATCTGAGCTTGCCGATGTCCAGCTCGTCCCCCACACCACATCCAAGAGCGGTGAGCAGGGCACTGACCTCCGTGTTGGAGAGCACCTTATCCAGCCTCGACTTTTCCACATTCAGTATCTTTCCCCTGAGGGGGAGGATGGCCTGAAAGCGCCTGTCCCTGCCCTGCTTGGCGCTGCCACCCGCAGAATCGCCCTCCACGATATATATCTCGCACCTCTCGGGGTCGCTCTCGGTGCAGTCTGCGAGCTTGCCCGGAAGCGAGCTTCCGTTCAGAGCGCTCTTTCTTCGTATTAGCTCCCTCGCCTTGCGAGCTGCCTCCCTTGCACGGGCTGCCTGCAATGCCTTGTTCAGTATGGTCTCCGCCACAGTGGGGTTTTCATCCAAGAAGTATCCAAGCTCCTCGCTAACCAGCGACTCCACAACGCCCTTTACCTCGCTGTTGGCGAGCTTGGTCTTGGTCTGCCCCTCAAACTGTGGGTTGGGCAGCTTCACACTGATCACGGCAGTAAGACCCTCCCTCACGTCCTCGCCCGTGAGCTCCACCTTCTCTCCCCGCTTTCTCAGATACTCGTTGGCAGTTCTCGTGAGCGCAGCTCTAAAGCCCGTAAGGTGCGTTCCGCCCTCGATGGTGTTGATGTTGTTGGCAAATGCATGCACACTCTCGAGGAAGCCATCGGTATACTGCATGGCAATCTCCACAATGATGGAATCCCTCTCCCGCACAAAGTACATGGGAGGCTTATGCAACACAGTCCGGTTGCGGTTTAGATGCTCCACAAAGGAGACTAAGCCTCCCTCATACTCAAACTCTTCTTGCGTTCCCGTGGACTCGTCCCTGATTGTGAATCTCACACCTCTGTTGAGGAATGCCAGCTCCCTCAGCCTATCCGCGAGGATGGAATACTTAAGGCCACAGCTCCCGAATATCAGCGGGTCTGGCTTGAACCATATATCTGTGCCAGTTCCCTCTGCCTCCCCCACCACCTCCACGGACGTGGTGGGCCTGCCCCTCTCATATCGCTGGTAGTAGAGCTTTCCGTTGCGTCTTACCTTTGCCTCGAGCCACTCGGAAAGGGCATTCACCACCGATGCCCCAACACCATGCAGCCCACCAGACACCTTGTAGAGCTCGTGGGAGAACTTGCCACCTGCATGGAGGGTTGTCATCACGAGCTCGAGGGCGGATTTCCCATACCTTGGGTGCACATCCACGGGGATGCCCCTGCCATCGTCCACCACCCTCA
The DNA here is from genome assembly GCF_000711905.1 of Methermicoccus shengliensis DSM 18856. NCBI lineage: Archaea > Methanobacteriati > Methanobacteriota > Methanomicrobia > Methanosarcinales > Methermicoccaceae > Methermicoccus > Methermicoccus shengliensis. Next base: position 258,235 of record NZ_JONQ01000007.1, read on the forward strand.
CAGAGCCATCGGGATACAGCACAACCTCGATGTTGTGGCAGTGGCCAGCCAGCGCCTCGTCAACGCTGTTGTCCACAATCTCGTACACCAGATGGTGAAGCCCATGGCTATCCGTGCCCCCAATGTACATGCTGGGACGCTTTCGCACTGCCTCGAGCCCTTCGAGCACCGTGATGTGCTCTGAGCTGTACTCCTCACTGCCCGACATCGTCGCTATACCTCTATATCGAAGAGGTGATAAGGCTATTGGCTTGGGGGGTGGGGCTCACCCCTCCACAAGGCTCACCCCTCCACAAAATCGCTCGGGGAGGGTACCTCGAGCTTGAGCCCCTTTCTCTGTCTGATCTGGCGCACCACCTGTGGCAAGAGGTTTGGTGGAACTGGCTCGAAGCCCGCAAACTCTGTGCTCCACATCGCCCTTCCCTCTGTGGCGCTTCTGAGGTCGCCAGCAAAGCCGAACAGCTCTGCGACCGGAGCCTTTGCCTCGATGATGCTCATGTCTCCCTCCTGAGACATCGAGAGGATTACGCCCCTTCTTCCCTGTATCACCCTCACAGCACCACTCATCTGATCCTGTGGCACGTGGATGAACACCTTCTGGATGGGCTCGAGCAGCGTGGGGTTGGCTTTAAGGATGCCAGCATGCAGTGCGTTCCTCACTGCGGGTATCACCTGCGCAGGACCGCGGTGCACTGCATCCTCGTGCAGCTTCACATCGATGAGCTTCGCCTTCACGCCCCTCACAGGCTCTCTGGACATTGGACCCCCTCTCATCACCTCCTCGAAGCCCTGATGCACAAGCTCGAGCGTCTCTCTGAGGTGCTGCACACCCTTGGTCATATCCACGAACACGTTGGAGTCATAGATGTGGGTGATGCCCTTTGCCTCCTCCTTGTCCATCCCCGCATCGATGAACTTCTGCCTGCGCTCCACCTCTGGCATCTTCATATCAATCTCGCCCTCTCTGATGAGCTCGAGCACGCCGGACTCGAGGGGCTCAACCTCGATGTAGAAGCGGTTGTGCTTGTTGGGAGACTTGCCCTCTATGATGCCGCTCTTGGTGGTCACAGTCTCACGGTACACCACGATGGGTGGAGAGGTGGTGATGGGCACACCCTTATCACGCTCAATCTTGTGTCCTATCACCTCGAGGTGAAGCTCACCCATTCCCGCAAGCAGGTGCTCTCCAGTCTCCTCGTTGATAGTCACAATCAGGGTGGGGTCCTCCTTGGCAATCTGCCGCAGCACCTCGATGAGCTTTGGCAAATCCTTCATGTTCTTTGCCTCTACGGCAACGGTGACCACTGGCTCGCTCACATGCCTTATCGCCTCAAAGGGCTCCATGGGCTCAGAGGACACTGTGGAGCCCACGATGGCATCCTTCAGACCACTCACGGCCACGATATTACCAGCTGGAATTGCCTCCACCTCTTCCCTCGCAGGGCCCATGTAGATGCCCACCTGCTGCACCTTGTTCTTCTTGCCAGTGCCCGAGATGTACAGCTCATCACCTCTCTTTATGGTGCCAGAGAACAGCCTTCCGCTCGCAATCTCACCTGCATGGGGGTCAACGGAGATGTCGGTCACCATGAGAGCAATGGGGGCATCTGGGTCGCAGTTCATCATGGCCTTGCCAATGGAGCTGTCGATGTCCCCCCTCCAGATGACGGGGATTCTCTCCTTTTGTGCATCCAAGGGGTTGGGTAGGAAGCGGATGACCATATCGTTGATTACCTCGTGGAGCGGGCACTTCTCTGCAAGCTCCCGCATCCTCCCACTCTTGCAGTATTCGATGACCTCCTTGAAACCAATGCCATTCTTCTTCATGGAGGCTGCGCTGATTGCCCAGTTGTACAGCGCCGAGCCAAACGCCACGCTGCCATCTGCAGCGCTCATCTTCCAGCCAGCCTTGTACTTCTCCTCGGACATGGCGCGCACGAGCTTGTTCACGCTGTCTATCACCTTCCCAAGGCGAATCTGCATCGTCTGCGGGTCCACCTTGAGCTCGTTGATGAGCCTGTCCACCTTGTTGATGAACAGCACAGGCTTCACGTTCTCCTTTAGCGCCTGCCTCAGCACGGTCTCAGTCTGGGGCATCGCCCCCTCCACGGCATCCACCACCACGACGACGCCGTCCACTGCGCGCATCGCCCGTGTCACGTCCCCTCCAAAGTCCACGTGCCCTGGGGTGTCTATGAGGTTAATCAGGTACTCCTCGCCCTCGTACTCGTGCACCATGGATACGTTGGCGGCATTGATGGTGATGCCTCTCTCCTGCTCCTCCTCATCATAGTCCATGAAGAGCTGCCTTCCAGCAAGCTCCTTGGAAATCATACCAGCGCCCGCAAGCAGGTTATCGGTGAGCGTGGTCTTTCCATGGTCTATGTGCGCCACGATGCCGATGTTTCTGATGCGCTCTGGCTTGTGCATCAGCTCCTTTATGCGGTCAACCATCTTCTTTGCTCTTGCCATCTGCCACTACCTCTTCGAGATGAATATGAGAGCTCCGGACGAGCAACCTCTAACAGGCTACTGCCTTATTTAAAGTTTGTCTGTGTATGATTTATTCCTCGCTCAACTCCCGCTTCAGATGTGAGAAGGTAGCCCACCACGGCGCTCGACGATGCCCGCAAAAAATACCAGCGCCTCGCCACTAAGCTTTCCCATGTATGTGAAATGCTCTGATACCATCTTGATTAGCTCGTTCATCTGCTCTGGCTCGTATTTTTCCAGAAGGCTCTCAGACCCTTTTACTCTCGTGCTCGTGTTACTGTCTTGGAGTTCTTCTGGTGTGAGCGTCATAATAGGCTCGATGTCAGAGCTTTTCTCATCAGGCTGTTCTTTTGTGTGCATAAAAAGAGTTATCCAAATTAAGTATAAGCATTTCTCGATTTGCCGAAAAAGCACTCACAAAATCCCACAGATAGTAGTGGGATTGCGATAAAAGAGAGATTCTCGGAAGTGTTCACAGGAGTGAAGTGCCCACACCCTGTGCCCCACACCCTTATATATATTCTGCACTCACTCACGGTGGGGTTTAGATGGTAGAGAGAAGCTCGAGGATTTCAGGATTCTACAAGCTCACCAGAGAGGAGAGAATAGAGCATGTGAGGCGGTTTGCCTCCCTTACGGACGATGAGACGCGGGGGCTTTCAGGGGGAGCGCTCAGCCTCGATGTGGCAGAACGGATGGTGGAGAATGTCATAGGACTTATGGAGGTGCCGCTTGGGATAGCAGTGAACTTCCTCATAAACGGCCAGGACTACCTAATCCCCATGGCGATAGAGGAGCCCTCGGTGATAGCGGCTGCCAGCAATGCAGCCAAGATGGCAAGGGCTGGAGGGGGCTTCTACACGAGCAGCACCCCGCCGGTGATGATTGGACAGGTGCAGCTTCTGGGGGTGCCCGACCCCTTTGGGGCGAAGATGGAGGTCATAAGACGCAAGGAAGAGGTGCTCGAAATTGCCAACAGCAAGGACCCGGTGCTCGTCAAGCACGGCGGAGGGGCAAAGGATATCGAGGTCAGGGTACTGGACACCCCGAGGGGTGCGATGGTGGTGGTGCACCTGCTCGTGGACTGCCGTGATGCAATGGGTGCGAATGCTGTGAACACCATGGCAGAGGCGGTGGCACCCACGCTCGCCCATATCACGGGGGGAAGGCCCCTTCTTCGCATCATATCCAACCTCGCCGACAGGCGACTGGCAAGGGCAAGGGCAGTGTTTCCCAAGGACGCAATAGGGGGTGATGAGGTGGTGGAGGGCATCCTCGATGCCCATGCGCTCGCCAAGGCAGACCCATACAGGGCCGCCACCCATAACAAAGGAATCATGAATGGCATCACGGCAATGGCGCTCGCAACAGGAAACGATACCAGAGCCATTGAGGCTGGAGCCCATGCCTATGCAGCAAGGTATGGACGATACGAGCCGCTCTCCACATGGGAGAAAAATGCCAACGGAGACCTCGTGGGCACCATAGAGCTTCCCATGGCAGTGGGGCTCGTGGGTGGTGCCACCAGAACGCACCCCACAGCCCAGACCAACGTGAAGATTCTTGGGGTAAAGAGCGCTTCAGAGCTGGCTGAGGTGATGGCTGCCGTGGGGCTTGCCCAGAACTTCGCCGCCCTCAGGGCACTCGTGACCGAGGGAATCCAGCGGGGACACATGAGTCTGCACTCGAGAAATGTGGCAATCGCGGCTGGAGCGGAGGGGAAGCTGGTGGACATCGTTGCCGAGAGGATGGTGCAGGAGGGCGTCATAAGAGTGGACAGGGCAAGGCAGCTCATAGAGGAGCTGAAAAACGAGTGATTGCCTTCTCACGATTGGCAAAACTGCCTATGGGGTCTGCAGCGGAACTCACTGGGGTGCTGTCAGCCACCCGAGTCCCTTTGAGGGACAAGCCCCGTCCGTCAGGGCGGGGTAGCTGGCTCACCCCTGCCATCCTCATATCCGTGAACTACCCCTCTAACGGAAGGGGCTTCCCGCCGAAGAAGTTAAAAGGAAGGGAAACATTTAAAAGGAGAGATATTGTTAGTGTGCTCACGCTTCAAAAGCATGTTTATTGGAGGAATAAAAGATGGCAGCAGAGAAACCCCACATGAATCTGGCGATCATAGGCCACATCGACCACGGCAAGTCCACCCTCGTGGGGAGGTTGTTATACGAGACAGGGGTGGTGCCACCCCACATCATCGAGAAGTACAAGGAGGAGGCAAAGGCGAAGGGCAAGGAGTCCTTTGCCTTCGCATGGGTGATGGACTCCCTCAAGGAGGAGAGGGAGCGGGGCATCACCATCGATGTTGCCCACAAGCGCTTCGACACCGACAAGTACTACTTCACCATCGTGGACTGCCCAGGGCACAGGGATTTCGTGAAGAACATGATCACTGGAGCCTCTCAGGCCGATGCAGCCATTCTCGTGGTGGCAGCCCCGGAGGGGGTCCAGGCTCAGACCAAGGAGCACGTGTTCCTCTCCAGAACGCTGGGCATCAACCAGCTCATAGTGGCCATCAACAAGATGGACATGGTCAAGTATGACCAAAAGCGCTATGAGGAGGTCAAGAACGACATCTCCCAGCTGCTCAAGATGGTGGGCTACAAGCCAGACGACATCACGTTCATCCCCACCTCGGCCTTCATGGGCGACAACGTTTCCAAGCTGAGCGAGAACACACCATGGTACAAGGGACCCACGGTGCTTCAGGCGCTCGACCTGCTCAAGGAGCCAGAGAAGCCCGTGGACCTGCCTCTCAGGGTGCCCGTGCAGGACGTGTACTCCATCTCTGGTGTGGGCACCGTGCCAGTTGGAAGAGTGGAGACTGGCAAGATGAAGAAGGGGGACAAGGTGGTCTTCATGCCCCCGGGTGTCGAGGGCGAGGTGAAGTCCATCGAGATGCACCACGAGGAGATTCCAGAGGCAGTGCCGGGAGACAACATCGGATGGAACGTCAGAGGTGTGGGCAAGGACGAGATCAGGAGGGGCGACGTGTGTGGCCACACCACAAACCCGCCCACGGTGGCCGATGAGTTCACCGCCCAGATCGTGGTGCTCCAGCACCCGAGCGCCATCACAGTAGGCTACACTCCAGTGTTCCACTGCCATACCGCACAGGTGGCATGCACCATCACAGAGATACAGAAGAAACTCGACCCAAGGACAGGACAGGTGAAGGAGGAGAACCCCACATTCATAAAGGCAGGGGATGCTGCAATCGTGAAGGTGAAGCCCACTAGGCCTCTCGTGATTGAAAACGTCAGGGAGATTCCCCAGCTTGGCAGATTCGCCATCCGAGACATGGGGCAGACCATCGCTGCTGGCATGGTCATAGATGTCAAGAAGAAGTGAGGGTCTCCCCCACCTCTATTTTTGAGAGGCATATATGACGCAAAAGGCTCGTATCAGACTGTCAGGTATCAACCCCGCCCACCTCGATGAGCTATGCTCCCAGATAAAGAGCATAGCCGAGAGGACGGGGATATACATCTCTGGGCCCATACCACTTCCCACCAAGCGTCTGGTAGTGCCCTGCAGAAAGTCGCCAGATGGTGGTGGCACTGCCACATGGGACCACTGGGAGATGAGGGTGCACAAGCGTCTCATTGACATGGAGGCCGATGAGCGGGCACTGAGGCAGCTCATGCGCATTCAGGTGCCAAAGGACATCAACATAGAGATCGTGCTGCACAGCTGATCTCCCTATTTCTTTCCACCTTTCCACCTTTCCACCAATAGCCTTTATAACGCATGTCGCCCATCTACCTGCTCGGTGGGCATGAAGAGGGATGTCAACACATGGCTGCTCGTTCTCGTGGTGGTGCTCAGTGTGAGCCTTGCGGGGCTCACCGTGTACTATCAGAACATGTACTTTGAGATTGAGCAGCAATATCATCACACGAGCAGCGTGGTGGCCACCCAGTACGAGCAGCTCTCCAATGAGTATGCCGCAGCTCAGGAGAGAATCAACAATCTGGAAGCCGAGAATGAGCAACTGAGAGAAGCGCTCGCGGCCAAGGAACAGTATATCCAAATACTAAAGAGGCAGATTGAGGAGATGGGAGGCACTCCCGTCAGTCCATGAGGTGGGCATGTACTCATTCGTGAGGGCACTCAAGGAGTTCAGAAAAGCCTACAGACGGACATCGGCCAGCCTGCGGGTGCTGGATGCCGTGGTGCTATTCCTCGGTATACACCTCGTGCTAACACTGCTGCACGTTCCATTCATTCTGTACGAGTTCGATAATGGTCATGTGGTGGTGGGGGATGTGGTGATATGGCATGCCCTGATGTACACGTGCGCGCTCTCGACCCTCATCACCAGTGCAGGGATGGTGCTCATGGGAACGCAGAAGGAAGAAGATGTCATCAGAATGCTGGAGAGGCGGTACGTGAAGCTGAGGGACAGGCTGTCGTGTGCATGCGATAACCGCCAGCTCGATAACGTCTTCATGAGAAGGCTTGCCAGAGAGGTGGACATGGCCCTTCGGGGCGTCAGCCTCTCCGACTTCTTCTATGTGGAGAGGGTGCTCAAGCGGGTGGGCGTGCTGCTCGCCATAGTCACTGTGTTTGCCCTGCTCCCTCACAGCCTTGCAGCCATCCAGATGGCTGGAGAGCACATTGAGAGCATAGGAGACAGTCTCGGCATAGATTCGGGGATGCTCTCTTCAAACGAGGACGTGGAGACCAAGGAGAGCACCACTGCGGGCTCGGCACTCGAGGGTGGGAGCGAGGTGCTTTACGGACAGGCAAGACTGGCAGAAATCAAAGGGGCAGCCCTCGACCTCACCATATACTCGGGAGGGGGATCAGAGGTGCTCGTGAGAGATACCAACACCACCGAGCAGACCATGTTTAATATCACCCCCCAGTACCCGGTGGATGTGGAGTCGTATGAGGTTTACTCCGAGCGCCTTCCCAGCGAGCACATCGACATCGTGAGAAGATACTTTGAGATGCTAACCGAACGTGGATAATGAGGGATGATGTATGAGTGAAGAAGTGCTTACGAGGGCGTCCGAGCTCTTTTCCAGCCTGTTTGGCGAGCTCGAGCGCGTGATAGTGGGACAGAGGGAGGCTCTCGAGCATATGGTGATAACCATCCTGTGCAATGGGCATGCGCTTGTGGAGAGCAACCCTGGACTTGGAAAGACGCTGACGATCTCCACACTCGCAAGGCTCATGGAGCTCAAGTTCTCGAGAATACAGTGCACGCCCGACCTCATGCCCTCGGACATCACCGGGACATACATCCTCGAGGAAGAGGATGGCAGAAAGCAGTTCAGGTTCGAGAAGGGGCCCGTGTTCGCCAACATCGTGCTCGCAGACGAGATAAACCGTGCCTCCCCCAAGACCCAAAGTGCCCTGCTGGAGGCAATGCAGGAGCGGCACGTCACGGTTGGAAGGGAGACGTTTCCCCTCGAGAGGCCCTTCTTTGTGCTGGCCACGCAGAACCCCATCGAGATGGAAGGCACGTTTCCATTGCCAGAGGCCCAGCTCGACCGCTTTTTGCTGAAGATACAGATGGATTATCCCTCCCCCGAAGAGGAGATGGCCATAATAGACAGATACACCACCAATGTGGTGCCAGATGTAAAAAGGGTGATGGGGAGGGAAGAGCTGCTGATGCTTCAGAGGCTCACGAGGGATGTGCCAATATCCAACGAGCTCAAGCAGAGAGTGGTTAAGATCATCACAGCCACGAGGAGAAGCATCCCCGAGATTGCCTACGGAGCATCCCCCAGAGCCTCCATAGGGCTCATCCTCGCAGCAAAGGCAAGGGCGTTCATACACGGTAGGTCTTTTGTCTCGAGGGAGGATGTGGATGCCATGGCATATCCAGTGCTCAGACACCGCATAATCCTCACGTTCGAAGCCGAGCGCAAGGGGCTCACATCGGATATGGTGATAAGCAATATCCTCAAGAGCGTGTGAGTGGCTCAAATGATAGACCTCGAGTTCTTTGAGCAGCTGGACAGGTTCACCCTGATGGTGAGAAAGCGGGTTTCCAGCGCATACACTGGAGCCCACCGCTCTGTGAGGTATGGGAGGGGGACAGAGTCCGTTGGCTACAGGCAGTACAACAGGGGAGACGACATCAGGCTAATCGACTGGAAGGTGTATGCCAGAACAGAAAGGCTGTACGTCAAAGAGTACGAGGAGGAAAAAAGCATCACTGCCCACATATTGCTCGACATCTCCAAGAGCATGGGCTTTGGAGAGCCCACCAAGCTGGAGTATGGACTCATGATAGGAGCGGGCGTGGCATATCTGGTGTGCAAGCAGAACGAGAGGTTCGCCTTCTCCACATTTTCGGACAGGCTCGTGGTGAGGCAACCAAAACGGGGCGTGGGCTACCTGCTCTCTGTCATCTCTGAGATAGAGGGGTTAAAGAGCGAGGGAATCACCAGCATGAGAGAAGCTGTGGAGCGGTTCTCCTCCACACTGCGCACGAAGTCTCTGGTAGTGCTCATATCCGACATGCTGGTGGATGTGGAGGAGGCAAAGGATGCCATCTACAGGCTGGGCGAGCACGAGCTAATCGTGGTGATGGTACTATCTCCAGATGAAAGCGAGCCACGGCTAATGGGCGACGTGAAGCTCGTGGACAGTGAGACGGGAGAGGTCGTGCAGACCTATGTGGGCCCACGATTTCTCGAGCGCTATAAAGAGCGGCTAAATGAGCACGTGCTCACGCTGGAGAAGGCAGCAAGCGATGTGGGTGCAGACTTCTTTGTGTTCCGCACCGATACCCCTGTGTTTGATGCACTGTTTGAGATTGTGAGCAGGAGGTGGTGATATCTTTGGTGGTATCTTATTTGAGAACACCAACGCCCTTTTGGCAGCTGCTGGCATCATCCCCATAGTAATCCTGTATCTGCTAAAGCCCAGGACGGTTCAGAGGCTCGTCCCCTCAGTAATGCTGTTTCTAAGAACAAAGGAGAGCAAGAGGCTCACAAGTCTGTTTCAAAGGCTCATAAAAGACCCCCTCCTGCTGCTCCAGATGCTGTTTGTGGTGCTGATTGCCCTTGCGGCGGCTGGCCCATTCCTTCCCACCTCGCAGGCTGTCGTACAGGGGAATGTGGCGCTCGTGATAGATGCCTCTGCCAGCATGCAGGCAGATGGAAGATTTGAGGAGGCAATCCAGAGGGCTCACGAGATGCTTGGAGAGAGCAACACCATTGTGCTCGCAGAAAAGCTACCCATCCTCGCTGTGGAGGGTGCAAGCCCCACGAAGGCAGCACAAGTGCTCTCTGAGCTCAGGGCTGGTGCCACATCGGCCGACCTTGCCAGCGCCATCCTGCTCGCCTCCCAAAAGCTACCAAGGGGCGAGGGCACGGTGGTGGTGCTCTCGGACTTCTCCTCCTACGAGGGCGATTCCCCCATCACCGCCCGCACCATGGCAATGGCAGACGGGCACAACGTGGTGTTCGTAAAGGTCGGACGTGCCTCAGATAATGTCGGAATCGTGAGCGGGGTGCTGGAGCGTGCCCATGCTGGATACGCCTACACCTATGAGGTCAGAAACTACATGGACAGACCCGTGAGCTTTACGGTGAAGATAACCACCGAGGGTGGGACGGTATCAGAGAGAAGGGAGCTCGCAGCCCACGAGAGCAAGACATACACCGTATCCAACGTGCACACTGGCACGACCAGGATAGAGCTCGATGTGGCAGACGGGCTGAAGGCCGACAACGTCGCCTACATATCCATTCCACCCACGGCTAAAAGAGACGTGCTCTTCGTTGGAAGGCAGGGTTCCCCTGCCCATGTGGCGCTCTCGGTGCCCCCTGAGAACAACGTGCTCTTGGGCTCTCGAGAGCAGGGACAGATGGAGTTTGCTGGCATAGACGTGGTGGTGCTGGCGGACGAGGGGCTCACCACACCAGAGGAGATGGGCATTGGGATAAAGACGTTCCTCGAGGCGGGCGGAAGCGTGGTGGTGCTGGGCTCTGATGCACTGCTCAAGGACGAGGTGCTAAAGCCCTTGCTTCCAGTGGAGGTGGTGAACACCACAAACGAGACGGTGCTCATGATAAAGAGGTCGCACGAGCTCGTGGAGGGCATACCCTTCGACGAGGTCAGCGTAAAGCAGTCATTGGGGGCAATACCTAAGAAGGGAGCGACGGTGCTCGTCTCCTCCTCTGATGGCTCGCCAGTGCTCGCCTACTGGAGTGTGGGCAGGGGGAAGGTGGTGTATCTTGGCATGAGCGACACAGGGGAATGGGACAACTTTCCCTCCAAACCAGAGTATCCCATATTCTGGCTAAAACTCATCAGCTGGCTTACAGGAGTGGAAGACGTCAACTCCTACAACCTGAGGGCAGGGGCGCTGCTCACATTCGATGAGGAGGTGCTCGTGAGAACGCCCACCCAGCAGCTCAGGACGAACACACTGCTGCTGGACGAGGTGGGGATATACACTGTGGGTGAGCAGAAATACGCCGTTAGCATGCTCAACCCAAGGGAGAGCGATGTGAACGCGGTGGGGGTGAGCGTGCAGGATGTTGAGCGGTTCTCTGGTGAGGGAGCCATCACCCGACGGCAGAGTGGAAAACTGGACCTCGGATGGCTCGCCATTCTTGGCGCCCTCACAGCTGCCCTGCTGGAGATGGTGGTGCTCAGAAGGAGGGGTGAGCTTTGATCAGCTTCGAGCACCCATATGTGATATACGTGGGCGTGCCCCTTGTGGTGCTGGCCTTTCTCATTGCCCTTCGGAGGGGATGGGGAAGATGGATGGTGCTCTCGAGGTTCGTGCTCATCGTGCTGCTTGTGCTCGCGATTGCCTCTCCCTTTGAGAGGGTGAGCGTTTCGAGCGCAGAGGAGAGTCCGGGCGTGGTGCTCGTGCACGACCAGACGCCGAGCATGATGCTCTTTGATGATGCCAGGTTTGAGAGTGTGCGCTCCATCATCTCAAGCATCACTCCCCCCAAAATCGTGAGCCTTACGGGCACCACCACGGCGCTGGGGGACACGATAATCCAGAACGCCCACGAGAACAGCAACATCGTGCTCGTGAGCGATGGCAACAGCAACAGTGGAGCGGACTTCGCAGACGCTGTGAGGCTTGCCTCCTACCTGAACTCGCGGGTGTTCATGGTGAGGGATGCTCCCATACGCAACGACATGAGTGTGGAGGTGCTCGGTGCGAAGAACGTGGTGGTGGGCAGTGAGAGCACGTTCACCATAGTGGTGAGGGCGGCTCATCTACCCGCAGCATGCACCCTCGTGGCAAGCATCGACGGGAAGGAGGTGATGAAAAGGCATTTACAGCTTTCCAACAGGACTTCCAGCATAGAGTTCACCCACAGAATGGACACCAAGGGGGCACACCTGCTCACGGTGAGGATGCAGCCCGATGGGGAGGACATGAGGGAGGAGAACAACGTCTTCACCAAGGGCATCTACGTGGTGGACAAGCCCAAAGTGCTGCTCATCTCGGGGGAGAGCTCCCCCCTATCAGCCGCCCTCGACGAGCTCTATGCCACCACCATGAGGGAGGAGCTTCCCGACAACCTCACGGGCTACTCTGCCATCGTGCTCGACAACCAGTACATCTCGGCACTCAACGACAGCAAGCTCACAGAGCTTCGGACGTTTGTGGCAGATGGTGGCGGACTGGTGGTGGTGGGAGGAGACAGGGCATACAACCTTGGCGACTACTCTGGCTCAGCGTTCGAGAGCATGCTGCCCGTGGAGTCAAAGCCCAGCACGTATGGAGGGGGGAGAAGTGTTGTCATCCTCATAGACATCTCTGGAAGCACCAGAATATACGAGATAACTGACATCGAAAAGGCCATAGTGGTGAGCATGCTGCTCCAGATGGGCATATATGACCGCATAGGCGTGGTGGCGTTCGGCACCGATGCCCACGAGATAACGGACGGGCTAAAGTCGCTCTCTGGCGGGCTCGACCTGCAGGCCCTGATAGACAAAATCGCGAGGCTTCAGGCAGGGGGAAGCAGCGCCACATCCCTGAACAAGGGGCTTGACCTTGCCGGAAAGCTGCTGGAAAATGCCCCGGGAAGCAAGCACATCATCATCGTGTCCGACGGGGCGATACAAAATGTGTACACTCCGACGCTACAGCAGGCGAAAAAGCTCGCAGCACAGGGCGTGAAGATGCACTTTGTGGTGGTGGAGACCAGACAACCCATAGGCACGTATGCAGAGGACCTCATGAAGGAGGTCGGGGGCGAGTACTACTACGTGACCAGCGGATTCGGCATCAACCTCAGATTCGGGGACGAGGAGGCTGAGGAGCCGCCACCCGAGGAGCCGCCCGAGAGATTCACGAGCTATGGGCTGACGAAGGTGAACTCAGAGCACTTCATCACCCGCTACGTGAATGTTAGCGGCAACATCACGGGCTACAACGAGGTCACGCCCAAGATTGGCTCAGAGAGGCTCATCGCCCTGTCCAATGGCAAGCCAGTGCTCACGGTGGGCAGATACGGGCTCGGAAGGGTTGTGGCACTCAGCACCGACAACGGCAATGGCTGGGCCTCTGTGCTGTACTCCGAGCAGAACGCCAAGCTGATATCTGCGATGATGAACTGGGCAATCGGTGACCCCCAGCGGAACGCTCCACTCGCCGTTAGGGTGGACGACGTGTTTTTGGGGCAGAGCGCCACCCTGTGGGTGAGATCCGAGAGCCCACCGACCCTTTCAGTGGGCGGTGGAGCGCTGCAGTTCGAGAGGACGGGGGACAACGAGTACATGAGCACCATCACCCCTGAGCACTCGGGAATCCTCTACATATCAGACTATCCCCTGTGCGTAAACTATCCAATTGAGTACAGGGACGTGGGCTTCAGCGAGCAGGCGGCCAAAATCGTGAGGGACTATGGTGGGAAGGTGCTCACTCCAGAGGAGCTCTCACTGTACCTTAGAGAGAGGATGAAGGAGAAGACGGCGTCCACAAAGCTCGTGAAGGTGGACAGACGCCCCTACCTGCTGTATGCAGCCCTCCTCCTGTTTATAGCCGAGGTGTGTGTGCGAAGAATACGGGAGATCAGAAGGCTGCTATCCGAAAGAAGAGGGATGTGAGCGGGCTGGGGAGTGGGGGTTAGTGTGTAAAATCAGCTTTCACCCGCTCACCTTTCCGCTACTCTTCATAACTAATATATAAAGATGTCTCTCCAAGGTTCTGTTAACTTATTGTTGGTGTGGTGAAAAACAAAAGATTAACGATTTTGCGTCTCTGCGTGGTTCGAAAGCCAGAGGTAAACTTTCATTGAATTTTTCATGCAAAACATTTTTCATAAAAGAATTTCAGAGCGAAATAAACAACCCTCATTGTTGATCTGCCTTTGTTGGAATAAGAAAGCAGAAATTCTCTCGGTGTTTTGCCAGATTTCAGAAATCTCTTTACAATTGAAATGCCTTTTCCTGTTTGGTAAGAGTACTTTCTCAGCTTTATTTCTTCAATGAGCTTACCTATCAGCTTGTATTTTTCTTGCGGCGTAAGCTTTTTAATATCCAAGTCCATAGAAAATTGTATGAAATCTGACTTTATAAAAGTTCGCTTTAACTCTTATTTGGAAGATTATGCAAATAGAAAGTGCGTGGAATACACGTTAGTCGCAATTCGGAAACCTGCCCCTTGAAAAGAAAAATATGGAGGAGAATAAAATGACATTGATGGGAGAGTTGAAAGAGCTCCTTAAGGGAGATACACGATTTGTAGATGCTGAAGGAAAACTATTAAAAAACAAGATAGTGGAACATGCTTTAAAACTTGATAAGGAATTGATTAAACTTCTATTGAAAAACGAACGGATAAAGGAACATTTCTTTAAGGATGTAGATGGTATTTTGGTTTTTGATAAAGAGAAATTCATGAAATTCATAGACAATAAGGAATTTCTCCCTGATTCATACACTGCTTTTAAAAATAAGATAGGACTTGCTAATGAAAATGGTAAATACATAGCAAAGAGTAAAGAAGTTGTTTTGGTGTGGCCATATAAGGATTGTGTTCTTGAAGGCGGACAGGAAAAACCTGATGAGAAGAGAAAAGAGATTTTCCACAATGTAATTCTTGCTCCTGATGAGATTGATAGATTATTAGAACCTAAGGTTTTTACCAACTTTAAAAGGATAGATAAAGATGGAGAACATCCGCTTGATGGTTTCAGAAGAGATGCTGAAATAAACAGGAAAAGAGGATTACCGGAAGATACAATAACGGATAATTTGATTATTAAGGGGAACAATCTCTTAGCGTTGCATTCACTTTTAAAGGAGTTTAGAGGGAAAGTGAAGTTGATTTATATTGATCCGCCGTATAATACAGGAGGGGATGAGTTTCAGTATAATGATAATTTTAAGCATTCTACATGGTTGACTTTTATGAAAAATAGATTGGAAGTGGCAAAAGAGTTGTTGAGTGAAGATGGTAGCATCTGGATTAATATCGACGATAATGAATTATCTTATTTACAAGTTCTTTTAGATGAAATTTTTGGACGTGAAAACTATATTTCTCTTGTAACAGTTAAAAGAAGCGCTTCAACCGGACATAAAGCAATTAATCCGGGACCGATAAATGTTACGGATTACATAATAGGATACGCAAAAAATAAAAGAATGTGGAAATACCATATACAGTATGTTCCCAGAGATTATGATAAAGCATATTCTTTATTTATAGAAAATTATGATGAAGGAGTTGATAAATGGAAGTTTATCCCAATCAGCGAAGCTTTGAAGAAATATGGTTGCACTATTTATGAGCTTATAGAAAAATACCCTGAAAGAATTGTGAGATTTGCCGAACCAAATTATTCAGGCGTTGGTAAAGAAACTAAAAGAATAATAGATCTATCTAAGAGAATTCCTAATAAAATTTTTATTCAAAAAAGAGAGGGATATCCCGATATATACTTAAAAAATGGACAAAGAATTTTGTTTTACAAAGATAAAGTTCAGAAAATAAATGGAAAAATAACGACTGTGGAACTATTAACGAATATCTGGAATGATATTCCATTTCAGGGTATAGCTAAAGAGGGCGGGATAGTATTACGGAAAGGGAAAAAGCCCGAAAAGCTTCTAAAAAGGGTTATAGAAATGAATACCGATGCTGGAGATATAGTATTAGACTTTTTTATGGGGACAGGAACTACATGTGCGGTAGCGCACAAAATAGGACGCCAATATGTTGGTATTGAACAATTGGACTATGGAAAAAATAGCGCTTTGTCGAGGCTTAAAAATGTTATTAATGGCGATCAAACTGGCATATCCAAAGCAGTAAATTGGCAAGGCGGTGGCGATTTTGTTTATATGGAATTAATGAAGTTAAATGAACCTTTTATTGAGAGAATAAGAGATGCTGAGACAACAGAAGAACTTTTGAAAATATGGGAAGATATGAAACACAATGGATTTTTAAGCTATAGGGTTGATCCAAGGTTATTTGATGAAAATATTGAAGAGTTCAAGGCTCTAAATTTAGATGAGCAAAAGAAATTGCTACTTGAGATGCTCGAATATAATGACCTTTATGTGAATTACAGTGAAATTGATGATGATATTTACAATGTTAGTGAAATGAATAAGAAACTAAACAAAGAATTGTATGGGGGGTGCTAATTATGGAATATTATACTGATAACAAATTATATCAGTTCCTTCGTAACAGTTATAAGTTTAAATTTTCAGATATTAATGTTTGGGAGTTGATTTATGGTGATAAATTTTCGACTCCTAAATTGCTTGTGTTAGTTGCTGGGGTCCATATGGAAGAGAGTTATAAAAACCTCTATGACATCTTTAATAAAGAATCCTATGCTCGTTTAAAATATTTATCCGAAAAATCGGGTCTCCCATTCATTTGTATAGCATTTGAAGTTGGTGTTGAAGAAATAGATAAAGTTTATTTTGCAGAACAGTGTGGGGAGTTTAGAGAATTGACACTAAATGAACTAAAAGAGATATTTCAGACATATGATTTGCCAATTAAAGATTCCACCACCCAAAAATATCTTAACGATAAAACATCCAGTGCTTATCATAATTGGCAAAGAGATAATTTGGGAGATGAGATTACAGTATCAGATATAGATCTTTGGATTATACATCTCAATTCCAACATCCCAATAGCAATACTTGAAATTAAAAGATCAAAGATTCCCCTCGATTCTTGGACACCCTACAAAAACGATTATCCAAACTTTAAATTAATCTCGAATTTGTGTAATATGTCTAATATCAAGTTTAAAATTGTGTACTATCATATGGGAGAAGGTACCACATACAGACCTGAAGACATTTCTAAGGTTAAAGTATTTGATGTCAATTTTAAAAAAGACCCACCTATAAGTTCACCAGGTAGGATTATATCTCTCTTAGATTTTATTATTTCCGAGGAGTGGATAACGAATGAATAGTAGTCAAAAATTAAGTCAGGAATACGATGTTCTATCAAAAATGGGCTACCTTAAGAAGGACATCCCTAAATATATTGAAGATAATCTCAATCCAAGGTTTAAATTAAGACCTTATCAAATTGAAGCCATAGCAAGGTTCATTCACTACATTGAAGAAAACCCCAACAGAAAAAAACCAACACAACTTCTATTCAATATGGCAACAGGTTCCGGTAAAACCCTTTTGATGGCTGCGGATATCCTTTACCTTTACAATAAAGGATATAGGAACTTCCTATTTTTCGTGAATAGCACAAATATAATAGAAAAAACAAGGGATAACTTCCTGAATCCTCTATCCCCAAAATATCTATTCAACGAAAGGATAAAATTTGGGGATAAAGAAGTTGTAATAAGAGAGGTTTCCAATTTTGATGAGGCAAATGAAGAAGACATAAACATCATCTTCACAACAATTCAGGGACTACACAGCCAGTTAAATCTTTTTAGGGAAAATTCAATCACATTTGAGGATTTTAAGGATAAGAAGATTGTTTTAGTATCCGATGAGGCACACCACATAAACGCATGGACAAGAAATAGACTCAACAGGACAGAAGAAGAGATGAAAAAGACTTGGGAATATACAGTTATGCAGATTCTCAAATCCAACCCTGAAAACATAATGCTTGAATACACCGCTACCATTGATATGGATAATCCTGCAATTTATGAAAAGTATAAGGACAAAATAATTTTTGAATATGATTTAAAGCAGTTTAGAATTGATGGTTATTCAAAAGAGGTTAAGGTTTTGCAGGCAGATTTAGAAAACTGGGAAAGGATGTTGCAGGCAGTTATTTTAAGCCAATACAGAAGAAAAATTGCGGAAAAATACGGGATAAGGTTAAAGCCTGTTATATTATTCAAATCTAAGAGCATAAAAGAGTCTAAAGAAAATTATGATTTATTTAGAGAAAAAATGGACAATTTGAGTGGGAGTGATATAGAGACCATCAAATCAAATGCTACCGGAACCATATTGGAAAAAGTCTTTAATTACTTCGAAAGGGAAGGGATAACAACCAATAATCTCATAACTGAATTGAAAGAGGATTTTTCAGAGGAAAAATGTATTCTGCTTGATTCTGAAAACATAGACAAGGAAAAACAAATTAAACTCAATACTCTTGAAGATGAAAACAACGAGATTAGAGCTATATTTGCAGTTAAGATGCTCGATGAAGGTTGGGACGTTCTTAACCTTTTTGATATAGTCAGACTCTATGATACGAGAGATGGATACTGGACAAGGGATGGTAGATATATACCAGGAAATACCACGATTGCAGAAAGACAGCTAATTGGTAGGGGAGCAAGATATTATCCCTTTAAACTCAATGAAGACGATGATCCATTCAAAAGAAAATTTGATAACCAGCCTGAGCATGGACTGAAAATTATTGAAGAACTTTATTACCATAGCAAACACAATCCAAGATACATACAGGAGCTCACAACGGCACTAAAGGAATACGGAATTATGCCCTACGAAGAAAAAGAGATTGTATTGAAAGTGAAGCCCACAATTAAAAATACAGAATTCTGGAAAAAAGGGGTTCTTTTTGTAAATAAGAGGGTAGAAGCTGATAGAAGTGGAATAAAAACCGTAGATGATATCAAAATAGATAAGACTTATAAATACAAACTACCAACAGGATTTGTTAAAGAAGATGTGATTTTAAAAGAAGGTGAAACTAATAGCAAATCTCTTGAAACAACAACCAAAACATTTCAATTGGGTGATTTTGGAGATACAATCTTAAGAAAGGCAATGGCAAAACTTGATTTCTATAGGTTTAACAACCTTAAAAAATACTTCCCATCTCTGACTTCTTCCAGCGAATTTATTGAGTCTTTGAAAAGTATAACCGTTGACATCACAAGTTCAAAGGAAAAATTAGATAATCTCACACCAGAAGATAAACTGAAAGTGTGTTTAAATGTGTTAATGCAATTGGAAAATGAGATTTTAAACGAATATGTTGAGTATAAGGGGACAGAAATTTTCATACCAATCGAAATTAAGAAAATAGTCCGGGACAAACAACTGAAAATTAATGTTGGAGATTATGGTGATCAAGAATATGGTGTGCCTATGAGTAACCCAAAACACCCAGATTTACAATTAAATATAGCAGATAAAGATTGGTATATTTATGATGAAAACTAAGGTACTTATGAAGAAAAATCTTTTGTTAAATTTATTGATGGAGTCATAGAAGATCTGAAAAAAGAATATAGCGAGGTATATCTATTGAGAAATGCAAGCTTATTTAAGATTTATAGATTTTCGGATGGAAAAGCTATGGAACCGGATTTTTTGTTATTTTTGAAGAAAGAAAATTCAGATGAGATTGAACAATACCAGCTTTTCATAGAACCAAAGGGGGAACATCTAATAAAAACGGATCAATGGAAAGAAGATTTCTTAAAAGAAATTGAGAAAAAATACCAGATTAAGATTGAACCGAGATTATTTGGAGAAAACAAAAAATACAAACTAATTGGTTTCCCATTCTACAATGAAGGGAGAAAGAGTCAATTTATTGAAATATTTAAAGAAAAGTTGGGGTTAACATGATGCGTGAAAATAAAAGGTACGGAGCAGGTTTCCGAACTCTCCACTCCTTAAAGTCGCTCCGACCCCTACGGGGTGCGACTAACAAGCGGGTATCTGGCTTTGGCTATCGCCTTCGCCCAAATCCTTCGCTATCACTCAGGACTTCAGATACCCACAAAACGTTATGTGAAATCGGGGGCAAAGGATGAGAATAAATGGTGATGCTATGAAAATTTCGAAAGAGTTAAACATAACTGGTGTCATAATTAAACCAAGTGATATCAGAGAACTAGCCAAAAAAGTGTATGAAGAATATGAGAGCGATAATGAATCTGACCGTAAAAGAATTAATTTTATCTTGAAAGGGAATGATGAGACACAATACGAAAGCGAAGATATTGAAATCTTCTCAGATAGAGGCATTTTAGATACAAGAAGAATTATAGGAATAGAAATGACTTACTTTAATTATTCCAATAATAAGAGAATATCTATTAAACTAGATCATACCGTAAGAGACTATGGATGGGGAAATTCTATATCTGTATCTGGTTCCAATGAATTGTGGGTAAATGGAATTATCAAGAATTTCGAGGGTATTATTTCAAATTGGGAAAAACAAGTAATTTTGCCACATAAATATGGTTGGTTTTTAGCGATAATATTTATGATAATATTTGTAGGAGGTATTGGTTTACTCTGTCTCAATTTTTTATCCAAGTTAGAGTGGAGTATAGCATTCGGGTTTTCATTCGGAATTTCATTTTGGCTAGCATCCTACTTAGTCGATGAATTGAAAAAATTATATCCTATTGTTGAATTAAGGACAGGACCGGAGCATACTCAAGTGGAGGCTAAAAAGAGAAGGAAGGTATATGCTATAATTTCAATAGGAGTCATTCCATTGATTATATCCCTTGTAGTCGAGTTAATAAAAATAATAATTTAGGTCAGCGTAATCATAAAAACAATGATGGTACATATAATGCATTTGATTGATCCTTTGCCTCCCACTCTTCGCAACTTTCGTTGCTCGCCCTTCGGGTCACTTAACAGGAGGATATGTGGCTCGCTCAAATTTGCCTTCGGCAAACTTCACATATCCCCAAGACGTTATATGTCACTTTGCTATACTTAAAAAATACTTCACAAGGGGAGAGTCAGAAATGAAGAATAGAAATGAGACTTTTGTATCTGATATTCTTAACAAAACGCCCCAACTAGCACCACTCATGCAGGAGATTGAAGGAATTGAATTCCATGATGAGAGTTCTAAGTTAGGCGCGCTTATTCATCATATGTTCGAAAATGCTCAGTCAACAAATGTCTCTCTGAACAGGGTTATCATATACACTCTCTTCAACTGTATTTGCAAAACCATCGAGGCAAAGCAGGGTTTCATTCTTCTTTTCAACAATGATCTCTTCTCCTCAGCATTTTCACTTAATCGCACAATATTTGAACTCTGGGCTGCAGCGTGCTTTGTTGAGAAGACTGTTCGAGACTTTTACACTTCCAGAAATGAAGCGAAATTGACCAAAATTGCTAACAAGCTCTTTGCTGGTACAAGATATCCAACAGAACTACCTTGGGATGAACCCAGTACTGATAAACCTGTGCATATAAACGAAATGCTTGCGGAACTTAAACAGTGTCATCCAGGGGCAGAAGATACTTATGGCTTTTTATGCGAATACTGTCACCCAAACTTTCTATACAATATGGAGGCATACCTTGCCAGCAGTCAAGATGTATTGTGGGAAAATCCTCGTTTTAGAGAAAAAATTACTATGGCATTAGAAAAACAATTTTCATCCCTATTACAAGCACTCCGTGGAATCAAAGCATGTACTAGAGCAATTTTGGATATGTGTTTGAAAGAATACGGTGTGGACTACCCATGAGATTGGCAAAGCGGCGTATAACACAGCATAAAAGGTTCATGTCTTACGGCACTCACCCAAACCCAGCACTTTTAAAAAGTGTGGGTGCGGAAAAGTGCTGGGCTTCTTTTATGCTGATACTGTTATACCAACTAAGTTAACAGAGCCCCCCAACAAATAATAAATACTGGAGTGCACAGTTCTCATTGATGAACGCGCATTCCATTGAAAAAATTGTTATTGCCACCGATGGCTCTGAGTACACTCATCGCGCCATCGCCTTCGGGCTCTCGCTGGCCAAGAAGCTGGGGGCAAAGGTATATGCGTTGAGCG
This sequence comes from Methermicoccus shengliensis DSM 18856, assembly GCF_000711905.1. Classification (NCBI taxonomy): domain Archaea; kingdom Methanobacteriati; phylum Methanobacteriota; class Methanomicrobia; order Methanosarcinales; family Methermicoccaceae; genus Methermicoccus; species Methermicoccus shengliensis. The sequence continues at coordinate 279,948 of NZ_JONQ01000007.1, forward strand.
TGCTGGACATTGCACCCGTGATGTCCGTGCCCATAGATGGTGCATGGAAGGGTGTGTTTGACCTCATGCACGAGGAGTGCTTCAAAGCCACCGCCTACGTGAAGGAGGCAGGGGAGGAGATTGGAGTTGAGGTCGAGACCGTGGTGCTCGAGGGCAAGCCAGCAGAGAAGATTGTGGAGTATGCAGAGGAAAACGACATCGACCTTGTCGTCATGGGCACCACGGGAAAGAGCGGGCTGGACAGGATACTGCTGGGAAGCGTTGCCGAGAGGGTGGTAAAGCTCTCCCATGTCCCTGTGCTCGTGGTGAGGAGCGACCAAGAGATAAAAAACAGAAAAGCCTCTCAGTAGTAGAGCCTCGCATCCCTGCACTTGGCAAACAGCGTCTCCATCTGGTCAATCAGCTCAACATTGCCTATGTACAGGGGTACACGCTGGTGCAGAGAAGTGGGCTCCACATCGAGCACCGAGCCCATGCCCACAGAGGACTTCCCCCCAGCCTCCTCCACTATGAGTGACATGGGGTTGCACTCAAACTGGAGCCTGAGCTTTCCATGGGGCCTGTCGAGATAGGCTGGATACGCAAAGAAGCCACCCTTGTGCAACACCTGGTTGGTGTCCCCTATGAACGAGCCCCCATACCGTAGCCCGTAGTGCTCCCTCTCCAGCAGCGCGATGAAGTGACGAAACTCGGGAAGCCACATCTCCCTGTTGCTCGGAACACCATACACCTTTCCCGGCGAGGGAATCTGGAGGTGCTCGTTTACCAGATAGTACACATCCTCAAGGTTGTGCTTTCTGCCCTTCACGAACTCGTGCACGCCCCGCTTTGCTGTGTACATCATCGTGGTGAGTGGGCCATACAAGATTGTCAGGGCTGCCTTCAGCTTCCTTCCCCTCGCTGGAAGCGGTGTGCTGGCGTCGTATATCCCGCATATAACGCCAAAGAGGTTGTTGCTCTCGATGTTGCTCGAGCCATCCAGCGGGTCGAGTGTGATGTTAAAAGCGCCCGTGCCCTCCTCATACTCCACGATGTCCTCAGATTCCTCTGATGCGAGCTGATGTATCAGGCCGGTGGACAGCAGCCCATCGATGAAAACATCGTTTGCCCACACATCGATCTTGGTCTGCTGCTCTCCCGATATGTTCACAGTGCCCGCCTTTCCAAGTCTGTGGGGAAGCTCCCGTCTGATGAGGATGGATAGCTCGCATATTCTGGAGATGAGGGTTGCGAGCTCCTCATCAAGTTCCCGAAGATGCTCATGGAGAGTTATCACCTCGCTCATCTCGCTCATCTCGCTCATCCGCTGCCCTCCTTCGAATAGGAGTGGTCGTGCCCATAGTTATGTTTTTCCCAATGTTGTTACTTGCAACTGTTCAGAGTAATCAACAGCTTAAAAAGCGTCCACACACCCTGCGCAGGTCCTGCACAGGTGCTCACCTCATCGAATGGAAAGGCGACAAAGTTCAAACCCCACATCGAGGACAGTTTAAGTCCTGTGGAGGCTCTCTCACTCTCTCAGCACCTGCAGCATCCGCTAAAGCAAAACTTTTTTAACCGCCTCCACGTTGCATCCACAGTGGGTCTATGAGCGAAATTGGCAAGTCGGTGAGGATGGAGAGGATTATCAACCGAGATTCAAAACGCACAATCATCGTGCCAATGGACCATGGAGTGAGCATGGGACCCATCAAGGGCCTGCTCGACTTGCCCAGTATCGTGAACAAGGTGGCTGAGGGAGGGGCCAACGCAGTTCTGGGCCATCTTGGGCTTCCCAAGCACGGACATCGAGGCTATGGCAAGGACATAGGACTGATCATCCATCTGAGCGCATCCACCTCACTTGGCCCGGACCCAAACCACAAGGTACTCGTGACCACTGTTGAGGAGGCAATCAAGGTGGGTGCTGATGCCGTCTCGGTGCACATCAACGTGGGCGCAGAGGACGAGGCCGAGATGCTCGCAGGGCTGGGACACGTGGCAGAAAGATGCGACTACTGGGGTATGCCCCTCGTCGCCATGATGTACCCGCGGGGCAGAAAGGTGTCTTCCGAGTACGACGTGGAGTTCGTAAAGCATGCCGCAAGGGTGGGTGCAGAGCTTGGAGCCGATATAGTGAAGACGAACTACACGGGCGACCCAGAGAGCTTCAGAGAGGTGGTCAGGGGCTGTCCCGTGCCCGTGGTGATGGCGGGTGGTCCCAAGACAGAAACAGAGGAGGAGTTCCTGAGAAATGTGTATGACGCCATGTCGGCAGGGGCTGCCGGGGTCGCTGTTGGACGAAACGTGTTTCAGGCAGATGACCCCACGGCGCTCGTTCGCAAGATCGCACAAATCGTTCACGAGGGGGCAACCCTTGAAGACGTGCTGAAGGGGTGAGAGGTTGGAAGGTGTTGTGTACGTGAACGGAAGCTTCGTGCCAGCACACGAGGCGAGCGTCTCGATATACGACCACGGCTTTCTGTATGGAGATGGTGTGTTCGAGGGGATACGGGCATACAACGGCAGGGTGTTTCGGCTGGATGCCCATATAGACCGGCTGTATGACTCTGCCAAGGCAATCATGCTTGAGATACCCTTGAGCAAGCAGGAGATGAAGGAGAGCATACTGCAGACCCTTCGAAAGAACAATCTCAGGAATGCATACATCAGGCCCATCGTCACAAGGGGCATCGGCGACTTGGGTCTTGATCCAAGAAAGTGTCCGAAGCCAAACGTGTTCATCATCACGCAGGAATGGGGAGCAATGTATGGCGACCTGTACGACAAGGGACTCACTGCCATCACGGTGAGTGTGAGAAGAAACCCGCCAGAGGCTCTCCCCCCCAACATCAAGTCACTGAACTACCTCAACAACATACTCGCCAAGATCGAGGCAAACGTCAAAGGAGGAGACGAAGCCATCTTCCTCGATGTCCGGGGCTGCGTGTCCGAGGGCTCGGGAGACAACATCTTCGTGGTGAAAAGAGGTCACATCATAACCCCTCCCACGCTCAACAACCTCAAGGGCATCACGAGAGAGGCAGCCATCGAGATTGCAGAGAGGCTCGACATACCCATCAAGGAGGCCGATGTGGGTCTGTTCGACCTCTACACTGCTGATGAGGTGTTCGTCACGGGCACGGCAGCCGAAATCGCCCCCATCGTGAAGATAGACGGAAGGGACGTGGGAAGCGGCAAGCCTGGCAAGGTCACACGGCTGCTCATGGCCGAGTTCAGAAAGCTCACCGAGAGCGAGGGGACCCCAATCTACGACTGAGCCTGCCTGAGCCGCCGCCCAATCGCGAACCTCGGCTTTACTTTCTCGATTCGCACATCGAGGTGCTCCCCCACATCGGCACCCTTCACGAACACCACGAAGTTGTTCACCCTCGCCACTCCCTCCCCCCTCTCGGAGAGGGACTCTATCACCACAGAGTGCACATCGCCCACGTGAAGTGCGGGTTCGAAGAAGCCCCGAGCCACCACATATATCTCGGCACTCTCCTTCCTCGATGCTTTTGGAGTAAAGAGGCTAACCTTGGCAAAGTACTCCTCCACCTCTGTGAGCAGTTCATCCAGCATGTCTCCCTGAAACACCTTGCACACCATTCTGCCCTTTGGGGCAAGCAGTGCCCTTGCCCACCTCAGCGCGCCCTCCGCCAGCTCGATTGACCTCGCGTGGTCATAGGGCCAGTTTCCAGAGAGGTTGGGAGCGGCATCGGAGAGCACCACATTCACCTGCCCCCCCGTTATCTCCCTCACCCTCTCGAGTGTTCGCTCATCTCTCATATCTCCCCTCAACGTGATGGCTCCCTCCACGGGCTCGATGTCCTTGAGGTCTACACCCACCACCATACCGTGGGAGAGCTCCCTCGCCACCTGCATCCATCCGCCGGGAGCCGCTCCAAGGTCCACGACGATGTTGTTCTCACGGATGATGTCGAACCTCTCGCATATCTGAATGAGCTTGTATGCGGCTCTGGAGCGGTATCCCTCCTGCTTTGCCTTCTTGTAGTAGTAGTCCCACCTTCGCCTTGCCATCACCCCACCTCCTCCATGAGCTCGAGCACGCGTGTTGCAAGTGAGATGCTCTTGTGCTTGCTGGACATCAGCGTGTCTGCCCGAACGGTATCCACAGCAAACTGCGAGGGGTGCACGTCATCCCTGTGGTCTATGATGAAAAGGTCGAGAAAGTCCTCGTAGAGCTGAGAGACGCCAAGAGAGGACGGCTCAAGCCCACATGCCCTCATCAGTTTTTCCGCTGGACCGCTGACAGCCCTGCCCCCTATGATGGGCGAGATGGCAAGCACCCTCTTTCTGGACAGGTACCGCCTCATTCCACCAACTCCGAGGATGGGTCGGATGCTCGTGATGGGGTTGGAGGGCCCTATCACCACCCACTCATTCTCGCGAAGCGCTTCCCCAACCTCGCGCGTGAGGTGTGCCCCTTCAAGCCCTTCGTGGCTCACGGAGAGTACATCTGGCTCTCCCTTTCGCACCACCCAGAACTGCTGAAAGTGCATTCTGCCCTCGCTGGTTTCGAGCATGGTACTCACGGGCTCATCACACATGGGCAGCACCCTCTCCTGCACACCCATCGCATGGCAAAGCTCGAGAGTCGCCTGCGTGAGGGTGAGCCCCTCACCGAGCATCTTCGCCCTTGCAAGATGCGTAGCCCTGTCGATATCGCCTATACGTAAGGGCTCTTCCATACCCAGCCCCCGCAGGGCATCTGCGGTGCTAAACGTGTCATTCCTCACCCCCCACCATCTCGATGTGTCCAGCCTATCACTGAAGAGATACAGCACTGTGTCGATGTCTGGGCACACCAACCCCCCAGAGACCCACACATCCTCTGCGGTGTTCACAACCACCGTGAGCTCATCTGGAGCCAACAGCTCCTTCAGACCCCAAAGCAGCTTTGGAGTCCCAGTACCACCAGAGAGCACCATCATCGACATCGAAAATAGAGGCGTCGGGGAGAAGGTATAAACATATCGTGCTACCCTATCACCATTATGATGTCCCCTGGGCTCACGGTATCCCCTTCCTTGACCAGAATTTCCTTTACCACACCCCCCTTAGGTGCCACCACATCGTTTTCCATCTTCATGGCCTCGAGGACTGCAACCACATCGCCCTCTCTGACCTCCTCTCCCTCCTTCACCTTTATGCGCAATATTGTTCCCTGCATCGAGGCGAGCACACCCCCTTCCACATTCTCTGGCTTGCTCATCTTGGGCATCTGCTCAACAGAGGCGACGGCCCCGCCAATGGGCTCCACTTTCACGATGTAGGTATCGCCCTCCACCTCCACCCTGTACTCGGTGGGCAAGAAGACCGCTGGGGCGCCGGCAGAGGGCTCGACAGGAGGTTCGAGAGGCTCCTCCTTGAGCTCGCCCTTGAGAAAGTCCACCGCAACTTGAGGGTACAGGGCATAGATGAGCACGTCCTCCTCCTCGCTCACGATGCCCAGCTCCTCTGCCTCCCTCTTGGCCTTTTCATACTCTGGCTCGAGCAGGTCCGCGGGACGGCACGTGATTGGGACGTCATCACCTATCACAATCTTCTTTATCTCTGGGTCCACGGACGCGGGCGTCCTCCCATAGTAGCCCAAGACGTAGTTCTTGACCTCCTTGGGCACCACCTTGTACCGCTCGCCCATGAGCACGTTGAGCACCGCCTGAGTGCCCACTATCTGGCTCGTGGGTGTGACGAGCGGTGGATACCCTAACTCCTTACGAACGATGGGAATCTCCCTGAGCACATCCTCGAACCTGTCCAGTGCGCCCTGCTCCTTTAGCTGAGAGACCAGATTGGAGAGCATCCCTCCGGGTATCTGGTACACCAGCACATTCACGTCCACCCTCTCCGAGATGGGATTGATGAGGGCACGATACTTCTCCCTTACCTCCTTGAAGTAGTTGGCAATCTTGCCGAGCAGCTCGAGGTCGAGCCCAGTATCGTAGGGAGTATCCTTGAGGGCTGCCACTATGCTCTCGGTGGGAGGTTGCGAAGTCCCCCAAGCAAACGGAGATATGGCAGTGTCCAGAATGTCCACGCCCGCCTCACACGCAGCATAGTACGACATCGGAGCAATGCCACTGGTGCAGTGGGTGTGGAGGTGGATTGGCACATCCACATCCCTCTTGAGGGCCTTTATGAGCTCGTATGCATGGTGGGGGGTGATGAGTCCCGCCATATCCTTTATGCAGATGGAATCGCACTCCAGCGCCACGAGCTCCTCCGCAAGCTTAAGATAGGACTCGATCGTGTGCACTGGGGAGAGGGTAAAGCATATGGCGCCTTGCACATGGGCATCCATCCGCTTTGCTGTCTTTATGGACACCTCCATGTTGCGTATGTCATTTAGCGCATCAAACACCCTGAATATGTCTATACCATTCTTGGCAGCGTGCTCCACGAACTTGATGACAACATCATCTGAATAGTGGCGGTAGCCCACGAGGTTCTGGCCACGTAGCAGCATCTGAAGGGGAGTATCCTTGATGTGCTTTTTGAGGGCTCTGAGCCTCTCCCACGGGTTCTCGTTGAGAAAGCGTATGCACGCATCGAACGTGGCTCCCCCCCACACCTCAAGGGAGAAATAACCCACGCTGTCCAAGTCCTCTGCAATGGGCAGCATGTCCCTCGTCCTCATCCTCGTGGCAATTAGCGACTGGTGAGCATCCCTGAGAATGGTGTCGGTGAGTCTTACCCTTCCCATGCTATCCTCCCTAAGGGGGGGGTTGGACAGACCACTATATAAGCCCTTTCCAAATAGACTGTTTTTTTGAATATTCAAGATGTGCATGGCCGATAGCCTTTTAAATTTCCATAATAGGGGGATGCACGATGCTTGCGGCTTTCGATTTCGCTTACTTGCTCATCGGGTTGACCATCATCATGGTGGCTTGCGAGCTTTTCACCAATGGGATAGAGCACGTTGGCTGCCGATATCAGCTCTCAGAGCAGGCCACCGGAAGTGTGCTCGCCGCCGTGGGCACCGCCCTGCCCGAAACCATTCTACCCATGATTGCCATCCTGTTTGCAAGGACTGGGGGGCACGAGATTGGAAGTGGTGCTATCCTCGGAGCGCCCTTCATGCTCATATCTCTGGCGATGCTGCTTGGGGGCATCACGGTCATCGCGGGCTGGGCTGCTGGAAGGCGTGGGCTCGTACTGGACATAGACCCAGAGCACGTGAGGTGCGACCTCGCATACTTTCTTGGTGCGTATGCTCTCGTGCTGGTGGTGAGCCTGCTGCTACATCCCCTCAAGGAGGTGCTCGCCCTTGCACTCATCGCCGCCTATGCGGTGCACACGAGGCGCACGCTGTACTCTGATGGGCAGATGGATGCCGAGGAGTGCAGACCCTTGTATTTCACGAGGGTCATCCCCTCACTAAGGCAGAACGCCAACCTCGAGCTTGCCCAGAGTGTCACAGGGCTCTTGGGAATCGTGGTGGGTGCCAAGGTGTTTGTGGATGGCATAGCAGGCGTGGCCCTCGAGTTTGGGGTTTCGCTGTTCTTGTTCTCATTTATCATAGCGCCGATGGCTACCGAGCTTCCAGAGAAGTTCAACAGCATTCTGTGGTACTGGAGGGGAAAAGACGCGCTCGCCATGGGGAACATCACGGGCGCGATGGTGTTTCAGGCCACGTTTCCCGTGGCAGTGGGCCTCCTGCTCACCCCATGGACGCTCGACTTTGAAGGGCTGCTCGGCATCGGGCTTGCGATGCTCGGTGGGACAATGTTCTATGTGCTGCTCGGTGTTAGAGGCACCTTGAGTGGCACATGGATGCTTCTCGGAGGCGTGATATATGTCCTCTATCTCGTGGGTGTGTTCAAGTGGGTTTAATCCCAACGGGGACGGCTACTTCCAGCTAACGTCCTCCCACGTGCTCGAAACATCCTCGAACGACCTTTTCACGTACCTGTCTATGAGCTGCGCCTCCACGTCAATGTCGAGCAGGTTGGCAAGGCAAAGGCACACAAACATTACATCGGCCATCTCCTCTGCCACACCCTCGTGGTAGCGCATCGCCTTGGACAGCTCTCCCACCTCCTCCATGAGCACTGCCAGCAAGAACAGTTCCCCCATCTGCCCATCCTTTTCAAGATAGCGCTCAGCCAGCACACGCTGCAGCTCGGATATGTGCATATGCTACTTCCTCCTTAGCTCCACCTTGGCGCCCATGGGCTCAAGATACAGACCTATCTCCTCAAGATAGGCTCTCACCTCCCCCCTATCGTGGATTAGCAGCTCCACGAGATCCTGCGGCTCGTCGATGTCCACAGAGGTGTAGAAGGAGTCGTACACCTCCACGCTGAGCCCCCTCTTCCTTGCAAGCTGTTCATGGGTGAGGAAGGAGAGGTTGTGGTAGCGTACCTCGAACCTCTCTGGCCTTGACACCCTGAGCACGTTGGTGCCACCCGCCCGTCCCGGAGCTATCACCACATCTGCGCTGGACGAGCACATCTCATCAATGTTGCGGCTCGTTATGAGGGGCAGGTCGGCCATCACCACTATCACCTGCTCTCCCGGCATGTGCTCTGCCACCTTCTCGAGATATGTGTTCACCACCTCGTCGAGGGGATGGGGTGCATATATCCATCCCACCCCCTCCACAGGAGACTCGAAACCCATGCTGGTGGATGCCACCTCCACCACGTCCACGCTCGAGCACACGAGCTGCTCGAGCACGCTCTTGAGCATGAGCATTGCGAGGTGTTCTCTCTCTGAAGGAGAGAGCACTTCGGCAAGCCTTGACTTGGCATCCTCCACCTTAAAGGGAACGAGGGCTCGCATTAATCCTCCTCAAACGCTCGCTCGAGGGGTGGCACTACCTCCTTCTTTCTCGATACCACTGGACGCTCTATGTATCCACTCTCCAGCCTGCCCTCAAACGCCCTCTCGAACACCGAAAGGGCGTTTTGCGTGCCCACGGCATACAGCCTGCTCTTTTTACTCAGGATGTGGGTTATCATGAGCACCACGAGCTCATAACCCTCGCCGAGCATCGCCCGCATCTCCTCCAAGAGGGCATCCATGTTGGGCTCTATCTGAGAAAAGTCCATGAGCTCCACCTGCCCTATGGCAACCCTGTGTCCAGCAAAGGAGAACTCCTTGAGGTCTCTATTGAGCAGCTCCGAGGCCGACCTGCCCTCGATATCGCTCTTCTTTTTTAGCATCTCCATGCCATAGTGCTCGAGCTCCACGCCAGCATGCTCTGCAAGTCTGTGGGCAATCTGCTCATCAAGGGGTGTGCACGTTGGAGACCTAAAGAGCAGCGTGTCCGAGATGAGGCCAGAGAGCAGCACGCCCGCAATCTGCCTCGAGGGGTCAATCTTCATCTCATCGAACATTCTGGCGAGCACCGTGCACGTCGAGCCCAGAGGTTCGACCCTGAAGTATATGGGAGCCGAGGTCTTGAGCCCTCCGAGCTTGTGGTGGTCCACCACACCCACTACCTGGTCCTGTGCCACACCATCCGGCATCTGGACGGGCTCATTGTGGTCCACGAGGTACACCGCCATATCAGGGGATGGAACGAGTGGCTGGGGTGGTTCGAACCCGAACGTTGAGAGAGCAAATGTCGTCTCTGCATTCAGCTCGCCTGCCCTCGCCGCCACGGCGAAATAGCCAAGCTCGTTGAGCATCTCGGCACACGCGATTGCAGCACATATGGAGTCCGCATCTGGGTTTTTGTGGCCCACCACATATATGGGGCCCATGGGGTCCTCCTTGCCAATGCCAATCATCCTCATCCAATTCCTCCTATCTCAGACGAGCATAACGTGCTCTCTCCCCCAGCTGCTCCTCTATTCTCAACAGCTGGTTGTACTTTGCAGTGCGCTCACCCCTCGCAGGAGCTCCAGTCTTTATGAGCTGTGCTCTGATACCAACGGCAATATCGGCAAGGGCTGCATCCTCGGTTTCTGCAGAGCGATGGGATGCCACCACTCTCCACCCAGCATCGTACACCATCCTCGCCGCATCCAACGCCTCGCTCAGCGTGCCTATCTGATTCACCTTGAGCAGCAAGGCCGACGCCGAGTGCATCGCTATTCCCCTCTGGATGCGCTTCGGATTGGTGACGAATATATCATCGCCCACCACCATCACTCCATCCAGCCTTCGGGTGAGAGTTGCATAGTTTTCGTAGTCCTCCTCGTGGAATGGATCCTCAATGTACAGAAGCGGATACTCGGATGCCAGCTCCTCATAGTAGGTCATGAGCTTATCTGGGGGGATGTCCATGCCATCGAGATGGTAGCGTCCATCGGAATAGAACTCGCTCGCCGCTGCATCTATGCCAACCATCACCTCATGCTCGGTATAGCCAGCCTCATCGATTGCCTGCATGAGGGCATCCAGTGCATCTCTCGTATGTACGATGGGGGGTGCATATCCCCCCTCAAAGCCCACGTTTGTGGCGCCCCTCCCATATTTCTCCTCCAGCACACTGCCCAGAGCATGATACACCTCGACACCGTATCTCAGACCCTCGGCAAACGTTGGCGCCCCCACCGGCTGTATCATGAACTCCTGTATAGCAAGCTCGTTTCCAGCATGCTTTCCACCATTGAGCACGTTGAACGTGGGCACGGGAAGAGTGGTGGGCGAGTTGTTCATGAGCGTGCCTATGTGTTCGAATAGAGATATGCCAATGGAAGAAGCCGCAGCCTTGGCACACGCGAGCGATGTGCCCACGATGGCGTTCGCTCCGAGCCTCGACTTGTTGGGCGTGCCGTCCAGCTCACACATCACCATGTCGAGCTCTCGCTGCTCCCTCGAGTCCATACCCACTATGCTGGGACCTATCTCCTCGTTAACACTCCTAACGGCCCTCAGAACACCCTTTCCATGATAGCGCTCTCCTCCATCCCTGAGTTCTACTGCCTCGTGGGTACCGGTGGAGGCGCCAGAGGGCACACAAGCCCTCCCAAAGCCGCTTTCCGTTCTAACGTCCACCTCGACCGTGGGGTTGCCCCTCGAATCGAGAATTTCCCTCGCACGCACATCTAGAATGACCGTCATGTGAACACAGCTCCACTCCTTGCAACATGGAGATACAGGCTCTAAATGGGCACATCATCTCAGGATATAAATGTTGGTGCCATACTCCAGCAAGGTGATGCGAGTGCATGCCCACAGCTCAGCCCTTTTTCAGGAGTTCCTTTAGCCTGTGGATGCTCTCAAGAATCTCCCGATTCTCCCTGAGCTTCTTTTGCTCCAGTTCGTCTATGATATCCTCAATGGGCTTTTTCAATCTGTAGAGCTTGTAAGGTCTTCCCTTACCAGGCTTTTTATCCTGCCTAACATCCACCCAATCCAGCTCTACAAGCTCTCGCATGGTGATGCTAACCTCGGGCTGTCTCAAATCAGCACCAATCTCAAGGTCCCTCGAGGTAGCCTCTTTACCGTCCCTGAGGTATGCCACCACCTTCGCCACATTGCGCTTTAGACCAAAGTCCATAAGTGCTTTAGCAAATGCATGAACGTCAGTATTGGTACCTTCCACGTGATCACCTCGCAGGGTCAAGAACGTCAGAACACATGGGGCGTTCGTATTTACTCTTTATGATTAACATAAATATATACTTTTGTAATATCCATCCTCCATCCATCCTCCATCCATCACCCAAACCAGCTGGCTGACATTTTTGTAATTACACCAAACCCCCCCTCCCCTTTATTTCCAGTGGAATATCTGGAGGGAGCGATGGTCACCAGAACACAAAATCCAGAACACAAAATCCAGAACACAAAATCCAGAAATCCGTACCCCATCCAGAAATCCGTGGACTACCTCACCCTCACGGACGGAGCTTCTCCCGTTCCATTGCCTGCGTTCGCCTGCGTTCCACAGCAACTTCATCTGAGAGTTCGGGGTAATCCGGGCTGCCTCACCACAGTCCCCACGCCCCATCCCCTTGCCCTTGCTTTTCACATCTATACTCGCCGTGTCCCGCGCCGTGTCCCGACGAGGGAGCTTTAAGAGGTACCTCCAAACTTTTGAATGGGACAAACATCTATTTAAACTTTATGATGGGCATTCCTCCTACCACTAAATGTGGTGGGCTTCCTGTCCGCTTTTCTCGTGAAACATTTGAATACTTTTGGCTTCCGAAATTTTTAAAATAGTTTTGATGGGCAACTGTATGTTGGGGCAGTCTTCGAAATGTGGGGCGTTTAAGCCCGAATGGAGGTTTAAGCCCGAATGGAGGCTTTATTTGCCTCGAAGATGTGGGGAGTCTTCGTCCCTGAAAGCCAGCCGATGAAGGAGGGGTGAAAAGTAGAGCAACTATTTACGGGTAGGCAGAACGGATGAATGCAGAACGGATGAATGCAGAACGGATGAATGCAGAACGGATGAATGCAGAACGGATGAATGCAGAACGGATGAATGCAGAACGGATGAATGCAGAACGGATGAATGCAGAACGGATGAATGCAGAACGGATGAATACTATTAAGAAATAATATCAGCATATACACGCCACATATCACGAGGAACCACATATCACGAGGACATTCTCTCCAGGAGAAACGGCTGTATGCGGACAGATGTCCAACGAACATCCAACGAACATCTCCACGCCCGAGCTGGCTCGGTGTGGACGGGCTGCTGTCAACGATACAGGGAGCCATGTGTTCACCTGCAAGCGTAAAAAACATCATGAGGAGCTTTTCATGAGGAGCTTTGTTTCCACTCTCTATAATTCCTTCAAGCTAATTCCTTCAAGCTCGGACTTTTTTCCCTATTAAAAAATGGAGCTGGCTTGGGCGGTTGGGATGCTCGTACCCATGGTACTTCCATGCTCCAGTGGAAATAAAGGGGAGGGGGGGTTTGGTGTAGGGGGTGTGGTGTAAAAACGAAACTAATTTCCAGTGGAAGCTGGGGTAAGTTCTGGAGATATGAAGTCCATCCCCCCATGGCTTTAAAAAGACAGGCCAGCCCCCGCCCTATTAAAAATTATCAATTCATTAATATAATTATTCTGGGGTTGAGTTGAGATTTTTCATGCCCAACTCATCTATCACATAATTTATGTGTATTCAGTGGAAATGATGGGGTCATCACCACAACCCTTAATAGAACGTAGAAGAGTCCCCACACTGGAGGAGTTGGAGGTGACAGGGGCACTCAGCAAGGTGTTCGAAGAGCTGCTCAACAGGGACACGCTCTTTGTGAACAGAGAGGTGCTGCGCTCCACTCACACCCCAGAATCACTTCCCCACAGGGAGAAAGAGGTCAATCATCTTGCCAATGTGTTGGTGGCTGCCCTTCGAGGCCAGACTCCCTCTAATGTGCTCATATACGGAAAGACTGGCACCGGCAAGACGGCTGTGGCAAAGTTCGTGGGCAAAGAACTCGAGCTGATGGGCGAGAAGATGGGTGCCCCCTTGAGTGTGCTCTATGTGAACTGCAAGGTGGTGGACACACAGTACAGGCTGCTTGCCAACCTCGCGAGTTACTTCGGACGCGAGGTGCCCATGACGGGTTGGCCCACTGATCAGGTGTACGAGGAGTTTAGACAGGGAGTGGATGCAGAGGCCAGAATCGCCATCATCGTGCTCGACGAGATAGACAAACTCATCCGTAAAGGCGATGATGTGCTGTACAACCTCTCGAGAATCAACGACAACCTCTCCCGTTCCAAGGTGAGCCTGATTGGAATATCCAACGACCTTCGCTTCACCGAACAGCTCGATCCAAGAGTGAGAAGCTCTCTCGGAGAGGAGGAGATTATATTTCCTCCATACAATGCCGCCCAGATAGCCGACATCCTGACCCAGCGGGCGAAGGTCGCCTTCAAGCCGGGTGCGCTGGACCCGAACGTCATTCCGTTATGCTCTGCTTTTGCTGCTCACGAAAATGGAGATGCCCGAAGAGCCCTCGACCTTCTGAGAGTCTCAGCAGAGCTTGCGGAGCGTGAGGGTGCTGAAAGGGTGACCGAGGCACATGTGAGGATGGCACAGGATAGGATAGAGGAGGACAGGATTACAGTGGTGGTGAGGACGCTGCCCACCCAGTCCAAGTTGGTGCTCTCGAGCATAGCGTTTTTGAGTTCGCGGGGCGCCAAGACGATGACCACGGGTGAGGTGTACAGCGTGTATAAGAAGCTGTGCTCCAAAATCGATGTGGACATCCTTACCCAAAGGCGCATTACGGATTTGCTCTCCGAACTGGACATGCTGGGCATAGTGAACGCCACAGTAATCAGCAAGGGCAGGTATGGAAGGACGAAGGAGATATCCCTCACCACCCCGTGGGAGACAATATTCAAGACGCTGACGGAGGATTACAGGCTCAAGATGCTCGCCTCACTCAACCCCTCTTTTCCCACACAGTCCAAGCTCGATTGTATTCCAGAGGAACCTTAGGCTCGCTTAGGCTCGCTTAGGCTCGCGGCTCGCAAGCCTTTAATAGCCACAGGGATGAATGGATGAATGGATGTAAAAAAGCCATGCAGGAGTCAGTTCTTGATGTGTGAGCAGAAGAACGCGCAGGAGAGCGTTTGGCAAAAGAGGTATTCAGATGGCAAGTGAGCTTGAGGATATACAGGGGGTTGGCCCCAGCAAGGCTGAGAAGCTGAGGGAGGCTGGCTACACCTCTGTGGAGGCAATCGCCGTGGCCTCTCCATCTGAGATTGCGGCTGCCGTGCCCGACATCGGAGAGGGGGCAGCAGCCAAAATCATCAAGGCGGCAAGGGAGCTTGCCGATATAGGGGGCTTTGAGACTGGGGATGTGGTGTTTGAGCGAAGGCAGAAGGTGGGCAAGCTGACCACTGGCAGCTCGGCACTGGACGCCATCCTCGGCGGCGGCGTGGAGACGCAGGCGATTACGGAGTTTCATGGGGAGTTCGGCTCTGGAAAGACGCAGCTCGCCCACCAGCTCGCAGTGAATGCGCAGCTTCCAAAGGAGCTTGGAGGGCTGGAGGGCTCAGTGGTCATCATAGACACGGAGAACACCTTCAGGCCAGAGCGCATCACCCAGATGGTGGAGGGGCTTAAAGAAAGGTATGCTGAAAGCTATTCAGAGCTCGAGTTGGACCCAAGGCAGTATCTCAGGCACATCCATGTGGCGAGGGCGTACAACTCGAACCACCAGATTCTGCTGGTGGACAGCGCGATGAGGCTCGCGGAGAGCTTAAAGGAGAGTGAGATGCCCGTAAGGCTGCTGGTGGTGGATTCCCTCACGGCCCACTTTAGAGCCGAGTATGTGGGCAGGGGCACGCTGGCAGACAGACAGCAGAAGCTCAACCGCCACCTTCACGACCTTCTTCGCTTTGCAGACCTTCACGATGCAGTCATTGTGGTGACCAACCAGATGATGTCCAGGCCAGAGGTGTTCTATGGAGACCCCAACAAGCCGGTGGGGGGGCACGTGCTCGCCCATACCGCAACGTTTAGGATATATCTCAGGAAGAGCAAGGACAATCACCGCATCGCCCGCTTGATAGACTCCCCCAGTCTTCCAGAGGGCGAAGCCACGTTCAGGGTGGGCACCCACGGCATCAGCGATTAGGGGGGCACGAGCTGGGCGATGGTCCACATACGAGCCATAGCAGCCGACATCGATGGCACTCTCACGGACGAGCGGCGAAGGGTTTCCCCAGCGGTGCTGGAGGTGGTGGAGCGACTCGACGTTCCCGTGATTTTGGCTACTGGAAATGCGCTGTGCTTCACGAGGGCGGCGGCGCTGCTGATTGGCACGTGTGGGGCCACGGTTAGCGAGAATGGGGCAGTGCTCTCCACCGCGCTGGACACAGAGCCCCACGTGCTCGTGGAAAAGCGGGTGTGCCTCAGGGGTTATGAGTTGCTCAGGGATCACTATGATATGAGGCTCCTGGACTTTGAGTACAGAAAGAGCGAGGTGGTGGTGGCGAGAACGTTCGATGCCAAAGAGGCAAACGAGATTGTGCGCTCCCACTATCCAGAGCTTGAGGTGATAGATACTGGGTTTGCCATCCACATCAAGGCCGCCTCCATGAGCAAGGGTGAGGGCGTCCGCAGGCTGCTCGAGCTGCTTGACTGGGATATGGGCATGGAGCACGTGGCGGCATTTGGGGACTCGGTCAGCGACCTTTCCATGCTGGAGGGGGCGGGCGTCTCGGTGGCGGTGGCGAACTCCCCTCCAGAGGTCAAAAAGAGGGCGACCTATGTGGCGCGCTCGCCGTATGGCGAGGGCTTTGCAGAGGGTGTGGCGTGGCTTGAGGAGCAGGGGTTGCTGTAATCACACCTCACACCTCACACCCCACACCTCACACCTTGCTCACAAGTGCCCTCAAAGCCTCTTCCTGGTCTGGTGCCTTCACGATGCCGCTTGCGAGCAGCACGCCGTGGGCACCAAGCTCGATGGCAGCCACGAGGTCATCTGCGTTGCTTATGCCCGCACCACACAGCACTCTCACTTTCGGGTTCACCCTCCTCACGGCATCCACCGAGCCAGATATCACCTCTGGGTCAGCCCGGGATACCGCTATACCCGTGCCTATGAGCTCTGGGGGCTCCACGGCCACGTAGTCGGGCTCGAGTGCTGCCGCTGCCCTCGTGGTGGCGATGTTGTTGGTGCACACCACGCTCGTAAGCTCGAGCTCCCTCGCCATGTGCACACAGGCGTCGATATCTGCAAGCGTGAGCCTCCGCTCGGAGTGGTTGATTAGGGTGCCAGTGGCCCCTGCCTGCTTGAGTGCATGGGGGAGCATCCATCCAGTGTGGCTTCCCGGTGTGATGGGGTCCATGTGCTGTGCATACGCCCTCGTGAGCTGGGCCACTCTGTGTAGGTCTGCACTCTGGGGAGCAGCGACGATTGAGAGCCCGCTCTCCTCACTCACCCTGGCACACACCTCCGCAAGCTTCAGGGCACGCTCGCCCGTGGCCTCGAGGTATGTCTTGAAGTTCACGATTATTATGGGCTTCATGCCGTTTTTCCCTCGAGCTGTTGCTGCACTATGGTGTGCACTCTCTCTATAAAACGCTGCTCGGTGCCCTTTGGAATCTCGGCACCTGCCGCCACCGCATGCCCTCCTCCCTTGCCACCCACAGACTCGGCAGCCTCTGAGAGGGCCGATGATAGGTCAAGCCCGGCGTGCACCATCGCTCTGGTGCCCCTTGCAGACACCCTGACCTCGGAGTCCCGCAGGTTGAGCAGCACGAGGGGTTTGTCTGGAGGGTATCTGTACCGAAGCAGCGTGCTGGACACCACCCCCGTGGCCACGAGGTTCTCTGCGGCTGCCCACCTGAGCCACTTCATCTCTCTCATCGCCCCCTCCACCCTCTTTATCTCCTCGAGCACCCTCTCCTGGTGGGCTGCGAGCACCCCTCTTGCCTCTTCCAGCACACTTCTGTCCCTCAGGCACAGAGCAACTCCGAGCCCTGCTCTGTCCAGCTTGCCACACGCACCGATGAGGTCGGCAAGCTCTATTGTGTTTGGCACGAGCTCTGCGGGTGCCCTGTAGAACTCTCCCACCAGCACCTCCACGATGGTGGGATGGGCACCCTTCAGAAGCTTCAGAGCAACCGCGTCTGCGAGCCTTCTGCCCTCTTCTTCGCTCAGCTCGTCCACCCTCTTTCCCTCGAGCCCGAGTCCCGCAGCAAAGTTGTGGCAGGCCTCCTCATCCCCGGTGATGTCGAGGTAGGGTTCATAGCACCTCATGAAAAGCTCTTCTACCGGGTAGTCTGGCACCTTTAGACCTCTCGAGGGTACAAGATACCCGCTTTTTATGCCCTCCTCCACGATTGCGAGATTTGGTCCTTGGATGCGCTGCTTATCCCCCACGATGCCCGCAAGTGCGAGCCCCACGAGGTCCTCGTGTTTCCAGCCACCCATCTGGGATGCCCGTCTTGCCACGAGGTAGCACACTCCAGCGGCGCACAGCTCAAAGCTCCCCTCTATTCCCACATGATGGGGATTTACCTCCAGTGCACTGTCCTCCAGCGCACTGCCATCTCCTCTTGGGTAGTGATGGTCGAGCACCACGGCTTCGCCCAGCCGCTCCACGAGCTCTGGCTGTCCACTTCCCATGTCGCACAGCACGGTAAGCTCACAGCTCTGTGAGCTGATACGTTCAACGGCTGCCTCGTTGAGTCTTGGCACTATGGAGCACACGAATGGTATGCCAGCTCTCAGCAGCACATGGGCGATGATACCGGCCGAGGCGATACCATCGGCGTCGTTGTGGGAGACCAGCCTCACATCACTACTATCGAGGATGCGCTTTGCTGCGCGCCCTGCCAGCTCATCGAGCTGTTCAATGCTCATCTGGTGTTCAATGCTCATCTGGTTATGAGGATCTCGGCGGTCTCTGGGCTGTATGTCCAGTCCTTGGGAAGCTTGCCCTCACGCTTGTAATAGCGTGCAAGCCTGCGAATTTTGGACTCGCAGAGCTGGAGCGAGCGTCTGTTGTGGAGGTCCTTTTTGTTGAGTTCGAGGTGCTTTCTGAGCCTCACAGCCTTCTCTATGAGATTTCTTAGGTCCTCTGGGATGGAAGGGGCGAGCCCAGCCTCCTCGATGATTCTCATAATCTTTTTTCCGCACACCAGCGATACGTCTGGCACGCCGTACTGGTCCCTGAGGACTATGCCAATCTTGCTCGTGGACATGCCATCGGCCCACAGCTGGAGCACGAGCTTTTCCACCTCCTCGGCGGAGTACATAACCCACTCGGGGGGTTCTGTCCTGTGGGGGGGTTTAGAGCGTGACTTTCCCTTTCTCTTTGCATACATCCTTGCCATGGTCTCTATCCTCTCTGCTATTGGGCGAAGGCTGGGATACGATTGTGTATGTGGCTTATATAGCTATCGGAGTTTTTGGGATTGAGGATGCCTCCACGATTGTGGCATAGCTGCTATTACACAATGGTCTGCTCATTCGTATGCCCTTTTCTGATACACCCGCTCGTATGCCCTGCATGCGGGGCACACCTTACGGTCAATGTGCTTTACGAACAATCTTGCCACCCTGTTGCCCTTTCTTGCCCTTGTGCATATGGGACAGCGGGCTTTGCAGAACTCTGCCCTCTTACTAATTGAGCTGGCACCACCCATAGACTATTCCACCTTTGGGGTAAGTTGGAGCCGTGATTATATATAGCCTGCTGTGTTTATATGGCCTGCTGTGTTGTTCTCACCTTCCACCACAACCCACATAAGCCATTACTGCGTGGTATGAAGCGATGCGGCAGATTGCCATATATGGGAAGGGAGGGATAGGAAAATCACTCACGTGTGCCAACATCTCGGCAGCCCTTGCCCTCATGGGAAGGCGGGTGATGCAGGTGGGTTGCGACCCCAAGCACGACTCCACGAGGCTGCTTTTGGGTCATACGTGCCGACACACCGTGCTCGACCTCCTGCGCGAGCATGGACCCTCGGGCATACGAAGGGAGGATGTGGTGCACGAGGGGTTTGGCGGCGTGCTGTGCGTGGAGGCTGGAGGCCCGGAGCCCGGCGTGGGCTGTGCTGGAAGGGGCATCATCGCCACCTTTGAGGTGCTGGAGAGGCTGGGTGTGTATGAGGAGGGCTTGGACTACTGCCTTTACGATGTGCTGGGGGATGTGGTGTGCGGGGGCTTTGCCATGCCCATAAGGGAGGGCTATGCACAGGAGATATATATCGTCACATCTGGAGAGCCCATGGCTCTTTACGCGGCAAACAACATATGCAAGGGCATCAGGAGGTTCGAGCGGACAAGCTCGGCAAGGCTCGCAGGCATCATAGCCAACCTGAGGGGAATTGAACATGAGCTGGACATCGTGGAGAGGTTTGCCTCGACGATGGGCTCAAGGGTGGTGGGGGTGGTTCCGAGGGATGCGATTGTGCAGCGGGCTGAGAGGGCAAGAAAGACCGTGGTGGAGTTTGCACCCCATTCCCAGCTTGCCCGCACATACATGGCGCTGGCGCAGCGCATAGAGCACAATACCCAGCGGGTGGTTCCAGCACCCCTCGAGCTCGATGCTCTTGAGCAATTGCTCGAGGAAAGGCCTTAGGCCTTTAGTTCCTCGTAGGTATGCTTGAGCAACAGGGCATCCTCTTCGATGTTTGGGCTCTCACATATCACCACTCCAGCGATGTCATAGTCGATGAATGCCGAGAGCAGCGCACGATAGTCGAAGTCCGATTCCCGCAGGTTCAGGTGATTCTTCTCACCTTTGTTGGTGTACTCTATGCCCTGCACATGGCAGTGCATCTCCTTTAGCGCCTCGGCTCCCAGCACCTGCTCCACCTGCTCGAGCACATGGGCAAACTCCTCATAGGTGTTCATTTTGCCCTCCCGTGCATGCATGTGGGAGAAGTCTATGCATGGAAGCACGCCATCCAGCTCTGCGGAGAGCGAGAGCACCTCGTCCAGCGTGCCAAACTGTGTGGGCCTTCCCATCGTCTCGGGCCTTATCCACACCTCTCCCCTTTCCGCTCCAAGCTCCTCCAGCACCTCGATGATGCACCGTTTTACCACATCGTACACCACCTCTGGGGGGTCACCGTGGTAGTAGGCTGGGTGAAACACTATGCTGTAGCCCCCACACAGGTGGGCGATGCGGGCGGTGGCAACGATGCGCTCGATGCTTGCCCTCTGCTTGTCATCCTCCTTGGAGTTCAGGTTGATGTAGTAGGGTGCGTGGGCTGTGAGCACCACTCCGTGTCGCTCTGCTGCCCTCCTCACCGCCTCTGCCTTATGCTCCCCCATCTTCACCCCACGCACGAACTCCATCTCCAACGCATCCAGCCCGAGGTGTGCCACCTCGGCTATGCCCAGCTCAGTGTCCCGCTTTTTTACCCTCAGGGGAATGCCAGCCGTGCCAAAGAGTACTCTATCCATGCCCTACCTTCCGTATCTTTGAGGCAACCTCATCGCATGCCCTGAACCTTATCTTTATACTATCATCGAACCTTGCCTCCTCCACCACCCCGCGCTCATAGAGCATGGAGAGCCGAGACATCGAGGAGGGACACATGGGCAGCTCCACCATGTGCTCCCGCCAGCGGGGAAGCATGCGGTCGATTGCCTCTCTCAGCTCATCGAGCCCAGCACCCTCCTTTGCCGAGACCATCACTGGGTTTGGGGCAAGCTCCCTGAATGCATGGGGGTCGAATTCCTCCACCCTGTCCATCTTGTTGAACACCGTGATGATGGGGGCGTCGGCAATGTCCTCGAACAGGGTGGCGTGGGAAGTGGCGAGCTTTCTGCGTATCGAGGAAGCATCCTCGCTCGCATCCACCACCAGCAGCACGAGGTCAGCCTCGTATATCTCAGAGAAGGTGGAGCGAAACGCCTCTATCATGAAGTGGGGCAGGTCTTCGATGAACCCCACGGTGTCTGTGATGAGCACCTTTCTTCTGCCCACCTTCACTTTCCTCGTGGTGGGGGACAGGGTGGTGAACAGCTGGTTGGCTGCCACTGCATATTCCCCTCCTGCCAGAGCGTTCAGCAGCGTGCTCTTGCCGGCATTGGTATATCCGCACAATGCCACCCGCAGTAGCCCCTTTCGGGTGTCCCGCGTGCGCCTCTCGTGCTGTTTGGCAGCATACCTTGCAAGCTCTTCCCTGAGCTTTGCCATCCTCCTTCGGATGTCCTGCTCATACGAGTCCTCGTAGTTTCCAAAGCCCATGAATCCCGGATGCTCCCTTCTCTTGGAGAGGGCAACCTTCTCCCTTGCCTTTGGAAGCTCATAGCTCAACGAGGCGAGCTCCACCTGCAGCTTTGCCACCCTCGTCTTCGCCCTCTTGGCAAATATCTCGAGGATTAGGTGGAACCTGTCCATCGTGTCGGTACCCAGCAGCTTTGAGAGGTTGAACAGCTGCAGTGTGGAAAGCCTGTTGTAGAATATCACCTTGTCCACGTGCTCATCTGCTATATACTCGGCTATGTCGCGCACCTTCCCATAACCAATCTGGTATCTTCTGTCCCAGTGTCTCACTTGGGTGAACGTTCTAGCCACAGTATATCCAGCAGATGTGGCGAGTAGCTTCAGTTCCTTGAGCCTGTAGTCCTCCTTCTGCCTTTCCTGCGGGCTGGGCTCGCTTCGAAGCACCAAGACTACCCTTTTACCCTTTTGTGGACTCACCACTCATTAGTGCGAGGCCATCCTTAATAAAAGCTCCCTCGTTGCCAGAGCGCAGTGATGGGCAATCTCCAGCGCCCGCCTTTCCCCTATCGACTCGATGTACCTCACATCTCTTTCGAGCAGGGAGCTTGCCCTCCATTGCTCCACATTGAAGAGCTCCCCCCTCTCCAGCAGCACCACATCCTCTCTGAATGAGGGGGACAGTGTGCTCAGGGCATCGCGTATGAGCTCACACACACTGCTCATCTGGGGCTGCATAGTGGACAGGGACAGCCCAATCTCCAGCACCCTTACCACATGGGTGGGCGTGTGCTCACACACCACTGCGGCACACACCATCAGGTATCTACCTTCGTGCACATGCCTTCCAGAGATATCACACGCCACTGTTCTCAAACGCTCACCCTTTTGCGGGAGTGCTACAAGAGCTTTGCCCATGGGTAGAAATCTTTTAAAGGTATGAGCCATATCTTGCGGCGGAAGGCGAGCATATGCACATCGATGGCCTGCTGAGGTACCATTTTGAGCGGCTTGGAACGAGAAAGATGCTGGCAATCCCCTTGGCAGTTCTGCTCATGGCCCTTGCAGTACTCGGGGCAAACACACTCATCACGGGCTCACCCATAACACTGGGCTATGAGTTCGTGGGGGGCACGGTGATATCCTTTGTGAGCGAGCAAACGCCTGCGGAGCTGATGGCAGAGTTCTCTGAGTATGGTCCGGTTGATGCCCGCGCGTTCGGGGAGCGAAAGCTCATGGAGTTTCCACCTCTCGATAGGGAGACCACCGAGAAGCTGAGGGCGGACATCTCTGCCAAATACAGTGATGTGAGTATAAGCTTCACATCTCCCGTGTATGGAAGGGAGCTGCAGCTTCAGGCAGTAAAGGGCGTGCTCGTTGCCTTCTTGGGGATGGCTGTGCTCGTATTTCTGTTCTTTCGCACCTTCGTCCCCTCCCTTGCAGTGGTGCTCTCGGCGTTCTCGGATATAGTGATAGCAGCAGCCCTGATGGATGTGGCGGGCATCAAGCTCTCTCTCGCCACTGTCGCTGCGCTGCTAATGCTCATAGGATACTCGGTGGACAGCGACATCCTGCTCACCGAGAGGGTGCTCAAGAGGAAGGGGGAGCTCTCAGAGAAGATTGTAAAGGCGATGGGCACTGGGCTGACCATGACCATCACCTCGCTGTGTGCCGTGCTCGTGCTGTTCATTGTGTCCTCATATTCTTACGTATTCGCCTCCACTTTTTCTCGCATAGACATACTCGCTGATATAGCCGTGGTGCTCGCCTTTGGGCTGCTCGCAGACATCATGAACACGTGGATGCTCAACGCCGCCATCCTGAAGTGGTATGTACAGAGGAGGGGAAGAAGATGAGACGAGACCACCCCTTGAGGGACATGCGGGTGCTGCTGCTCATAGCTGCGCTGCTGATATCTCTCTTTGCCATCCACCCTCATGTGGGCGATGATGGCAGGCTTGCCACCAACCTCAAATACGGACTCGACCTCGCGGGTGGCTCGACGCTGCAGCTTCAGGTGGAGGGTGTGGTGGTGGGTATAGATGCCAGTCGGGACCAGATGGTGAGCTACATAGTGAGCAA
The DNA here is from genome assembly GCF_000711905.1 of Methermicoccus shengliensis DSM 18856. Classification (NCBI taxonomy): domain Archaea; kingdom Methanobacteriati; phylum Methanobacteriota; class Methanomicrobia; order Methanosarcinales; family Methermicoccaceae; genus Methermicoccus; species Methermicoccus shengliensis. The sequence continues at coordinate 303,608 of NZ_JONQ01000007.1, forward strand.
CATCACCTCCTCAGAGCCCACCATCGTGAACTCAGCAGACGCGACCGTGGTGCTGCGCGCCATCAGCTCTCTTCCCCCCTCACAGATTGAGAGCGAGCTCAGGGCATATGGTCTGGATGCCACTGTCAGTGGCTCAGGTACCTCTCGCATCATCACGGTGAATGCCGATGCACCAACGGTGATAGCTGCCTATCTGACCCAGACCACGAAGTCCGAGGTGGTGCCCTTCAAGGAGGGCGATGAGATACGGTATGAGATAAGAAAGCTGTATACCTTAGAGGAGCTCAATGCATTGCTTGCGCCAGCGGGAGCGAGGATAGCCACCGTGAATGGGAACTACGTGTACAGGGTGGGCGTCACCAAGCCCACGATAGAGCTCACCAAGAGGGTGCTCGACGAGAAGCTCAATGGGCTCGGCTTAAAGGACATCACGATTCGGACAGTGGGTACACAGTACATCCTCGTGGACATGGCTGGGGAGGAGAACCTGACACGTGCCGAGAGGATTGCCACCACCCCAGGTAAGTTCGAGGTGAAGTTCCTTCTCGATGATGACAGGTATGTGTTTGTGCTGGATGGCTCTGACATCGAGTCCGTGGGGCAGGTGAGGGATGACCCCCAGATGGGATGGGGAGTGGACTTCAGAATAGACAGGGATGCCGCCGACAGGCTCAGGAACATCGCGATAGAGTATGGGATACTGGACGACCCCGAGGCACATCCCCTCGTGATGTTCCTCGATGATAGGGAGGTGTTCAACGGCACGCTGAGCCCTGGGCTGGTGGAGACGCTGAGGCTCGAGGCGGTGAGAAGCCTCACGGCCACCACAGGGGCTGGTGGAGAGGAGGCTGCGAGGGAGCTACAGATTCATCTCAGGGTTGGGGCTCTGCCCGTCAAGGTCTCGGTGCTTGGCGCAGGGCAGGTACCGGCCTCGCTGGGGGAGCAGTTCAGGATACAGGCAGTCATTGCAGGGCTTTTGGCACTCTTGGCGGTGAGTGCTGCGGTGTATTTCAGGTACAGGCAGAAGAAAATCCTGCTTCCCATGCTGGGCACGTCGCTGAGTGAGCTCATCATGATCCTCGGGTTTACCGCCCTCATCAACCGCCAGCTCGACCTTGCTGCCATAGGGGGCATCATCGTTGCCATAGGCACTGGGGTCGACCATCTCGTAATAATCACCGATGAGGTGCTCTATGAGGGCAGGATGCCCTCCACTAAGGTGTACCTAACAAGGCTTGGAAAGGCGTTTAGCATCATCTTCATGGCTGCAGCCACCACCATAATCGCCATGTCCTCGCTGTTCCTGATTGCCTTTGGAGCCCTCAAGGGCTTTGCCCTCACAACAATCATCGGAGTGCTCGTGGGCGTGCTCATAGCAAGACCTGCATATGGACGCATCATCAAGGACCTGATACGATAGTATGAGCGAACTGCACGTCATAGTGGTGAGTAATCTGGGACAGTTCAACCACCTCATCCACCGAGCCCTTCGGGACATCGAGGTGCTCGGGGAGGTGTTCATAGAGCCAGAGCTCGTGGAGAATACACTCTCCCTGCACGAGATGCGCTCTCTGGAACCCGACGCCCTCATAATCGGAGGGGGCCCAGACATCGAGAAGAGCGGAAACTGCATCCAGTACATTCAGCAGATGGACGTCCCCATGCTGGGCATATGTCTCGGGCACCAGCTCATGGCGCTGGCCCATGGCGGAAAGGTCGGGAGGGGAAGGCAGGGAGGGTATGCCAGTGTGGAGGTAGAGGTGCTGGCAGAGGATGACATACTGAGGGGCACGGCGCCTCGCATCAGGGTGTGGACATCCCACATGGACGAGGTGTTTGAGCTTCCACCATCCTTCGAGAGGCTCGCCCGCTCGAGCATATGTGAGATAGAGGCAATGCGACATACCACAAAGCCCCTCTATGGTGTGCAGTGGCACCCCGAGGTCTCGCACACCGAAAAGGGGGAGCTGGTGCTCAGAAACTTCCTCGAGGTGTGTGCAGCCCACAAGTCTGCCCAATCTCGGCGCCCCTGATGTGGTGTGGATGGATGGCACCTAACGGCTCCAAAAATCCCAACTCGGACTCCAAGGCAACTATGGGCCTTTCCCCTGTCGTCACCTCAGTCACTAAAAGGGCTCCACCTCGATACCCAGTATGTGCTGGCATCCGCCTGCCACCGCCCTTGCAATCTGTGCACATCCCAATGCCGCACTCCAGCCATTGGTGGTGTGCACATCTCGTCCAAGATGGCGGCGCACCCTGTGTGCCACCTCGGCAAGCGCTCCGATGGAGCCCGTGAGCACCATCTTCACACTCCCATCGGTGTAGTCTCTGACGAGCACCTCGCACGCCGCCATCTCCATGGCTGCAAACAGGGCTATCGTATCCAGCGCCCGCCTGCCCGCTTCTCTGTCGCGTTCGAGCAGCTCCTCTATGGATGTGTAGCCCTTGTGAAGCTTTAGCACTCCCCCCTTCGAGAATGCCTCGTTGGCGCTCATGGTGCCATCATCGACCTTACGGATTGCATCGAGGTCGAGGGGACCATGCACGGCTCCGGGGGCAAATATGCACGCATCTATTGCACCCACGAGCCGACCATCGGCAACGGCGAGGCTCACCGTGTTGGAGCTCACATCAGAAACCACGAAGCTCTCGTATCCCATCTGGTACACGTGATATGCTATTCCTATCTTTTCTGGGCTTGCCCCGTGGGAGAACACGTTCATGCGGGCATCTGGACAGTTTCCCCTGTGAAATCCACATACAACAACCGCCCGCATTCCAGATGCCCTTATGGCATCGAACACCCTCGTTCCCCCTCCGATGTGCACCCCAGCCCCATCACCTCGCACGATACCCCTGTTGGGCACCCTCTCGATGGGCGTGATGCGAGTTATTGCATCGCCCATGGAGTATGTGATGGCTGCCATATCCACGTCCTCTGCCCCGATGCCGAGCCCCTGCTGTATCCTGTCCATCACATCTTCGCAGGACATGAGGGCAGCCTCTTTTCTTGGAAGGGCAAGCGTTCTGCCATCTAAGGTGGCAAGGCGTATTGCCCCGGTTCCGTGCTCAATACCCAAGAATACACTCATTCTTCCTTCTCTTGTCTTATAACAAGAACGTTACAGGGAGCGTGCCTCATCACACCCTCTGCCACGCTGCCCAACAGCATCTTTGCCACGCCCGATAGCCCCTTGCTTCCCATGTATATCGTGTCCACCCCGCTCTCCTCGGCCTCCTCCACAATCTCGGCAACGGGATGTCCTATCCGGGTTCTCACATCTATGTGGAGCCGTGGCTCCTCGAGCTGCTCTCTGAGCTTTTGCAGCGCCTTTAGCGCTTTTTTTGCCTCCTTCTCGGCCTCGTGTATCGGGTCGCCATACATCTTGTATCGTCCTGGCTCCACCTCTATGACCTCAAGGATTATTATGTCCGCATCTCTCAGCTTTGCATCCTCAATTGCCCTCTTCAGTGCGAGCTTTGCCTCGTCAGAGCCGTCATAGGCAACAAGAAACCTCACCATGCTCTCACATACTCACCCGTGCTTAAAAACATGACGCCATTTATATATGGGATATGCAGAGAGTTAGTGCTGGAGGGTACCACGTGGCTGGAGGGTTGGCATGCAGTGGGTGAGGGTGGTTGGCGCTCTCGTGCTAATGGTCGCTGTTTTTGCGCTCAGTGGTGCTGGCGCATCTGGTGCAGATGGCAAGATTTCACAGGCCGTGCTGGAGCAGTACTCCACCTCGGAGAGTGCACGGGTCATCGTGCTGTTTGAGCGTGGGGAGACGACACCTGTGCTCACACCCATGGCACATATGCTTCAACAGCAGCGTGAGGGGATAAGGGATGTGCGGGAGCTGTGGCTCATAAATGGTGTTGCCATGAATGCCACGAGGGATGCCATAGAGCGCATGGCACGTGACCCCTCGGTGCTCAGGATAGTGCCAGACTATCCCGTGTATCTGAACGATATCGTGATGGGTGTTCAGAAGAGCACCCCAGAGGAACAGAGTGTATCGGAGGGCGTGCTTGCAGTGAACGCCACTCCAGTGTGGCTCAATGGCTACACGGGCAGAGGCGTCAACGTGTCCATCGTGGACACGGGCATCGCCAGGCACCCAGATGTTGCTGACAGGCTCGCCCTGTGGAAGGACTTTGTGAACGGTCAATCCGACTTCTATGATGACTATGGACATGGCACGCACGTGGCTGGTATCGTTGCGGGAAACGGCACGAGCGGCACCATCACAGGGGTTGCCCCCAACGCCACGCTGTTTGGTGCAAAGGTGTTTGGTGCAGATGGTTCGGGAAATGTATCCAGTGTGATAGCTGCCTTTCAGTGGTCTGTTGAGCATGGTGCGGACATCATCTCGTACAGTGGGGGCACCAACACGTGGGAGCAATACACGGGTAGTGGTACCACTGATGTGGGAACGAGCTACCACTCCCACTCGTTCAGCGCCACAAAGTACGAGGACGCGTTCAAGCTCGCCTTCATCGTGGCCAAGTGCCAGTTCTACGACACCGATGTGTGCAGCGCCACCGATGCGTACAACGGCACCACCATATCTCTCATAGCGCCCAACGGCTCGGAGGTGAGCGCATATCCAGTGGACTGGGTGGACCATCCCACAGCGCGAGTAATCAAGTACATGGCGGACAGCCCCCTTCCCGCTGGCGAGTGGAAGCTGGCTATAAACTCCACTGTCAGCGGTGCACCCTACACCTACGAACTCGTGGGCTACTACGAGAGCGATGGCACCTCCCTCGTGGACATGGCCGTAAAGAACGCCACGGAGCACGGAGTGGCCGTGGTGGTGGCGGCTGGCAATGCTGGAGAGGGGGGATTGAGGACTATATCTGCTCCAGGCACCTCTCGCTATGCGATAACGGTGGGTGCCACCCATGCCAGCAAGGACTACATCGCTCCATTTAGCAGCAGGGGTCCTGTGAACTTCACCTCCCCATACATCAAGCCCGATGTGTGTGCTCCGGGTGTGGACATTCTGTCGCTGGACAAGGATGGAGGGTATGTTAGAATGAGCGGCACATCGATGGCGACTCCGTTTGTGAGCGGCATCGTGGCGCTGATGCTCGATGCGAACGGCACCCTCTCCCCCCAGCAGATAAAGGACATCCTTGCCACAAGTGCCGTGGACCTTGGCGTTGAGGGCAAGGACAACACCTATGGATGGGGCAGGGTGGATGCGTGGAGAGCAGTGAATGCCGTGGCTCCCCTCGCGCCCGCCGTCAACTTCACGAGCGCACAGCTACAGCTCTTTGGCGGAGCTCTCACCGACGATATTGTCATTCAGCCTCCAGTGCTCGATTCAGCAGGGGATGGTGGGGCTGGAGACGTGCTCGCCGCTGGGCTGGACATCATCCCCTCGACCCCCTCTGCGGACTTCTTCATCCTCACCAAGGACATACCGGACCCCTCTGTGTGCGAGTACAGGATATACGTGGACACCGATGCCAGCAGCTCCACGGGCTTTTCGATGCATGGTATTGGGGTGGACGCATGGGTGGTGCTGAACTCCACATCGAGTGTGCTGCTCGATGCGAATAACACCACCCTGTCTTCGGCTGTGCCATGGGCTGTGGAGGAGGACACCCTATGGATACGACCATCGAGGGTGCAGCTTGGCATCACCAACGTCTCCTCTCCCCTGCGGTTCGTTGTGGAAACCTCCTGTGGAGGCGATGTGGACGTGGCTCCAGATGTGGGATATGGTGCCTACCCCTACCACCTGAGGGCGGATGGGTTTGCCGTGGTGTGGGACACCGCTGGAAGGCAGCCAGCCCCCAACGAGAGCGTGCGTTTTGAGCTGTATGGCTGGAACACCAGCACCCATGGGTACGACACGCCGATGGGCAGTGTTAACACCACCACCAACGCCACGGGGTATGCGCGGGCGAGCTTTGAGTGGCTCTCCACGAGCACGAGGGGGGATGGGCTGCTTCGCATATCCACGGGGGACATCTTGGTGGAGGACACTTTCGTGTGGTATCCCTCCCTTCCCTCGCCCCAGATGCCCTTTGTCCCCACACTCACCCCCACCTATCTGGTGAACAAGGATGGCATCCTCAACGTGAGCTACACCCTCGTGAGGCCAGACTTTACCCCATATGATGACCCCGTGACGCTGGTGTTTGGCACGCCAGAGGTGAACTACACATATATGCAGGTCAACCTCACCCCGGTGAGGGGCACGGTGAGCTACTCGCTCGACCTCAGCACCACATCGTTGGACGAGAACGCTTCATTTGGTATATACCTGCTCAATGGAACTGTGGAGCACCACGATTACTGCGTGTGGGCTGGAGTGGCTGTGGTGGCAGATGACATGAGAACGCTGAGTGTCCAGCCCTCCTTTGCTCCTGCCTCACCGCTTTCCAACACCACATTTCTCGTGCTCACTGGAGGGCTGTATGATGGGGCTCCGCTCTCCAGAAACGTTAGCGTGGATGTGTACTGGCTCACCGAGTCCGAGGTGAAGGAGCTGTCTGCCGAGGTGCCCTATCTCCAAAGTGGTGTATCTCGGCTGTATTTGGAGGGCACAGGCGTCGATTGGCTCTCGGATGCCCACCTTCATGCTGTTCTGAGGGAGCGGGCATCCAACCTCAAGCACCCCTCTGAGCACACAACACTCTCCACCAACTCCCATGGCGTGGGGATACTCAACATCACACCCCCCATCGGTGCATATTTTGGGCTCGTGGTGGTCAGCGATGGCGGACTGGAGAGGGGTGCTGGGATACTGGTGAGGGACCCCCACCTCTACGACCGCCTGATTACATCGCCCACCCTTCCCATAATAGAGTCCACCATTGAGTGGTATGCCCGCTACAACGGAAGTGCGTGGAATGCTGAGCCCCATCTGAGGGTGAACGTGAGCATGTACTACCTCAACGAGAGCACACAAATGAAGAAGACTCCCCTTGCTGGAGAGACTCTCCATCTGGTGCTCAGCACCGGGGAGGCAAGGGATGTTCTCACCGATGGGGAGGGGAGGGCGAGTGCGGTGTTCGATGCCCCCATACTGACTGATATAGCCAACACCACACCAATCGAGCTGACAGACTACGTGGGCTTGAGCCCATGGAGCGTGGGCGTGGTGGTGATATCGGACAGGGCAGATGAGAAGGGGGGTATGCTCGCCACCCATGCCTATGGCACTGTGCAGGTGCCCCTCTCCCAGAGGCATGCCGTACCCCATGTGCACTATGAGTCTGGCAGACTGCTCGCCACCACAACGTGGTGGGATGAGGAAGGAGCGCTCACATCCGCCGTCCCGACGGTACTCGATGTGGTGAGAAGGGCTCCAGCCACTGGGCAGGTGGTGGAGGTTTTGCTCTCGAAGTACATCGATGATGGCGGCACATATCACACTGAGAGCGTGGACGTGGGGGCATTCGGAGAGTACGTTGCATATGCCAGCACGCTAAGGAACATGCTTCATGGAAGCACCATCATCACGCGCGAGGATGAGGTGGCTGTGATGCCCATGCTGATGACAGACCTCGCCAGCACATACCCCCCCAACATCACGGTGCCCGTACGCGTGAGGGTGACATACCTAAACGGCACGCCCATCCCAGACGCACTTGTGTATCTCTGGGCGAGTGCAGGAGCCTTTCAGACAGACCCACGGCACGACTCGTACGTTGTGAACCCCCCAGCATGGAGCACCCTCGACTACAACTACACCGATGCACAGGGCGCCACCACGCTCCAGATGCGCACACCGCCTCACCATCCTCAGGGAGGTGTTCGCGTGGTCATTGGCCTTTCCACAGGGGAGCAGATATTCGAGACTGCGAGGGAGTATGAGGTGTACATAACCGACAAAAAGCCGGCACTGCCCATCGTCCAACTCAACCACACAATCAACAACGCCCTCTCCCCATCCTACTTCAACGCCTCTCCCTCCCATGACCCAGATGGCACCATCGTGCACTATATGTGGGACTTTGGGGATGGCACATCGGGCTCTGGCGTGTTGGTGGACCACACCTACACCTCGTATCTGTGGAACGGCACTCAGTACATGCCGTTTGAGGCAAGGCTCACTGTGCTGGACGATGCCGACCTTCCGAACTCTACCACGGTTCCCGTGATTGTGTACATGGCAGGAGATGCCAACGGCGATGGCGTATCGAACATACTGGATGCGGCACTGGTGGGCCTGCACTGGATGGCGTCATATGGCACTGCCAACTATCACGATGGGGCTGACCTGAACAACGACAATGTGGTGGACATACTGGATGCCGCAATCGTGGGGCTGAACTGGAACAGAAGGGCGGGGAGTGTGTGATGACGAGAAGAGTTCTCATAGCTTTGTTGCTCGTGGTGCTCGCGTTGGGCTGCGCTTTAGCCCAGCAGACCGCGACCCTTGCCGTGCTGCCCTCCAAGGAGAGTGTGGATGCAGGCGAGCTCATCACCGTTGAGATCTCGGTGGATAGTCAGAGGGATGTGTATGCTGCCCAGTATGAGCTCGTGTTTGACCCGGCGGTGTTTGAGGTTCTCTCCCAGAGCTCTGGGGAGTTCTTGAAGTCGGATGGGCAGTCCACACAGGTGGTAGCCAACAGTTATAACAACACCGAAGGCCATGCCACATATGGGGAGACGAGGGTGGGCACTTCCACGGGCGTTGCTGGAAGGGGCGTCCTCGCCACCATGGCTCTTAAGGTGAGGGATGACGCCAAGTCAGGGGAATATGAGATTTCGTTTGTGGAGGACAATACGATACTTGCAGACCCCACGCCAGCACCCATCCCCAGCATCACTCTCGTGTCTGCCACCATCACCGTCAACGGCATCCCTCAGGTGGAGTCAACACCCACGTCTACACGGAGAGAGTCATCCTCGATAGGTGTGGCCCCCCAGGCCCCCCAGCCAAACCCAAGCGCCCCCCAGCCAAACCCAAGCCCCACAGAGACACCCATGGCTACGCCAGAGGGCACCGAGACCTCAGTGGAGAGCCAGGATGTCCAGACCCCACCACCAGCTCCAGTGGGTCTGCCCAAGCTCCCACAGACCTCTCTCGAGGTTCCAGCCCCCTCGGTCCTTCTCGTGATGCTCGCACTTCTCGCTTCCTTCCTGATGGCAAGAAGGAGGTGATTATGGGGGAGTGTGCACGCCTCAGGATGCCCTTTTTGTGGGGATGCCTCGAGGTGGTGGCAGTGGATGGAAGCGTGGTGTCCTCAAGGTTCAGCCATGAGCCCATGCAGGAGGTGTGCCATCCATCTCTCGTATCCCTGAGAGACATGCTGGAGCGTTATCTTGATGGCAGGAGGGTGGAGCTTGATGATGTGCCCGTCGACCTTTCCGCATGCACGGCATTTCAGAGGAAGGTGTACACGGAGCTCAGGTGTATCGGATGGGGCAGGACCATCACCTATGGGCAGCTCGCACGTCGTGTGGGCTGTAGATGTGCGAGAGCGGTGGGCAGAGCACTCGCAAGCAACGCCCATCTACTGTTTGTGCCCTGCCACAGGGTGGTGGCATCAGGAGGGCTTGGTGGCTTTTCGGCAGGTACAAATCTCAAGAGGGCGCTGCTCGAACTCGAGGGGGTGTTCTTGTGAAGGAGGGCGAGCTTATCGAGCTGCTCTATGAGGTGCTCTCCCTTTCTCAGAGGGAGGACTGTGTGCTGTTTGACATGGAAGAGCACTATGTGGTTGTGGGGTGCGACATGGTGCACGAGCGCACAGACTTTCCCTTCCAGATGACTCCATATCAGAGGGGCTGGATGAGTGTGGCTGTGAGCCTGAGCGACATTGCAGCCATGGGGGCACAGCCCCTTGGAGTGCTTGTGGCGCTGGGGATACCAGAGGGCACACCACCCTCGTATGTGCGGCAGATGGCGGAGGGAATGCGGGGCTGTGCAGCGCATGCGGGCACGAGGGTACTCGGTGGTGATACAGACCGGCACGATGAGCTGACGGTATGCACCACAGGGGTGGGAATTGTCAGCAAGCGATACTGTGCGAGGCGAAGGGGAGCCCATGTGGGGGACGTCGTTGCCATCACGGGAACGCTGGGGGATGCTGCATGTGGCTTTGCCTTGCTCTCTGGAAAGCTGCGGGGCGACCCCCTCAGCGACCCCCTCAAGGCCCACGAGAGGGAGGGGCTCATCGAGAGGGCTCTCATGCCCATTCCGAGAGTGCGAGAGGGCATGGAGATAGCAAGGGTGTGCACATCGATGATGGATACCAGCGACGGGCTCGCAATGAGCCTGCACGAGCTGTCAGCCCAGAGCGGCGTGGGCTTTGAGATCTATGAGCACATGCTTCCCATATCAGAGGGTGTGAGGGCGTGCACTGAGGACGTCCTCGAGATGGCGCTGTATGGTGCTGGCGACTTTGAGCTGCTGTTCACAATTCCCGAGAGGGCGGTGCACATGCTGGAGCACACGAGGCCCACCGTGATTGGAAGAGTTGTGGAGCAGAGAGAGGTCGTGCTGAGGAAGTCGGATGGCTCTTCCGTCCCGATAGATAGAAGGGGATGGGAGCACATCTTTTAGCCAACCTGCAGGGGCTGAGCAATCCTCTTCAGGGTGGATATCGCAGACAGGGCGGCAAGCATGCTCGTTTTTGGGTTCTCTGGCGAGGGCACGTTCTGCACCGTGCACTCGAGCCTTCCAAACTCTCCCTCCACCAGCAGTGTATGGGTGTTTCTCTGAGCACTGGGGTCTGCCACAATCCTCACCCGCGTTTTTTCAGCTCCCATCCCTGCAAGGCTTATGGCGGCTGCCACGTTGATGTTGGCTGGAAAGCCCCTCACGGCATCGATGGCCGTACCCTCAAACACCACCGTGGGCACCTTCAGGCGCTCCACATCGATGTTTGCCTCTCTGAGGTGAGGTGCCCCCACAAGCGCCATTGGTGGTTTGGTGGTGGTGAGCTCCATTCTGTGAATTTTGCCCACACACGCTGCTCTCAGCCCATCGAGCCCTGCGAGCGCACCCGAGGGCACGTATATTTTCTCCCTATGGGCGCGCGCCAGCTTCTCGAGCTCATCTCTCAGCTTTTCGTCGAGCAGTGCCCCCACACTCATGACCATTAAGCTGCATTCATTGGAGAGCACCGTGTGCGCCAGCTCCTTTACGGCCTGTTGGGAGGCACACTCCACCACCAGCTCACAGCTTTTGGCCATGGATTCTACATCCATCACGTCGGGGGGATGCGAGAGTGAGGCTGCGAGCCCCCTCGCCCTCTCTATGTTGCGGTCGTACACAGCCAGTAGCTCAGCCTCCACCACGCCCCCATCTATTGCTCGGGCGAGCGTGGTGCCTATGAACCCGCAGCCCACTATTCCCACTTTGAGCATCTCATGAGAGAGCATCGCCTTACTATTTAACTGATGCGGGCTGGAAGCCCCTTTCCGTAAGGAGCACTGATTGTATTCATCACAAACTCTTTATCCTTTCATTCTCACTTATACACGGTGATACCATGGTTGTGGTTCCAGAGGAGGCAAAAGAATATTTCAACAACCCGCAGGCTGCAAAGGTGATTGCCACGGTGGACGAGCAGGGCAACCCCCATGTGGCTCCCGTGGGCTCTCTGCAGTGTGTGGCTGAGGATACGTTTGCATTTGCGGTGGTCGGTGTAAAGAAGACGAAGGAGAACCTCGAGAGAACCAAGAGGGCAGCGCTGCTGGCCTTTACGGCACCCCCCAACCTCGGCGGATACAAGATCGATGGCACGTTTGTGGGCTTTGAGACCGAGGGGGAGCTGTTCGACACGTTTGCGAAGGCCCTGAAGGAAATGATAGGGGTGGACATCTCGTATATAGGCATCATAAAGGCTGAACATGCAGAGCCCGTCTCCCTCTGATTCCCATGAGCGGCCGTCGCCCATTTGTTTTTTTGAACCTTGCCATGAGTGCAGATGGCAAGATTGCAACAAGAGAGCGAAGACAGCTGAGGATATCTGGGGAAGCGGACTTTGAGAGGGTGGATGAGCTGAGGGCGTGGGCGGATGCGGTGATGGTGGGCATAGGCACCGTGCTCGCAGACGACCCCTCCCTCACGGTGAAGTCTGAGCAAAGGCGGGCAAGAAGGCTTGCAGAGAAGGGCTCGGAGCATCCCATTCGGGTGGTGGTGGACAGCAGTGCCCGCATACCACTCGATGCACAGGTGCTTCACAGAGGCGAGGGCACGAGGGTGGTGGCGGTATCGGGCAATGCTCCACCAGAGAGAATAGAGGCTCTACGGCGGGCAGGCGCACAGGTGGTCGTGGCTGGCGAGCACAGGGTTGACCTGAAGTACCTGCTTTTCCAGCTGTGGAAAAGAGGCGTTCGACGGCTCATGGTCGAGGGAGGAGGCACGCTGGCATGGGGTCTTATTTCGCAGGGTCTGGTGGATGAGCTGTATACTTATGTGGGCAACGTGGTGATAGGGGGAAGAGACGCACCAACGTCCGTGGATGGTGAGGGGTTCGATGAGGCGCACATCAGAGGGCTCGAGCTGCTGGATGTGGAGAGGCTGGATGAGGGTGTGCTGCTGAGATGGAGGTTTGTGAGTTGAGTATAGGAATACTGTGCAGGCTTGGCTTTCATAGCTGGAGGCAGACGGGAAGGCAGTGGGACGCCTCTTCCAGCGTGATGGAGCTGACGCACGTGTGCAGGCGATGCGGCAAGGTCAGAAGGCAGTTCAAGCCATACACGAGGGATTTGAGGAGGTGAACTGCCACCCGCCACCCGTAAAGTGAGCTCCCCTCAGCACGCCACCACCGCCGGGTCCGGACCGTTCACGGGTCCCGATTGCCAGCTCGGCGTGCCCTCTCTCCCCTGTCCTCATCCCACTCTTTGTAGCTCGTCAGCAATCTTACGACCTCCTCCATCTTCTCCTCGGGTAGCTTTGGCGCATCGATTGCCATGCCCCCTCCCATCAGCACGAGCCTGCTTGGACGATAGCCCCAATACATGAAAAGCAGTGCTGCACCTGCCGCAAGCAGTCCCAGCCCCCCATCCCTCAGATATGTGAAGTCCTTGACTATCACGATGTAGCTGGAGATGAGGGGTGAGGATTTGATGTAATCTATGGCAATCCATATCAAAAGCACAAGGATGCCCAATGCCAAGAGCGCTTTTCCGAGCTTTTTTAGCACGCCGTACACACTCCGCCTCGTGAGCACGCCTGCCAGCTGGTCATGAAATACCACCCCAAGGCTCAGCCCACCGACAGCCCCCCTCCTCAGCAGCACGCTCTTTTTGTCGGTGATGTAGAAATCTGTGTAGCCGAGCAAGGTCTTGTGCTCGTAGGTGAACACAACGCGCTCCACATCGAGGATGAGCTCGCTAACGTTCACACCTAACCCTCCCATAAATTGTACGTCGTGGGGTTAAAAAGCTAATCGTGGGTCTCCTAATGGCTGTCGTCCACTTGGCTTTTTACAAAAGCCGGCAAAACAGCGCATTAAGGGGTGTGGCTTAGCCACACCCCATTAATCCACTCACGTGCCAGCTTAGTTAAGCTGGAGTATCCTCTCCACGCGCTCCCAGTCGTGCTCGTATATATGAGCCGAAATACTTAGGGTGGTGATTGTTCCAATGCGCACACTCAGTTTTCCTGCGACGTATCTTAGCACCTCGGTGAGCCCGTAGAGGTTGGCGGGGTATGCACCAGCAAAGTCGTGACTCCTGAAGAGTGCCGTCAGGTGCAACGCCCCATCCCTGAGCTTGAAGTCCACCGCCATCATGCAGGGCACCTCTTCCCTTTTTGTGTCCACATCAGCCACCCATGTTATGGCACACGCCCGTCTCGTCTGGGGGCTCTCTGTTAGCTTTCCTATCACGTATGCTATCTGGTCGGTGCCACTTCCCCATGCCCTGAGTCGCTGGCCATAGGTGTACTCAAACCCATGGGCATCGCCATCCAATAGCTGCTCAGCATACTCCCTGAGCCTGTCCTCTGTCCATCCAAACCCTGCTGGAATGCGCTCTCTCTCGAGGTCCTCCACCACAATCATCAGGTTCAGCAGCTCTCTCGTTTGACTTCCCCTCTCGTCCGTAATGACTTGTCCTCCACGATATATCAGCTCGAGACCCCTATACCATGCATCCTGAACCGTTTTAGCCCTTATGAACCTTCCAATCAAACAATCACCTCCATCCCGCCTCCAACCTATCCAGCTCATTGAGCACGAGCACCACACAGTGGTCCGCATGAAGCGACAGGGGTCCGACCGAGAGCTTGTCCACACCTCTCTCCAGCAGGTGCTGCTCCAACGGTGCTGGAAGCCCCCTGTGGTCACCAAGGATGAAGGTGAGCTCGTCACTGGCCGAGAGCCGAGAGGTGCGAATGTCTGCTCCGTCCTCGCTCAGCAGCACCATGAAATCCGAGCCCAGCGCCTCGATGAGCTGTGCAAACGTCATCCCCGACACATACACGCCAGGGGTAGAGCGGGCCCATCCCTCGCCCACGTCCACCGAGAGTGCCTTCTTGATGAGGGAGCCCGCACTCCGCTCATCTGGATTTAGGTAGCGCAGGTTGGCTCCCTCGAACAGCACGGTCTTAGGGGGCTCTGGCTCACCCAGCAGGTGCAGGTAGCATCTGACATTCCTTCTCAGCGAGTGGGAGAGGAAGAAGCACGAGTTCACAAACCTGCACGCTATGTCGAGTCTTCCAGCTCCGCCCGCAAGGTCATTCAATGAGAACTCACCAGCAGTGCACATCGTAGTTCCCACGAGCACAAAGTTATACACCTTCACTCTCCACCCCTATCAAAATGTTTATGATGAGGGAGGGAATACATAGTATAGAAGTGTTTTGTCCAGCTCTAAGCGGCTGGGTAGTTGACGCATGGGGGACCTGAGATGGCAAAGTCCAAGAGAAGAGACCTCGAGCGTAAAGGCGTGCAAAAGCAGATGGAGCTTGAAAAGAAACTCATAGATGAGAACTTTCTGGAGCACTCCCCAGAGGAGGCAGAGGTGCTCTCGGACATCGAGGAGCTTTAGGAGTAAATCGTGGATGAGTGTCGTGGATGAGTGAAGAAAAAGATGTGCTTCGTGTGCTGTATGGGGCAGAAGAGTTTTTGCTCTGCCCCGCCGATTTTTCCACATATGAAGATGTACTAAAGCACCTCAACATAAATCCAGAGACAGTGCTGCTCATAAAAGATGGAAAGGTGGTGCCCCATGATGCCCAGCCTGCATCGGGAGTGCTAAAGCTCATAGGCGTGGTGTCTGGGGGATAATTCTCAAAAATAAAGCTGTTTTGGTGTGCTACCCTGCTACCCTGCTACCCTGCTACCCTATCCTTTCAACGCCCTTATCGTCTCTGCGGCCTTCTTGATGGCATCGAGTATCTCCGAGATTCTTCTGGGGTCATTTTCTGCCCTCAGGGCTTCGGATAGCTCGAGCATCTTCTGGTGCACTGCCACCACGACCGAGCCATCTGGCATGGACGACTGGGGGGGCTCGTAAGTCACCTCGGGGGCAGGGCTCGACCGAGACTCCGTTGGGGCTGGTGGGGCTGTGAGCTGCTCACGGCTCTGGTTATCCTCTGCAGAGCACACGGGACACACCACCTCCCCCTTGTACCTGAACAGGGGAGCACCACAGCGCTCGCAGTGCTGGGCGAGCATCGTACCACCCAGCTCGAGCATCTTTGATATCCTCTCGAGCTTTGATTTTTTGTTGTTGGCATCTGGCATTTTGATTCCTCCCCGTGTTGTTCGATGGACTGTATTTAGCCTTTTTTCTAAAGGCTCTCTGGTGATGTCCCAAGCACCCTCACCAAAACTGGAGATGCCACATATGCCAGCAAGATTCCAAGCAGCAGCAGGGCGCATGCACGCGTGAGGGGCTGAATTGATGTCCAAAGGAAGAGGGCCAGAGCCAATGGAACTGGGACAAACATACCCAGCATCCATACCCTCGTGGGCTTTGGATACACAAGGCTGCTTATCATGAGAATGGAGAGCACGGGTATCATAACACCATGAGCCCAGAGAAGACGGGTGGTGGGCACTACGAGCTCGAGCGAAAGGAGGGATGATAATAAGAGCCCGGCCGCTGTGGTCGGAAGCCCCACAAACCCCATGGAGCGGGAGGAGAACAGCACGTTGAATCTCGAGAGCCTGAGGATGCCACACGCCACATACAGGGCACACACCACCAACACCAAATCCACCATCAGCCTCGAGCTGGGCAGACCCCCCACCAGCACCCTATAGGAAATAATGGCTGGGGCGATGCAGAACGCTATGGAGTCCGAGAACGAGTCCAGCATCACCCCAAACCGCATCTTCTGCTCATCTCCTCCCTCATACCTCGCCACCATGCCATCCAGCCCATCGATGATGGCACACACCAGAATGAGGGAAACCGCCACACCCAGCTTCCCCTCAAATGCAAACACCACTGACAAGAATCCAAGACATGCCGAGAACACCGTCAGCGTGTCCGACATACGGGTGAGCTGGAGAATGTGTGCCAATGTGCCATCCCCACCACTCTTAGGGGGTTGGGCTACAAAAAGCTTCCCAGCTCATGGGAGCTCTATTACCCTGCCCACCCCATTTCTCACATACTGCTCTGGGTAGAGCTCGGCTATTCTTGCCTTGTGCACCGTGCAGTGGCATGGAGAGAGCAGGCTCATGCCAGATAGCACATGTAGCTGAGAGAAGGAGTGCAGGCCGCCCACGAGCCCTCGAACGGGCATCAGCTCACCAGCCCTCTCGAGGATTGCCTCCACGCCGGGATGGGCACACCCCGTGAGCACGATGCCCCCGTCCAGCACCAGCGCCTGCTCCTTCACCTCATCTCCCAGCACTCCAGTGCTGTACACCCCCTCCGCTATGCTGAGGGGCTCAGCACTCACCTCGTGCACCTCTGCGAGATTTGAGAGCTCCCCAATGAGCCTTTTCGAGAGGCTTGAGGGCACGTACACCCTTGGATTGGACACGTGAAGCAGTGTGGAGAGCCCTCCCGCATGGTCCCAGTGGCCGTGGGAGAGCACCACAACCTCTATAGTACTGGGGTCAATTCCAAGGTGCTCCATGTTGGATAGCAGCAGATTGCCATCCCAGCCAGTATCAAAGAGCACCGTGGTCTTCCCCTCAATAAGGCAGGAAAAACCCCAGCCCGCTTTCAGTTCCAGCTCGCTGGCATAAACCTCGTTATCGTACACCGTGATTAGTCTCATGAAGGAACTTCGGATGTCCTATATTTTATTTTTTAGTGTGATGGGTGCTTGTCGATTGTCATCCACAGCTGAGGTGCATGCATCCCACTCACAGCACAGTTGGGGAACAGTTCTTTAAAGGTTTGTGCACAACATAAAAGCATGGACATGGAGCAGTTTGTAGAAAGATGTACGGCATGGATATCTCAGAAGGTCGAACAGGCCCATGCCGAGGGTGTTGTGGTGGGGATGAGCGGGGGAGTGGACTCCTCGGTGTGTGCAGTGCTGTGCAAGAGGGCGGTTGGGGACCGCGTGCTTGGGCTGATCATGCCCCTGTACAGCTCCCAGTCCGACATCGAGGATGCCCTCACAATTTCACACAAGTTCGGTATAGCCACCAAGACTGTGCGCCTTGAAGAGCCCTACATGGCGATGCTCGATGCAATGGGGGCACGGTACTCGGAGAGAAGCGTGGAGTGCGCCAACCTGAAGGCTCGACTCAGGATGTGCACACTCTACTACTACGCTAACAGCCTCAACTTGCTCGTGGCTGGCACCTCCAACAAGAGCGAGCTGCTCATGGGCTACTTCACCAAGTACGGCGATGGTGCCGCAGACATACTGCCGATTGCAAGCCTGCTAAAAAGAGAGGTGAGGGAGCTGGCAGCTCACCTCGGTATCCCAGAGCACATCATCCACAAGCCCCCCTCTGCAGGTCTGTGGCCAGGTCAGACAGACGAGGCAGAGCTGGGCATCACGTATGAGGTGATAGACGCCTTCATAGGGGGTGAGCACGTGAGCGAGAGGCATGCAGCCTGCATCCGAGAGATTATGCAAAAGAACGCCCACAAGCGAGAGCTTCCACCAGTGTTTGTCCCTTAGGTCTTGGGCATGTTGCTTACTTCATGGCATGGAGGTGTCCGTCTGTGCCAGCCTGCGGATTCTGCCAACCCCATCAATCTCGTGAATGAGCTTGGCCACGCAGGCTGGAACTAGCTCCTCCCAGCTGTCCCCCTCCAGCATCCTCTTTCTGATCTCTGTACCAGAGTACACATCCCGCCTGAACATTGGCAGCGCCCTGACCTCAATACCCGCCTCCTCGAACAGCCTTCCCACAAGGGGATTGTTGGAGTACACCACAGAAAAGGTGGGCACCCTTGCTCGCACATGGGCCGTCCACAGGGAGTTGTACTCCACATCCTCTATGGGTATCACGTAGAAGGGTATGCTAAACTCTGAGAGTGCCTTGGAAATCATCATCACACGCTCCCCAGCTGTGAACGGGTCGTCCACCGTGTGCGACCTCTGGGCACTTCCCACACCTATGATAAGCTCGTCCACTTCAGAGGACAGTGCTCCTATCACGGTGTGATGTCCCATGTGGTATGGCTGAAACCTCCCTATGTAGAACGCCCTCTCAGTATCCATTCAGCCCACACTCCTTTAACTCCATCTCATGAACCCGTGCTATGGCCTCGATGACACCCTCGTCGAGGGATGGGTAGCCCTCTATCTCCTCAATAGAAAAACCCACCTCTCCCCCATCGAACTTCCGTATCACCCTGCACCATGGAATGAGATGGACACTCTTGCGCTTTCCTGGTCCCCTTCTGAGCTCCACCGCCACAATACCCCGCCTTCCAGAAAGCCTCAGAAAATCCGCCATGTGGGAAAGCTGATGCACGCCCCTCCCATCCACTGTGAAATGCTGGGAGAAGTACAGTGCCTTGGCCCCCCTCTTGAGGGAGAGGGACTTGCACTCTATGGCAAGGTAGCACTCTGGGTCGAGCGAGTCCACGAGCACGTCCACTACCTGTGAGGTGAACCTCGACTGTCTGAGGCGGTATGCCACCGCCCTGCGTTCCGCCTCCCTAAAGGCCTCGTTCAGTGCATTCACGAGGGCCCGCTCAAAATTCAGACACGCCCCCTCCTATGGCACAAACACCGCCATGGCCACCACTGTGAGATACTCTCCATCTCGCTCCACCTTTCCTGCGCTGTGTACATGCGTTAGTCGGCTTGGCTCCCTGCCATTAAGGCTTTTGTACATCTGCGAGGCAATACTTCTGGCCATGGCCAATCCCACGTCCTCTTCCTCGTGGGAGTGGTGCTCCGCAAAGTAACCATGCGTATTCTCGTCCGCCGGATGCGCACACGCCACGCACGCAAACACGTTTTCGCTACTTTTGCACGACGAGCTCACAGAGAGCACACAGAAGGTGACCTCGCCAGGCTCGAGCTCCCTCAGCCCCTCATCCATCGAGATGAAGGTACATCGCGGTGGGAGCACCGAGCTGACCCCCACGAGGTTCAGCGTGTGAACGCCAGCATTCCTCAGCGCCAGTTCGAAGGACATCAGCCTGTGCTCATGCCTTCCCATACCAGAGGTATAGAACACCCTACTCGGTACGATGTGTGTCATAGTGCCTCCACCCCCAGGCTACTTAGCCCGAAGCTTTATGGGCCCGAGCATGGCTATGCGTCGCTTTCCGTTGAGTTGATTGCTCTGTAATCACCTCTGCTTACATTGTAAGCAGCATATCCACACATGAGACCATGGGACTCAGCCAGCACGAGCACCCCACGCTCTTGGGCATGATGACCCGTGCCCTTTTTGGCTACCTTTCCTGCCGGGGTGTCTCCGAACTTAAGAATGGGTGTATTTAAGCTTATTCCCCCCGGAATTTGACGACGATTCCCCCACCGTCCGAGCCCATGGTGCCCCTGTTCTTGTGTGCGCTCCTACTGATTGTGCGAAGAGGACCTCCAAAGAGGTCTGGAGCTGAGCGCCGAGGGCGAGATTCGAACTCGCGCGATGCCAAAGCATCACTGGTTCTCTCGTGCCAATGGCATCTCAAGACCAGCGCCGTAGTCCACTTGGCTACCTCGGCACAAAACCTATGTGTGTTTCTGTTCGCCCGCCTCCCTCTGTTCACCCGCCTCCGCGGGATACACCTCCTCGAAGACCACCTTTTCCATCCCCACCTTCTCGAGTATCTGACGGGCAATCCATGCCTTTGACCTCAGCCATCTCAAATCAAAGGTGAGCTTCTCTGGCACTGTTATCCTTACCGTGCCGTCCTCAATTCTCACGTCGAGGTCCTCGGGGATGTGCAGAGCAATCAGTCCCTTCACCTTCTCCACATCATCCTCCACCTTTTCCTCGATGCGATAGGAGTAGTGGAGCGTCTTTCCAGCGAGGGGGTGGTTGAAGTCCACCCTGACCCTCCTTCCCACGATGCGGGTGATTGTTCCGATGTTGCCATCGATGTTCACCCGCATACCTTCCCTTGGGTTCTCAAACTTCGTTATGGAGTATACCTTCACGAGCTCTGGGCTTCTCTCGCCAAAGCCCTTCTCTGGGGGCACCACGATACTGCCCTCGTATCCCACCTCCTTGCCCACCATGTCCTCCTCAAGTCCCTTTATCACATGTCCAGCACCCACTACCACTACGTCCCCACCATATCTGGCATTCTCGCTGTAGATTCCCTCGCTCTTTGCGAGCTCCTCATCGGTTGTGTCGAACACACTTCCATCCTCGAGCTTTCCAGTATAGGTAATCCTTACGAAGTCTCCCTCTTCAATCGCCAAATCCATCCACCCTTTGAAGCCTATGTGAATGTTCCTCTTGTAGAGAGTTCACTTATTTAACTGATGCGGACGGGAAGTCCCTTCGGTTAGAGGGGTAGATCACGCATTCTCACTTCAGAGAGGCTGGACAACAAAAAACCTTATCTACCATAGCTTTTCTCTAACCACCTCTTATCCCCCAAGCTGCCGGTGGATTGGTGATACGATGCCCCTCAATATCAAGGTAAAGAATGTGATGACAAAAGAAGTGGCATATGCCACTGTGCCTGGATCGAGACACGAAGTGCTCCAGATACTCAAGACCAAGCACATCTCTGGCGTGCCCGTGGTAAAGGATGGCAAGGTGGTGGGTATCGTCACACGCACGGACCTTCTCAAAAACCCCACTGAGGAGCAGCTCGCAATCCTCATGACCAGAAACCCCATCACAATCTCTCCGGATGCCACCATAGAGACCGCTGCAAGGCTGATGAGCGTCCATGGAGTAAGGAGACTGCCGGTGGTGGAGAATGGTGTGCTCGTGGGCATCATAACAGTCACTGACCTGCTCGGGATAATAGCCGAGAACGGATTTGATGAGAGCATCAAGCCCTATGTTGCACCTTCCGTGGTCTCCGTCTGGGACGAGACCCCTCTTCCAGTGGTGGGAATGATAATGGAGCTCGCCGATGTTAAGGCGTCTCCAGTGCTCAACAGCGAGCTCGAACTCGTGGGGATTGTGACCGACAAAGACCTCATAGCAGCCAGTGTGGTGGAGGATAGCCTGCACCAGTCAGACATCTCGGCTGGCTCAGACGAGGATGCTTGGACATGGGAGAGCATGAGAGACACCCTCAAGCTGTACTATAGCATTTCCCGTATCAAGCTCCCAGACCGCCCAGTGAAGGAGGCGATGAGAGATGCCCCTGCCGTGGGCATAAACGGGAGCGTGGTGAGTGAGGTGGCCAGGCTCATGAGGCGAAACGGCCTCGAGCAGCTTCCCGTGATAACCGCCGAGAACAGGCTCAAGGGCATTGTTAGGGATAGCGATGTAATACGATGCCTCATAAAAACATGAGACCCGCAAAAGACCGCCAAACATGAGACCCACCATTCGAGTGGTGCTGGTGGAGCCGCTGGGAGAGGCAAACATCGGAGCATGTGCAAGGCTGGTAAAGAACTTTGCGGCCCATGAGCTGGTCATCGTCAACCCCCCTCCTCTTGGGAAACAGGCGCGAATGTTTGCCATGCACGCATGCGACGTGCTCGAGCATGCCAGGGTGTGCCAGAGCCTGAGGGAGGCAATACAGGGATGCACCCTCGTGGTGGGCACCACGGGAAGGACACCAAAGGGCGACCACGACCACTATCGCTTTCCCCTGTATGACGTGCGGGAGTTGCACACGCTGATAGATGGGAGCAACGTGGCTCTTGTGTTTGGCAGAGAGCGCACTGGCCTTAGCAACGAGGAGCTCGAGCTTTGCGATGTTGTGGTCACCATTCCCACTTCTCCAGAGTATCCCTCTCTCAACCTCTCCCATGCAGTCGCCATAGTGCTCTACGAACTCTCTGAGCTCACGGGTGGCATGCACGACCTCTCCACAGTAGAGCACAGGGAGGGGTTGATAAATCATCTTGAAGAGTTGCTGCTCGAGGTTGGCTATCCAGCACACAAGCGCAAGAAGACGCTGCGCATGACAAGAAAGCTGCTGGGAAGGGCACAACCCACCATAAGAGAGGTGTTCACCCTGAGGGGTATAATAAGAAGGACGATGTGGGCACTGAAGAGAGGGCACGCATGAGAATAGCGATAGAGACATTTGGATGCACTGCAAACCACGCCGACTCACAGCTCATGAGGGAGCTGCTCGAGAGGGCTGGGCACAGCGTGGTGGATGGCGAGGCGGACCTCTACGTGGTGAACACGTGCACCGTCGTTAAAGCAACTGAGAGGAGGGTGATGCGCAGGCTAAGGGAGCTCGAGCGCCGTGGCGTGCCCTACATAGTGGCAGGATGTCTTCCAGCAGCACAGCCAGAGCTGCTCTCGGAACTCTCACCCCTTGCCGTGCTAACACCCTCTACCATCCAGAGCATCGCGGATGTGGTGGGTGTTGATTATTTAAAGCAACGGGGGCAAGAGCACCACTCCCCACCGTCCCCTCCTCAGAGCCCCCACATCATACCGATAGCAAGGGGATGTGTGGGGAGCTGCTCCTACTGTATCGTGAAGAGGGCGAGGGGGCACCTTAGAAGCGTGCCCGAAACAGAGGTTGTGGCAGAGGTAAAGCGTGCAGTGCACTGGGGAATAAAAGAGATACACCTCACCGCCCAAGATGTTGGTGCATATGGGCTGGACACAAAAAGCTCACTCGCACGGCTATTGAGGAAGGTGTGCTCTGTGGAGGGAGAGTTTTTCGTGCGGGTGGGCATGATGAACCCCAGCACGGTGATTTCGCAGGCGAGCGAGCTTTCAGAGGCGTTCCTTCATCCAAAGGTATTCAAGTTTGTGCACATCCCAGTGCAGTCTGGCTCAGACGAGGTGCTCTCTGCAATGGGAAGGGGCTACACCGTGGAGCAGTTCGAGCGCCTGTGCACGCTTTTTCGAGAGCGACTTGGAGAGTGCACCCTGTGCACCGACGTGATTGTGGGATATCCCACAGAAAGCGAGGAGGACTTTGAGAGAACGCTCGAGCTCATAAAAAGGCTCGAGCCAGACAAGCTTAACATCACGCGGTTTTCTGCACGTCCTCACACGCCAGCCTTTCGGCTTTCCCAGCTTCCCGACTGGATAAAGAAGGAGAGGTCGAGGAGGCTCACACGGCTGTACATGTCCATCACCGAAAAGAGGCAAAGGAGGCACGTGGGAAAAAGGATGAGGGTGCTGGTGTCTGAGAGGGTGAGGGAGGGAAGTGTGGTGGCGAGGGATGCCGCCTACCGCAACGTGGTGATAAGAGGGGAGTATCCGATTGGCGCAGTGCTCGATGTGAGGGTGGTGCGTGCCCACCCCATGTATCTCATTGCCGAGCCTCTCGATGAGGCAAAAGCTATATGCATCTCTGTCAGTTAATAGCACGGGACTCAAGGTGGTCATATGGCGAAGATATACTACGATGCAGATGCTGACCTGAAGTATCTCGAGGGAAAAAAGATTGCCGTCATAGGATATGGCAATCAGGGACATGCACAGGCTCAGAACCTGAGGGACTCTGGGATGGACGTGGTGGCTGCAGACATCAAGGGCAGCCGTGCATGGAAGCAGGCAGAAAAGGACGGAGTGCCCATCACCACCGTGCCAGAGGCATGCAAGCAGGGTGATGTCATTCAGGTGCTCCTTCCAGATGAGTTTCAGCCCATGGTGTACAAAGAGCACATTCTGCCATACCTCGAGGAGGGGAATGCGCTGTGCTTCTCTCATGGCTTCAACATCCACTATCATCAGATAGTGCCCCCAGAATACGTGGATGTGTTCATGGTGGCACCCAAGGCACCGGGACACATGGTGAGGACGATGTTCGTGGATGGTCTCGGGGTGCCCGCACTGGTGGCTGTGCACCAGAACCCCTCTGGAAAGGCAATGGAGACCGCACTCGCATATGCCAAGGGAATTGGATGTACGAGGGCGGGCGTAATAGAGACCACATTCAGGGAGGAGACCGAGACCGACCTGTTTGGAGAGCAGGTTGACCTGTGCGGCGGTGTGACCGAGATGATAAAGGCGGCATTCGAGACGCTCGTGGAGGCTGGCTATCAGCCCGAGATTGCATACTTTGAGACGCTGCACGAGCTCAAGCTCATCGTGGACCTCATCCATGAAGGTGGGCTCGCCAGAATGTGGCAGTCCGTCTCGAACACGGCAGAGTATGGAGGGCTCACGGTGGGGAAGAGGATCATCAACGAGCAGTCCAGAGCCGCCATGTGGGAGGCGCTCGAGCGCATCCAGTCAGGAGAGTTTGCCCGTGAGTGGGTGCTCGAGACTCAGGCAAACAAGCCAGTGCTCAAGGCACTCGAAAAGCAGGAGTTTGAGCACCCCATTGAAGAGGTGGGTGCAAGGCTTCGAGCGATGATGCCCTGGCTCAAAAAGGAGTAATCTAGCAATGCTGGACAGCATCATCTCCCTCGCCGACCTCGACCGCCCTCAGCTCTGGGAGCTAATGGAGCTTGCAGAGCAGCTAAAGCAGATGCGAGCAAGGGGAAGGGAGGTCGAAAAGAGGCTCTCTGGAAAGAGCGTGGGGATGCTGTTCGAAAAGCCCTCCACCCGCACGCGCATCTCCTTCGAGGTGGCGGTATGGGAGCTTGGAGGACATCCCCTATTTCTCTCCTCAAAGGAGCTACAGCTTGGAAGAGGTGAGCCCCTCAAGGACACAGCAAGGGTGCTGTCCAGATACGTGCACTGTGTGGTCGCAAGGGTGATATCCCACGATACCCTCATCGAGCTGGACAGGTGGAGCAGCATCCCCGTAATCAATGCCCTCTCTGATGTGGAGCATCCCTGTCAGGCACTCGCAGACCTGCTCACCATCAGAGAGGCAAAGGGAGAACTCGAGGGCGTGAGGGCTGGATGGATAGGCGATGGCAACAACGTGTGCCACTCCTTCATGCTGGGCTGTGCCCTCTCGGGAATATCTCTCACAGTGGCAACGCCAGCTGGCTATGAGCCAAACCGGGACATCGTGGAGAGGGCGAGGGCGCTTGGAGGCGATATCGCCCTGACCCATGACCCAGAGCAAGCAGCTCAGGGAGCCGATGTGCTGTACACCGATGTGTGGGTGTCGATGGGACAGGACGCTGAGAGGGAAAGAAGGCTCATGGACTTCAAAGGCTTTCAGCTGAGCGACGAGCTGCTTGCCCTCGCATCTTCTGAGTGCATCGTGCTGCACTGCCTTCCAGCCCACAGGGGAGAGGAGATCACAGATGCCGTAATAGAGGGTGAGCGCTCGATGGTGTTCGAGCAGGCTGAGAACAGGCTGCATGCACAAAAGGCACTGCTGTACAAGCTGTTTGAGAGATGACCTGAACATCACATGAAGTCGCTCAGCGTGCTCTGCCTTGCATCGCTGCGCATTTCGTGCTGGACGCTGGATAGCATTCCCGTGAGAGCACCCTTTCCAACAAACAGCTCGAGGATTCTCATCACGGGCGGCAGTATCTGCTTGTTGATGTAGTACTCGGTATCGAGGGGGATGTGGTGCTCCCTCACATACTCCGGGTCCTCTGCCCTATCCACCATCAGCCCACTTCCAGCAGTGATGACGAACGGGACCCTGTCCCCTATGGAGTATTTCTCGAGCCCCCTGCTTCTCAGCTTCTCCACCACCGTGATGTGGGGCTGCCTGTTCTGATACTTGTCTGGGTGCTTGGTGTACCGCCTCGTGAGTATCAGGTCCTCGAAGAGATGCTCATCGTGCACAGGGTCGATGTTCTTGAGCTGCTGAACAACCTTTCTCACGAGCTGCACCGCCCCTCTGACGTCGCCCTCCTTGAGCACCAGCTCCAGCACGTGGTTTACAACCTTGGACGTGAGCTCACACCAGTCCCTCCTCACGGTCTCCATTCCCCTCACGACGATGCTGTCCTCAAACTCCTCCCCCCTCCTTCTGAACACCCACAGGGCATAGCGCTTCTTGGCTATGAACAGCGCCCTCTTGGCAATCGCATCGAGACGCAGCTCCATGGGATCTGGAAGCCTCTCGCTCACGATGTTCGCTATCGTCCTGCCGATGCGCTCGAGCACTTCGAGGCTCACATCCCCACCATCCTCAGGGATTACCTTGACGAACACGCTGTCGGTGTCTCCGTACACGACCTTGAGCTCAAACTTCCGTCCACCCGAGGCCTCATCGAGGCTCACATCCACATCCACATCCACATCCCCATCTGCCCATACCCTTGCTATCTCCTCCTCCACGATGCGCCTCGTGTTCAGGATGTTCTCCCTTCCATAGCTCGTGATGGCGGCAGCCATCTCTGGAACGTACAGCCTCGCCATCGCATGCCCATAGTATCCATAGAAGCTGTTGAGCAGCACTTTGAGCGCCTTCTGGCGGGCATCGAGCGCCCTGTACTGTTCGGGTGGAGTCTGGGTGCCCTCCATTTGCCTCCTCGTGCGCATGCGCTCCTCGAGGATGTGCTCCAGTATCTTGGGCACTATCCCCCTGAACACCGATGGGGACACGAACTTGGCACCATTGGGTGTGGTGATGTGCTCGAGCTGCTCGGCCTGCTGCTCAGTGAGCAGCGTGCTGTAGCATATGTTGTACGCCATTATTATGGTGGGATAGAGGGAGCGGTAGTCGAGCACGAGCACGTTCTCGTGAAGCCCCTTCACGGGGTCGAGCACCTCGGCTCCCTGCAGCTCCTTTTCCAGCCGCTCATCAACATCCCCGCCACGAGGCTTTGGATACACCACCCTCTCATGCTCCAAAAACGCCCTTATCAGCAGATTCTCCACCATCACGGTCTGTCCTCTATCGAGCACGTCCTGGGCAAGGGTGCCCGATAGCCTCGCTATGGCAAAGTATCGGTCGAGCAGGTGAAGCCCGAGCACGAGCCTCATCACGAGCTCAGCATCCCTCCTCGAGTAGGCTATGAGCTCTGGAAGACGTGCATCATCCTGCCATACACTCTCCATCTCAGAGAAGGGCAGCTCCAGCTTTTCTGTGTCCAGAAGCTCGTGGGCAACGTTGCTGAGGGTGTACTGCTTTAGCGAAAAGTCCCTTCTCACAAGGCTCAGCCCGTCTGCCACGATCCTTCCCACGACGTTGACCGAGGGCATGTACCCAAACCTTCGGTAGCTCACCTCCTTGGAGCGGTCCCTTCCCAGCGTGAGCAAGAGCTGCTCATTACCCTTCTTTTTTCTCAGATGCCTCAGTCGGTCGAGCAGATACGGAAAGTCAAAGCCGTTTGAGTTGTATCCCATTATGACATCTGGGTCATAATCCACCACGATGCTCACGAACTCCCTCAGCATTTGCTCCTCGTTATCGAACACCAGCACGCCATTGCCCGCATTCTCTAAGGGACGTGCCACGAGCACGAGACTGTCGTATCCCTCGTGGGCAGGCTCAAATGCGAGGCTCACCATTATGATTGGCGCCTCATTGGGCTGGGGCATCTTCCCCCCAATCGGCAGGCACTCTATGTCAAACGCAAGGTACCTCAGGGGTGCATCCATGTGCTGCTCGTATCGTCTTATTGCGCTGGCAACCACGACCCTATCGCACTGGATGCCCTCCAGGAGCTCATCTGGAACACCCTCACCCCCTTCCTCGACCTCCACCACCTCCACCCACTCCATGCCACCGAGCCCAGCATCCAGCATGAACCTGTATCTGAACAGTATGTCGCTCTCATATATCCCGTGAATGGATGGAATCGTGGTCAGCTCCTCCCTGAGCTTTGCCACGTCCGAGGGCAGGTGGGTGTACACCTTCAGCATCTTCTGCTTTTTAGTCTGGTAGCCTACGGGCTCATACCGTTCCACATCCTCTATACGCCGTATGTACCCTCCAAAGCGCTCGAGAAGCTCCGACCTCGTCCTCTCGATGTCAGAGCACCCCACATAGAAGTATGGCTCAAATCCAAACACAAAACAGCACACGCTTTTACCGTCTTCCCCCCTCCCAAACAGCCTCAGCACGGGCTCATTGTGGAAGGGGACGTAGTCGATATCGAGCAGCTGGAACCTCATCTGACCCATTTCCTGTGAGTATCTGCCCCCCTATATAGTTTTACCCGGGGGCGGTGCAAAAGGCTCAAAGTTGGGCAAGAGCCACAGCCATCTAAGGGGGTGCTCACGAGCGAGCAAACTCTAAAGCAGAAGTACCCTAATCGATAAAAGGTGCGAGCTGTTCAGCCGAACAGCTCGTGCAGGCTTATCTGATACTTTCCGAGTTTTCCCTCATAGTTCCCAGCACCTATCCGAATCACGCCCGGAATGCGCACAGCGGCCTCGATGCCAACCCTCATGGCCTCCTTTACAGCCTCAAGGTCGGTGCCATTTATCACGATTTCGTATAGTGAGGAGCACCCGGGTGGAACACATGAGCCCTCCACACGGTCGCGCAGTGAGGGGCAGAACCTCTCATTGGTGGTAGCCTTCATGAAGCTGTACTTCACAGAGCCTGGCTTTGAGCCAGATGCCACCACACCACCTGGGAACGGCGTAATGCTGCCCTCCAGCTGCTTAATGGCATCCACGGCGTTCTCCGCAGCAGTAAGGGCTGCCATCTGGTTTTCCCCAAATATGAAGAAGTTGCCTCCGGCCACACCTTCCACCGCACCTATGGTGCGCTCGGCGATGAACTCTCCCTCCATCATCGGGATGGCATAGCACTGCAGCCCTCCGACCTCTCTCTCATATTCATATCCATCTGCAAAGAACTTGAGCTTGAAGCCTATGTCAAACTGTTTTTCTGCCGCTGGCAGCCCATTGAATATGGCGGTGGTCGGAGCTGTGAGCACGCACTGTCCCAGACGTGCCAGGAGCTGCTCCTCGAGCGCCTTGTACCCAAAGGCGCATATCTGGACATACACGCCAGGTCTTCCATCTGGCGTCTCTCTGCCACTCGCATAGCGCTCTATACCCGCCTCTGCCGGGCACATGATGACCGATGTTCCAAACCCAGTGGCTTCCTGTGCCGCAACCTCTGCCCAGTGGCGTGTGGCAGCGGTGATGAGCACCCTCGCCACCTTTATGGGAAACGCCTCAGCAAATGTATCCTCTATAGGTACACCATTTATTTCCATAGCTCTCCCTCGCTGATGACAGCCCAACATCGGCATCCAACTATTTAACGGTTTAGAGGATGCATGAAAACATTTAACTGATGGTACCACGTATTCTCTGCGAGGTGAGCGATGTGTGTACCGTGGGCGATGGGTTTGATGTGAACATCAGCGAGATAGAGGCTGCAGATTACGAGTGTGAAGAGTGTGGAAACAAGTTCAGGGCTGTGGGAAAGGATGTAAAGTGTCCCTCATGCCGCACGCGAAATGTGAAAAAGCTCGAGTGATGTTCGAGTGATGTTCGTATCCCTGCAGAATGATGAGCTCCTCTTCATAAGGGGCAAGGACTCCACGCTTGCAGTGTGCAAGGTGGGGCATGAGAGAGAGTTTTACATATGCTCATCTGAGAGCGAGATTGTGCAGTTTGCCTCAGCAGAAGACATAATAGTGGCGAGCACGCCCGACGTGGGCTCAAAGGCCGACAAGGCTCTCAGATGTGTGCTTTTTCTGATAAGGGAGTACGAGAGCCCATTGACGGTTCTTCCGAGAGGGCACACCGCATCCCGAAGGGCGAGGGTGGTGGTCTCAGTGGACAAAGGTGTGAGGCTCTCGTGCACCATCGAGAGAGGAACACATCCAGAGCAGAACGTGCTTTGCTGCACACCTGAGCTGGAGGGCATGCAAATCAGGGGCGTGCCCGATGGAGTAATGATAGAAGGATATTCCGAGCACATCAAGCTCGAAAAGAGCCAGCTCTGAAAGCTCTGAAACGGCACTTTCATAGTCTGCAGCAAACGAGTTTAAGTTCACTGCAAGTGCCCCAATCCCACTACACAAAAAAACTCTAAAAAGCTAAAAAATAGAGAGATGGAAGGGCGAAAGCCCTTCAGTGTCGTTCAGTGCCTTCTTCTAAGGACGAGGAAGGACACCGCAAGCAGGCCAGCCACTGCGAACAGTGCCTCAAAGCCTGGGGTTGGAGTGGGTGCTGGAGTCTCAGCAGGAGTCTCCTCAGCAGGGGTCTCCTCAGCAGGAGTCTCATTGACTGGTGCAGTTACGTTCTCCTCGGTGACGTTCTCCTCAACTGCTGGAGTCTCCTCGGCTACTGGGGTCTCCTCAACTGCTGGAGTCTCCTCGGCTGTGGGTGCACCCTCTACGGTCACACTCTTCTGCAGGAAGAACCTGAGCGTTGGACTGGTGGTGTCTGCCGTGTGGATGACCACGTCTCCATAGAGGGCGTCGTCATCGTCGGCGTCAAGAGTGATTGCGGTGTTGCTCTCCATCACAAGAGCCTTGTCACCAGCAGCAAGGGTGTCGCCACCCGCAAGAGTTGCGCCCACGAATGGGTCGGTGGCTCCAACGCTAAAGCCAGCCACGTCGAAGTTGCCAAAGGTGTCCTCGCTCTCAATCTTCAGCACATTGTCGCTCCTGAGGAACACGTACTTGAGCTGCACGATGTT